>JAXHUC010000074.1:0-32760 GCA_034189805.1 Cyanobacteriota bacterium
ACCATTGCTTGTACTCGCTCTGCGTAACCCTTGGGATTGACTCGCACTGGTAGAGTCGAGCACGTTTTTCTCCCATACTGCTCGCAGTCTAGGCTATGGAGTTGGTGTTCGACGATTTCAATCCGACACGAACTCCCACGCTACGTTGGATTTTCCAATGTTTTCAGGCGATACATCTCGTCTGGCTTCCGGGTTAAAGGCACATTTCTAACTTGACCCCCCAATGACGGAAAATCTTACAGTTCCTCGGGACCCCTTGCCAAAAATATTATCTCCTGAGCTGACCTTACCTGCGGAATGTGCGTTTTGTCGTGCGGAATGTAGGTTATTAGTATTACAACAGCGTTACACATAACAACCCGTTTGTAGCAGTTAGGCCAACAAGAGAACCGTAGATAAAAGCTTTAGAAACGGGATTAAATAAGAGCGGTCAATCTAGGGGAGGATCGTAGGGCTAGCAAGAGACTCAAATGCGAGGCGGATCATGGAAGCTTATCCTTCTCAAGTCGATCGACGAATGCTTTGGTTCAATCGCTCTTTGTCAGAGGAAGGATCGTTGGCGATATGTGGCAATTGAAGCTTTCACCAATGCCCATTTCCCGTTCCCAGAATCCGCCAAACGTGTCAGTATAAATCATAAATCGCACGACCGACTATAACTCCAAAAGTCTCCTGCCGCCATCAAAATTCCGGATCGTCGCCGATCGCAGTCACTTCACCCTGAAAAAACTGGGCAAGCTGTTGGGCGGCCAGCGTCACTTCATCTTCTTCCCAATCTTGCATTGGTGCGGGTGTCTCGATCGGGGATGAAGCAGACTGGCTCGGTGGCAACTCTGATATGGGTGGGGTCGATATCGGATCGGGTGGGGGAGGAGGACGATCGATCTGAGCCACGGGATGGGGGGCTTCCAGAGGTGCTGCTGGAACCTCTCTGGGGACCGTTCTCGCAGGTGCGGGAGCTGGGGGAGTCGGTGTAGGAGCGGTCGTGCCGAGCGGTTCGATTTTCACAACGATCGAACGACCGAGAGTACGCTTGAATGCCGCTTCAATATCGGACAATTTCGAGGTAGCAACTTTCACCAAACCCGAACTAACGCAAATGCGAGCGGCTGCATTTTCCAAGCCTAGGAACTGACCCTGTTGACGCAATAGCTCTCGAGTTGCCCGCATTTGGATATTGTCGAGAATTTGCGGCCAAATTTGCGCTGCATCTGGAGCTGTAGGGGAGTCGATCGCGTCTGTGGGTGTTGGCTCTGGGATTGGCGCAGGTGCGGGAGGTGGTTCCGGTGCCACCTGGGCCGGAGGGTCTGGATTGGGAGAGATCGGTGGGGGAGTTGGTGCGGGGGGTTGATGGGCGATGGGTGGCGATGTCGGTGCGGGAGTTGGATGGTAACTCGGTGCGGGAGCTGGTGCGGGGGGTTGATGGGCGACGGGTGGCGGTGTCGGTGCGGGAGTTGGATGGTAACTCGGTGCGGGAGCTGGTACGGGAGTTGGATGGGCTACCGGTGGAGATTGTAAAGTCTGAGGCGATCGCAACGACTCCGATGTGAATTGGGGATGGAGGGCAGACGGCAGTAACCCCAACAAGGAAACTTCGAGCCACAATCGAGGTTGGGTCGTATTTTTGAGCTGAGCTTCGCAGGCTCGTAAATGTTGTCCGCCAGCCAAAATCGCTGCTACATCCCAACGATCGGAAAATCGACAGAGAGCATCCCAGGTCGGGGGCGTTAAAGCCGCTAAGTGGGGGCGATCGCTGGCAGTTTTAGCCATGAGTAAATCGCGATAAAATCCGGCAAGGTTTTGGAGGACGACGAGCGGTTCTCGACCCCGATCCATCAAATGACGGGCGCATTCGATGACGGTTTGGGGAGCATCGGAATCGATCGCCTCGAGCAGGGACATCAAGTCTCGTTCGGGAACGGCTCCCACCAAATCCCAGACTCGATCGATCGTGATTCGATCGGCACTCAAACCCAGTTGATCGAGCAAGCTTTCGGCATCTCGAAGTCCGCCTTGGGCAATTTGTGCCACCAGGGCGATCGCCTCCGCATCAATATCGATCTCCTCCCGACGGGCGATCTCTTGCAAGTGAGCCACCATTGCATCTAAAGGAATCCGACGAAAATCAAAGCGCTGGCAGCGAGAGATAATCGTCGGTAGAACTCGCTGGGGATCGGTTGTTGCCAATACGAAGACGACTCGAGCGGGTGGTTCTTCTAAGGTTTTGAGCAAAGAATTGAACGCAGCGGTACTGAGCATGTGACATTCGTCGATGATGTAGAGCTTGTACCGACATTGGACGGGAGCGAATTGGGCGCGTTCGATCAGTTCTCGAATGTTATCGACACCGGTATTGCTCGCCGCGTCGATTTCAATGGTATCTAAAGCATTTCCCCTGGCAATCGAGTGGCAGGCTTCGCAAGTGCCGCAAGGAGATTCGGTGGGGCGATCGAAACTCAAGCAGTTGAGAGACTTCGCCAGGATGCGAGCGCTCGAGGTTTTACCCGTGCCTCTGGGGCCGGCAAACAGGTATGCTGGGGCGATTTTCTGCTGTTGGAGCGCGTTGGTTAACGTTTTGGCGATCGCTTCTTGCCCGACAAGATCGGCAAAGATAGCGGGTCGATATTTGTGGTGGAGGGGTTCGTAGGACACGATCGGCTTCGGGGCTTGAGGGGCTTTGGAGGCAGCGTCGGATCGACACACCGGAGGTTCCGGATGTGGAGATCGGAGGACGAGGAAGACGAGGATGCAAGCATTTTTAATTGATGCTCGATCTCGATGACAAGCTCAAGCCCTGACTCGATCGTGACTTTTTGCGATCTGTTCTCCGTTTCTCCCCTCACCAGGGTTGCGCGATAATTTACATCGAACGTCATTTTTCATTTTCTTCTCCCCGGTTTCCCCTGTCCTCTGTGCCTCTGTTTGCCCCAACTCCCCGATTTCTTCCAATTCTCTCTTAATTCAGGTGAAGTTGAATTTTTCGATTTTGAAGCTGTTCCTGCACCCAGGCATCAAATAAACGATCTTGAATTTGACGCTTAGTATCCCCTTCAAAAGTTGCTGGCAGCCATTGTTCGATGCGTAGCAGTGCGTACCGGCCTTCGGTTTCGAGGGGTCCGACGATATTTCCGGGATCGTTCCCGAGCAGTCGATCGCGCACGGGTTCGGGTAGCTGTCCCATCGGGATCGTTCCCATGAGTCCGTTGAAGGTGCGATCGTTTGTGAGGGAGCGTTCCTTTGCCGCAGCTTCAAAAGAGAGCGCCCCGGCCAGAATCTTCTCTCGTAATTCTTGTGCCACGGCCAAATCGGCCACCACGACGCGGGAGAGAATAACCCGATCGAGCAAGGGTTTGTTTTGCTCGAAATAGGCTTGAGCTTTCGAGGCAACTCGATCGATTTTCAGTTGTTCGACTTTGAGTGCCGTGATAATTCGCTCTCGGAATTCGTCGTAACTCATCCCTTGGGAAGCCAGCCAGCGATCGAACTGTTCTCGATCGTTGAGCCGATTTTGCAAGCGAAAGTCAAGCATGGCTTGTTCGATCGTACTCGGCTCGATCTCCACCGACTCTTCGGATTCTAGCGTTTCGGCGAGAACGTGCTGGTGCAGAATTTTTTGCAAAAAGCGGGGCAAGTCGCCAGAAGCCCGCAGATAGCCAATGGCTTGACGCAAAGAAATGGAGCGATCGCCAATTGAGAGAAATTTTTCGGGTTCCATAGTGTATTCAGACTCGACAACAACTAGCTTGGCATTCCCAGACCTCGACTGTCAGTTTCGATGCCTGTCTGCTGTCAATCGCGTCATTGAGACGATTTTGTGTACCCATCATCTTAAATGCAAGTTGGGTTAGGCGGCTAGAGCCAGGGTGTTTCCGTATATTTACGGACATTGCTTTACGTAAACTTTAAATTCCTCCAGGTCATCTGCGACTTTTATAAAGATTTTGTAAACCCTCCCGATCCCCGATCGCACTATGATTCGTTTGTATTAGTATTTATACGTAGAGTCAAGCAACAACTAGAAGTTCGTTTAGTTGTTGAGATTAATATTGAGTTCAGTCGTTCGGTAGCTCAATAGATCGGTTAGATAAGTGTTAGGGGCGAACCAGTCAAACCGTACAGACAGAATGTTGCTATTAACTATTTTGTCTGCTAATCGATCTCCCTAATTGCTATCCACATAAATTATCTAAAGTTTATTAGGGTAGTTTTCTTGAATGTACCTCGACCTCGAAGTTATTCGAGAGACTTCTCTCTTCTAGATTGATTGTGGAGTAGTATTAGGAAGCATTTGCTAAGTTGACTGAAAGCCAAAAAAGAAAAGGCATCTAGACTAAAAATGATGTCGGGATAAACTCTTTTTGCCCCACAATT
Source organism: Cyanobacteriota bacterium (assembly GCA_034189805.1). Taxonomy (GTDB): domain Bacteria; phylum Cyanobacteriota; class Cyanobacteriia; order Cyanobacteriales; family Geitlerinemataceae; genus Zarconia. The sequence continues at coordinate 4,372 of JAXHUC010000074.1, forward strand.
TGTATTTTATCCAGGAACAATTCCTTGGAGAAGATGTCTGAGTCTCTCGTTGCTTTCAGGTTCTTAGTCAATAAGCACTAAACCCACGTAAAAACTCAACATAAGGTTTATAAAGATGACTTCAACTGTATTCTTGAAGAAACTCTATTTTCCAGACAAAATTTCAACAACTCCAGAGTTCGATACTCTTCACCCTTCTACCCAATCTGCTTTCAAGCGCTTCCTCGATATCGTGGGAAGTTTGGTCGGACTGTTTATTCTAGCAATTATCTTTCTCCCGATTGCCATTGCGATTCAACTCGATAGTCCCGGTCCGATACTATACAGTCAAAACCGACACGGACTTCATGGCAAAACCTTCACCATCTATAAGTTCCGTTCGATGGTTTCCGATGCGGACTCTTTGAAAGAGTTGGTGAACAACGAAGCAAATGGGTTAATTTTCAAAAACACCCAAGATTTTCGCATTACGCGAGTCGGTTGTTTTCTGCGCAAAACCAGTTTGGATGAATTTCCCCAGTTTTGGAACGTATTAGTCGGAGATATGAGTTTGGTGGGAACTCGACCCCCAACAACCGATGAAGTCGTTCGCTACGAAAAACATCACTGGCAGCGCCTGAGCGTTAAACCCGGCATTACCGGAGAGTGGCAGGTCAGCGGTCGCTCTCAAATTACAGATTTTGAGAGCATCGTCAGTTTGGATTTGCGCTACCAAACTCGGTGGACTCCTTGGTACGATTTGACGATTATTCTCAAAACCCTTTACGTGGTATTTGCTAAAGTGGGTGCTTGCTGAAAAGAGCTGCTTTTCTATACAGTTGGGTTTTAAAGAACTTCTTATCGCAATGGTAAGGAGTTCTTTCTCATTTATTGCAGTGCGTGCGCTTAACGATCGCCAGTTTTGCAGGTTTGGCAACGAGAAATGGGGAATGGAAAAAACCCGATCGGCGCGACTTTGTAAGAAACGGCTCGTACGGCGCGACTATCCTCAGAATTGCGTTTCAATTCACGCTCTGCACAAGATGGACTCTATGCATACCCGAGTCTTACCCACAAGATCTAAGTGATACCGTAGCATTTACAATCGCACTCGGACTCAAAACTTTTTCCGAGTATATAGAAGTGGCGATCGCTTTTCTATCGTTTTTATGAATTCAGAATCGATCCTGATTCGGAAATAAGCAATTCTGACCGATTTTCCCCCTTCTCCGTTTTCTATTTGCCACTAGCCGTCGATTCAATTGGTGCTCGCTCTCGGATTAAAAATTAACCGATCGAACTCGAAACCAATCTAGATACAGGTAACTCACTCATATAATCGGTCTTTATCGGGAGTGGAGTGGACGAATTGAAAACCGACCATTGTTGACTTGTAACTTCATACCGATCGAGCCACGATTGAGTATGGCATTTTGTTAATACATGACTGTCTGTTGGGGAATAACTTGCAATTTTGAGGCCATATTCAAACTAAAAAAATTCAAAATTGAGAAAGAGATGATGAGTGTGTTAAATGTTAATCTCCCCACGATCGATCGAGCATTTGAGAGTCGCGATCGAGATTTCATCAAGCCTCTAGAAATGGGCGATCGCGCACGAGATTTCGAGGATATCATCCATTTAGATGTTCGGGATCGACCCCGACGGGAATTTCCGACCGGGCAACGATGGGAAACAGACAAACCCGATTAGAAGTTGAAAATTACGTCTAGCTCGAACGATCTAAAACCCTGGCGAGATTGGGGAATAGGAGATAGAAAATTGGAATAAGAAATCGGTTACGAGGAGTAACGATAACGTCAGGGTTCGATTCGGGGAATTCACATTAGATATCATCGATAAACGACCCATTCGCAATTGGCAGGCTCAAACTTCAAAGCGATCGTGAAGGGGGAGCGTCCCGTCTCTACGCAGAAATTCAGAGATTCCTAGCATCGGCAAATCAGCCGCTTGCCATCTTCCCCGGCTTTCCCCCGGCAAGGCACCCTCGGTCTCCGGCTAACGTAGCTCGAGAATTTAGTGCTAAGTTGGGGCTAGCGTCTGGAAACGTATCGATGAAAAAAGCTCTTATTTGTGGGATCTCCGGCCAAGACGGATCTTATTTAGCTCGACATCTACTCGCTCAAGGTTATGAAGTCTGTGGAACGTCTAGGGATGCCCAAATCTCGACCTTTAGAAACCTGACGCGCTTGGGAATCCGCGATCGCGTCAAGCTCGTTTCCATGTCCCTGACAGATTTTCGCAGCGTACTCCAAGTTCTGAGCAAAATTCAACCCTACGAGGTCTACAATCTCGGCGGACAAAGTTCCGTCGGACTCTCCTTCGAGCAACCCGTCGAAACCCTCGATAGCATTGCCACGGGAACTCTCAATCTCCTCGAAGCCATTCGGTTTACCGGCGCACCCATCAAACTTTATAATGCCGGATCGAGCGAGTGTTTCGGCGATACGAAGGGATATCCCGCCGATGAAACCACCCCCTTTCGTCCTCGCAGTCCCTACGGCGTTGCCAAAGCCGCCGCATTTTGGGAGGTGGCGAACTATCGCGAAGCCTACGGCGTGTTTGCTTGTTCGGGCATTTTGTACAATCACGAGTCCCCTTTGCGTCCGGAACGCTTCGTCACCCAAAAAATTGTTTCGGCTGCATGTCAGATTGCCAAAAACAATTCCGAACGGCTGTATCTGGGTAATATTTCCGTGCAACGAGACTGGGGATACGCTGCGGAGTACGTTGAGGCGATGCACGCCATGTTGCAGCAGCAGCAGCCGGACGATTACGTCATTGCCACCGGACAAACGAACAAGTTAGAGGATTTCGTGCGCGAGGCGTTTGCTTATTTTGATTTAAACTGGCAAGATTACGTCGTGTGCGATTCGAGTTTGTATCGACCGACGGATATCGCCCTCAGCCGAGGCAATCCGACGAAAGCAAAGGAACAATTGAAGTGGGAAGCGCAGTACGAGATGCGCGATGTGGTGCGAGAGATGGTAGAAGCGCGGTTGCATCAGATGGAATCGAGTGAGTCCGTTCGTTCCTGAAGCGCTCGCCCCGATCTTCTTTATCTATTCTCGTCGATCGTTTCTTATCCGGGGAAATTATGACTTATTTCGTCATTTACGATGGTAATTGCAATCTTTGTGTTACTCTAGTGCAGCTACTCGAGACACTCGATCGCGGCGAACGATTTGAGTACATCCCCATGCAAGCAGCAGATGTCTTGAGTCGCTACGATATCACTCCTCAAGGGTGCGAACTGGGCATAATTTTAATGGATGCCCGATTGCCAGAACGTCGCTGGCAGGGAAGCGAAGCCGCCGAAGAAATTGGACGCTTGTTACCGACGGGAGAACTTTTCGTCTGGGTTTACCGGATTTTACCCGGAATCAAGTGGGCGGGCGATCGCTTTTACGAACAAATTCGCGATCGCCGTTACGATTGGTTCGGACGGCGAACTTCAACTTATATTTCCCGTTATCCGGCAAATATTCCCTCAACCGCGACAAGTTCGTGTAAGATAGGCGATTGAGATTCTATTGAGATTCTTAAGAGCAAGATTCTAAATTACGCTTGATGCGTGCGCTCGACGTGTATAAGAAGCTCGAACCCCGATCGTGCTGTAGCTATTTCTGACTGTTCCCCACCCTCCTTACCAGATTCGGGTTTGAGATCGTTCGTATTAGACGTAGATTGTCATTTTTAGTACTTAAAAATATCGTCATTCACATTTAACCTATGAGTACCCCCTGTCACATTATTGTTGAGGGCAATCCCGCTATTATTTATGCCAGTCGTAATGGCATTCCCGATAAAGTTTTACCGCGCATGAATCGGTTTTTAACCACCTTTTGGCAAGAACGAGAAGTGGCTGGAGAAAACCGCTACACGCCAGAATGTCTGCTGGCGCAACTGGTGGTTCGATTTGGATTTGAGATTTGTGAAGATGACTATTCCAATCTGCGCGTTGGACTCAACTACGACCCCGAAGTCGAGTACTTATATTGGGTGTCTTTAGAGAAAAACGTGAGCGTATGGATTCCCCAACCGGAGTACCGCCAAGATCCGAGTTTGGGTCTAAACGGCTGTCGGCAATTAGAGGAACTTTTAGCTCGGACTTAATGGCTGGTAAGCATTCAGCCGTTAGCCGTCAGTTTGTTGCGAACCCCAAACGCTGAAATTTCAGCGGAAATTTCAACGGACTCGCCGATCGAGATGATGAATTTCATCCATCGAGAAAACACAGATTCAACGAATGCTCGCGGTGTTTTCGTCTAAAGCCGTGCTGAATGCTTACGCTCCGACCTCAATTTTGTCTAAGATATATTAACGAAGATCGAACTTAGATGAAGTTAAGTCTGTCTCAAGTCCCAGGCGATCGGGGGAACGATTCCGATCGGTAGCCAATCCGATCGGTCAAATGCAGATGCTAACAGTACAACCAGTCGATCGAATTCGAGATCATTTCGAGATCGCGTGTAGGACCCAACAAAACTGCATTCGGCGAAGCGAGTTTTAGTCCGTACTTTCTCACCCCATCTCCTGTATGAAACTAGACTCCTGGGCACGCGAAGCGATCGACTTTCACCCCCTCACCGCATTCCCCGAGACCCCCATATCTGAAGTCATCGATCGCCTTCTAAAGACCCAGGCAAGTTGCGTGCTGGCGATCGAAAGTGCCAACTCTGCCAAACTTGTCGGGTTGTTGAGCGAGCGCGATCTCCTCGCGGCGATCTCCTCTGGCGCATCCGATACCGACCTGACCGTTCGACAGGTGATGAAAGTTCCAACGATGGTACTCAACGTCTCCCAAGCCCAAAATCTATCGGTTCTGCTCGATCGATTTCGCCAGTCCGAGGTACGCGAACTTCCCATCGTAGACGCGCGAGATCGACTCGTGGGGTTAGTGACCCAAAAAACCCTACTCCAAGCCTTGGAACCGGAAACAGCACCCGGAAACCATCGCCTGCGAGCGGCCAACGCCCGTCTGGAACGAGAACTCAAATCCCGCGTTCGTGCCGAACAAATCCTCGAGATGCGAGAAAATCGGTTGCAATGGCAGCAAATCGTCCTCGTCGAACTCTCGAAATGCTCGGAATTTCATACGGGAAACCTCCAAGGGGCGCTGCAAAAACTCACCCAGACGGCATCCCACACCTTAGATGTCGATCTCGTCAGCATTTGGTTTTACAACGACGATCGCACCTTGATGGAATGCGCCGATCTCTACGAACTCGCGCGGCGGCAGCACTCATCGATAATGGGACTAGAAGTGGCTTCCCATCCGAAATACTTTCAGAGTTTGGAATTGGGCAAGTCGATCGTCACGGAGGACGCGCGCCGCCATCCGAGACTGCAAGCGGGTATCTCGACTGGGGCAGATCGCGTTACTTCGGTCTTAGACGTGCCGATTCGCGCGGCAGGCAGAACCATCGGCGTTCTCGGACTCGATCGCATAGGAGAACGCCGACCGTGGATGCTCGAGGAGCAGAACTTTGCCAACTATCTCGCGTATATGGCTTCTCTGGCGCGGGAAGCCCGCGATCGCACCCGAGCCGAACTCGCCCTCCAACAGAGCGAAGAACGCTATGCCCTAGCCACCGCGCAAAGTCAGGTAGGGGTTTGGGATTGGTATCTGGGGGGCGAACAACTTTACCTGACACCGAACTTAAAAGCGATGTTGGGTTATGCCGACAGCAAGATTCCCAACAGCCTCAAATCCTGGCTCGATCGCGTCCATCCCGACGATCGCAAATCGGCCATTGCGGCGGCCCGCGCCTACATCATCGAAGGTAATTCCGCGTGCGAAATGTCTCATCGGATGTTGCATCGAGATGGCAGTACTCGCTGGATTCTCTGGCGGGGGATGGCGTTTCGCGATCTCGACGGCAAACTGGCGCGGGTGGCGGGAACCGCAACGGATATCACCCAACTCAAACAAGCGGAGGAAGCTTTAAGAGCCACTCAGCAGCGCCTGGGATACCTACTCACCTCCAGTCCGGCCGTCATTTACAGCCGCCGTCCCGATGGCGACTGCGCGACGACGTTTATTAGCGACAATATCGAGGAGATTTTGGGTTACTCGGCCGATCGATGGTTGACTCAGCCGACGTTTTGGCGCGATCGACTGCACTTGGAAGATGCACCCCGCGTTTTGGAGAGTTTGGCGAATTTGGGCGAACGCGAGGATCGCGTCAACGAATATCGCTTCCGCCACCGGGACGGGGAGTATCGATGGTTGCGCGACGAAGTGCGGGTGGTGCGGGATGAAACCGGAAATTCCGTCGAGTGGATCGGTTCTTTAATCGATATTAGCGATCGCAAACAAGCTGAAGAAGAAGTGCGGGTGTCGCTGGCGAAAGAACGGGAACTCAACGAACTCAAATCTCGCTTCGTGACCATGACATCCCACGAATTTCGCACGCCGCTGGCGATTATCAAATCTTCGGCGCAACTACTCGAACGCTACGACTGGGAGAGATCGCAACAACTCGAACAACTCGGGCAAATTCTGTCAGCATCTCAACATATGACTCACTTGCTCGACGACGTACTCACCCTCGGTCGTGCTGAAGCCGGTAAATTGGAGTTCGATCCCCAACCCCTCGAACTCACTCCATTTTTCGATCGCCTCGTCTCGGAAATCTGCGCGGGTTTGGGGGGCGATCGAATCGTCGAGCAGATCGTCGAACCCCCCGATGTCGAGATCGTTCCTCTGATGGACGAAAAACTACTCCGACAAATTCTCGACAATTTACTCGCAAACGCCATCAAATACTCAGCCCTGGGCAGCTCGATTCGAGCCACCCTGCGGTATCATCAAGATCGAGTCGTTTTCCAAATTCAAGATCGAGGAATCGGCATTCCACCGGAAGACTTATCTCATTTATTCGAGTCTTTCCATCGAGCCAAAAATGTTGGCACAATTCCCGGTACGGGGTTGGGTTTAGCAATTGTCAAAAGGTGCGTTGAATTACATGGGGGTGTTATTAAAGTTACCAGTCAAGTCGGTATTGGAACGACTTTTACGGTAACGCTGCCGTTAAATAGCGAACGCGAACATGAAGAAAATTTTAGTCATTGAAGACGAACAGCTATTACTCAAAAATATTTTGAGTATTCTCAAAGCGGAAGGATTTGAAGCCATCGGTGCGTCAGGAGGGTCTCGTGGGGTAGAAATGGCGACAAGCGAAACGCCAGACCTGATTATTTGTGATGTGATGATGCCGGAATTAGACGGCTATGGCGTGCTCAAACAATTGCAACAAAATCCTGAAACTCATTTAATTCCTTTTATTTTTCTAACGGCAAAATCCGATCGGGCAGATATTCGCCAAGGAATCGAACTCGGTGCGGATGACTATCTTACCAAACCCTTTGATATTGAAGAATTGCTGCGAGCGATCGAAGCCCGTTTCAAAAAGCAAGAAGCGTTCTACGGTAGAATGCAATCTCTCTCGGAAGAACTCGATAAACTCCAACAGTTTGTGAGTGCGAAAGATGAGATGTTTTCCAATTTAACCCAAGAATTGCGCCAGCCCGTTTCTAATATTAACATGGCGCTAAAAATGTTAGAAAACGAACAACCTCCCGAAGCCAAAGAACGCTACTTGAAAATTCTGCAAGAGGAATTTACTCGAGAAATTTCGTTACTCAATCAAGTTGCAGAAGCCCAAAAGTTACTAACCCCAGAAAACGTTAGTCTTCTGCGCCAGTTTGGAATGCTTAAATAGTCAGCATTGAGCTATCAGTAATTGGATGATTTACAGCTCGAAAAGCTAAGATTTCAAAAAATTAACCTGTGATATAGCAGCTCCCGTATTTGTGAGGCATATAAGCGCGAGGGCGGGTTTTGACGATCGATCCCTGGGAGGCATAGTTTTTAGCTAAACCCGCCCCTACATTTTCTCAGGACAGCGAAAACCGGAATTCAACCAATGTAAGGGTGCGTTTTCTTCAAAATTTAAAAGCTAAGAGCGAAATGCCGATCTAAAATAAAACATTAATCTCGATCGAACACTTCAGTTTCTAACTGCTGAAAGAATGCTTTGCGCCACCGGGCATCCGCTTTGCGATCGGTTTTCAGTTCCAACAGGCGAATTCCGCGATCGGGAAGTGGGTTTAATCGATCGCTCAGTTGCGGCCAATCGCATATAAGCTCGTACTCCACTCCGTACGTGGCGCAAAGTTTCTCGAAGTCAATATTTTGGGGTGTGGCAAAAAACGTTTCAAAGGGTGGGTCAAATTGAGAGATGGGAAGCATTTCAAAAATTCCCCCGCCATTATTATTAATTAAAACGATTGTTAAGTGACCGACGAATCGATCGCCGAGCAAAAAGCCGTTAGTATCGTGCAGTAATGCCAAATCTCCCGTTAGCAGAACGCTCGATCGATGGCGATGGGCAATTCCCAATGCCGCAGACAGGGTTCCGTCAATCCCATTAGCCCCGCGATTGAAAAAGGGTTGAATCTGAGAGTCTCCCGGTGGCCAAAAAAATTCCACATCGCGAACGGGCATACTATTGGCAATAAATAAGGGCGTTTGCGGCGGCAGAACTCGCGATAGCATCCAGGCGACTTTGGGTTCGACGATCGCCTCGAGATCGTCCAGGGTAGAATCTATCGCCCCTCGAACTTGGGTTTCGGCTTCAGTCCAGCGTTGGCAGTAATCGTCGTTGCGAGTGCCATGCCAACCATCGGGAATTTGCAGAGATTCGATCGACCCTCGCCAGTGAGTGGTCTTACCGTGGAGGGGATCGAAATTCTCCGCAGCCGGATCGAGAATCCATCGCTGGGGTTGATGAGTGGCTAGCCAAGTACGGAGGACTTTACTCGTGGGCAGTTCGCCAATTTGCAGAACCCGACGCGGGGCGAACTCCAATGCCCGTTGGGGGTGACGCAGAATGGCATCGTACGTCGTAATGAGGTAGGGATTGAGGCGACGATCGTTGCGGACGGGAGAGAGACCCTCTGCCAACACCGGCCAGCCCAAGATTTTGGCGAGGTGGGCGATCGCTTGGCAGTAGCGTTGGGGATTTTGCGGTTGGGCGAGTCCGGCAACAATGATGCCCCGATCGCCCGCTGCGAGGGTTTGCCAAATTTGGGTTGGGGAATCCGGCGCGATTTGCAGCGATGGGGGAGGTGCGATCGCCTCAAAAAAATCCGATGGAAACTCCGTTGCCAGTTCTGCGGCTGCGGCTTCGGGTATTGGCGGTAGGGGATCGCGAAAAGGGCAGTTGAGATGGACGACACCAGCTGTGGGAAAGCGGGTGCGTTCCCAGGCATGGACGATGGTTTGCCGCAAATATGCCAGCATCGATAATTTCAGCGAGGGGATGGCGAGTTCCGCTTGCCAGTTGGGATAGGTGCCGTAGAGTTTAAGTTGGTCGATGGCTTGTCCGGCGTGGCACTCTCGCAACTCTGGGGGTCGATCGGCCGTGAGAACGAGTAACGGCACTCGGCTTTCTCGGGCTTCGATAACCGCCGGGTAGAAATTTGCCCCAGCGGTTCCGGAAGTGCAGACTAAAATCGCTGGAACTCCGGTTTGTCGTGCCAGTCCGAGAGCAAAAAAGGCGGCCGATCGCTCGTCGAGAACGGGAATGGCTTCGATATCCCGATGGGTGGCAAAGGCGATGGTGAGGGGAGTCGAACGAGAACCGGGAGAGAGAATGGCGCGAGACAGTCCGAGTCGGGCGAGGGTTTCGACGAGAACGGATGCCCACACCGTATTGGTATTGCTCAAATCGATCGGCATTAGAGGAGTAAAATGGAGCGTTGACAGGTCCCAGTCAAAAGACCGGAGAACGCGATGACGGATACTCAGCTACCCGAGATGATGTCGGTTTGGCAGCAGACCCTGGGATGGCAACCCAACTGCGCCCAACAGCAACAGTTCGCTCGCCTGTACGAGCTGATTTTACAGGGAAACAAGCAGCTCAATCTAACTCGAATTACCGCACCGATGGAATTTTGGGAAAAGCATTTGTGGGATTCTTTGCGGGGAATCGGTTCGCTGCGGCAGTCTTTACCCGATCGACTGCGGGCGATCGATATCGGCACGGGGGCGGGATTTCCTGGATTTCCCGTGGCGATCGTCCAACCGCAATGGCACGTGACGCTACTCGATGCCACGCGCAAGAAGGTAGCATTTCTCGAAACCGCCCGATCGTCCTTAGCACTTTCAAATGCGATCGGTCTTGCCGGACGGGCGGAAAAAATTGCCAAACTTCCCCAACATCGGCAAATTTACGATTTGGCATTCATTCGGGCGGTGGGGTCTGCATCGCTTTGCGCCCGGTACGCACTTCCCCTGCTCAAATCTGAGGGGATTGCCGTTCTCTATCGAGGTCGCTGGACGGCGGAGGAATCAGAAGCACTCGAAAAAACAACAAACTCGATCGGAGGAGAGATCGAGCTTGTCGATGGATTCGAGATGCCCGTTTCTCGGGCGATCCGTCATTGCATTTACATCCGGAAAGTCTAACTGGCAACCGTTCTAAACGGACTAAACGGAAGATTCTTTGTGGGTGGTGGCAATGGTATTTTGCATTTCCTGCCAAGCTCTAACAATTTCGGAATGAAAAAGCTTTTTCATTTCCATTTTGGAAATGGGTGGCAATTTTTGGATGGTACTCGAGGGTGCAGACAAATGCATGACATTTATAGGTGATTTCACATAAACTTCTTGTAAGGGAAATTGAAGGGATTATCAGCGATCGAGATCGCTAATATCTTGTGATTTAGATCTCTCTATTCCCGTTGAAGTGAAACTAGATTGAAAGACCGCGCACTCGAACCGAAGTGATTGGCTAGGTGTCGCTGGTTGCTAGACTTCGGACTTATCCGTAAAAACGACGATCGAAGTAACTTGATGAGACTTCTCTCTATACCTACATTCTACGAGGAGAACTCGCTTCAATCTCTAAATTTGAAAAGATTAAATAAATAGCAACATTCTTTAGCAATTCATCAAAAAAGTAATTTAACCCGATCGGTCATACTTGATTATTGCTCGGAGCTGACCGCGATCGCTATTGAGAGTTATCCGCAATATGTTCTCTCACTCACCACACTCTCACTCACCACACATTGACACCAAAAATAAAAATAAGCCCAGCGATTTCGATCGTCGATCCCAGCCATAAAAAAGAATACCCCCATCAAAATTATGGAGGTATTCTTTGATTTTAAATTAAAAAGCTCGTGCGAACGACCTATTCTGATTCGCCATAAGGCTCACCTTCAAAGGGTTGTACGCCAATCTCGGGATATGCGTCATCGGTGGGGCTAAAGATGCGACCGACAGACTCAAATAGAGATTGCAGAGCATTTCTCAACATAAGTTCAAGTTTCATAATGCCTTTTCCTCTTACTTACGTATAAGCTATCCTTTATACTTTCATTCTAGAAAACTTAAAAAAAGACTCGGGTTAATTGCAAGGAATATTGACAGGAATTATTGAATTGTAACAATCAACTCAAACTCAGTAACATTCAATCGTTCTCGAGGAAAAATTGGCTCGTCTGTCGTCGATCGCGCGCTTTATCGAGTATCGAAATCGCCACATCAAGTCAGATACCGTACCAACTCGCAAAATCCCTCCCCTTCTGGCCCTTCGGTGATATAAGCCGGGGCGTAAGGCAGTTGTTGCAGATAGTCGGCGATATTCGCCACACCGACCGAATGGGGAAAATTTGTCGGGTCGAAGAGACTGCGATCGTTGGGACTATCTCCGACGGTTACAACTCGATCGCGATCGAACTCGGGAAAATAATCCCGCAGCACTTGCCCGATTGCTAGGGCTTTCTCCTGGGCGGGCAGCTTAATATGACACTGTACCGTACTGTAGATAAAATCCCAGCCTCGTTCCCGGCACGCCGCACTCAGCCGTTGCAAGTCCTCCTCGCTCAATCCGCGCACGTCAAACGTCCAATCTGTCACCCGAAACTGATTGTCGGCAGATTCTTGCAGGTGAGGAAAATCCCGTTTGAGGAACTCGAAAACGCGAGCGAGGTTTTGGCGGTGGGCGATCGGATCGGCGATCGGAATTAGGGAAATCGGAAATTCTCGATCCGATCGATACAGCAGCCCGCCATTTTCCGCGATCGCCCCCCAAATCGGCAGATAGTGCGCCAAACCGCTCACCCAACCCGCCGATCTTCCCGTCACGATTAAAACTTCAATCTGCGATCGCCCCAGCCGTGCAAACGCCTCAAATAAAGCCGAGGTAAACTTGCCCGATCGGGTCAACGTTCCATCCATATCCGTTGCCACCAGGCGGATTTTGGGGGCAAATCGAGCGGCAATTTCTGGAGATAATACAAAAGACATGTATGCAACACTCGATTGATTTCCCGGTGAGAAGGTCGCATCTTGGGGGATGGGTTCGAGACCAACAAACCCAGCCAGAACTCCCCGAGCCACCGTCAAGAAGCTACGTCAAATGAGAGAGTACCGAGGAATTCGAGGTCCGATCGAATTTTACCGCCTTCAGCTCGCCGCCACTACCATCAAACGACTATACTAATCGTTAATATCCCCGGTGGCCGAAAAGATCGGGCAAAAATGCGGACCGATTTAAATTGACTGGCCGAGACGATCGCGGCTACCGGACTCTTTCAATGCACTCACGATCCCTAATCTGTAAATATTCGTTCGCGTTCGATCGTCCATGGTGGGCGGACAGTGCATTCTGTTCATAAGATAGAGTTATCCAGTCGTGTCAGTTATCGTCTTATGTCAAATCCGATTGTTTTAGTCGAGCCGACTTTAGCACAAACCCCGGTCCAACCTCAAGAGCAAGGCGTTTCCGGTAACCCTATGGTCTTCGGCGTACTCGGAGTTGTTTCCGCGATCGCCCTAGCGGTCGCGATCGTCTCGAGAGTGCAAATGACTAAGCTCAATAAAAAGCTCAGAACCGAAGAGTTTAAAAATCGCGAGCTGCAAAAGAAGTACAAACGTGCGGTTGCCGCCATCAGCAAGATGGAAAAGAATCCCGACCTGATTCACTCGCGAGAGTTTAACTTAGATTACTTGCGGATGCGAATGGAAGAAGAAACCTTCCATTTTGCCGTGGTCAATCAGATTAAAGTCAAAGTTAAGAATAAAATTAGCGTGGCGCTGCGTCCGAATGCAGAAAATCGGGGTGCGGGACGTTTGGTGGATGAAACCTTTGATGTGGAACACGAAACCGGTGTTGGCACCCAAACTAGAAAAAGAGTTCTGTTCCGGATTCAAATTAAGATGACGAAACTGCCCACACAACCCACTTCTGCTACCATCGGGCAAATTATCGACTGTATCGAAACCTACCTCAGTCCGGCCGGCGATCGCGATACCTGGCAACCCGCCATCCAGGGTCGAGTCGCATACATCCACTGGGACCAAAGTGCCAAACCTACCCCCTTGCTCGTCCTCGAACAAACCAACGAAGGGGTGAACGTGACCTTCCGCACCAAACGCAGCGCTCACGGATCTTACGGGACGGAAGACGAGCGATCGAAATCTTCAGCCCAAGGTGCATCCAAACAACCTCGAACCCGTCCCGCTCAGCCTCGGGGGGGTCAACGACGAGTGCCAAAGCGTCCCATGGCGAACGCACAGCGGTCTGGAAACCCTTCCAACACCGGCATTCGATAGAAACCCAATTCGGCAAAGAGCAACCTTTGGGATGAACTGCGAGTACCAGCGCGACGATGTTTCCGATTCGCGATTGCGATCGATCCTTTCTCAAAAACACGGTGTACTGAGTTTGATGTCGCGTCCAACCCCGATCGATCCCTCCAATCTCGATACTTCGCTAGATCGATTGAAGAGCAACTCTACCCGCCATCTGATGTTTATCTTCTGCTTATCTACTGCTGGCGATCGAGCGTGCTGTCATCCCAGAACATCAAAAAAAATGAAAAATTTTGAGAGAATTGTTTTTGATTCCTGACTATGCTATCGTTTATAACCGTGGTGAAAATCATGGGTCGGTGCCCGAGTGGTTAATGGGGGCGGACTGTAAATCCGCTGGCTACGCCTACGCTGGTTCGAATCCAGCCCGGCCCATCACAAATCGATAGAGATTTGTGTTTTCCAATAATGCCCTTGTAGCTCAGTGGTAGAGCACACCCTTGGTAAGGGTGAGGTCACGAGTTCAATCCTCGTCAAGGGCTTAAAGCTAAGCAAATAAGACTTAAAAAGAAGAAATAGAGAGTTTCGCTCGCGGTTGAGATAGTTCGATCGCGATAATTTGCTGTTCCTAGGACAGACCTCTGTGATGTCAAGCGTCAACAGATAGATTCAGCAGATCCATCAAGCGCAAGGTTGTATTGTCTGGAGTCAGCTTCCTTCGTTACTTGACAATCCGACAACCCAGCTAAACACATATGCTTTTTTGCTGCCGATCGACCTCGGAGAATGTACTGAATCGAAGCAAAAAACAGAAGATTTTCACATAAAACCCTTTTTTTTATATTTACGAATAATGTAATCGAAAAACCTTGGAATTTCCTGAGTTGAATTTCTATGGTGGTGAGTATAGAGAGAAAAAAGAAAAACAGGCAGGACACTGTCAAACATCAGGGGTGTATCTCGTCCGAACTCAACACGAGATTATAGGAATTCAGACAGATGAAAGCATTAACATTCAAGAACCTTCTCAAAGTCGCAACCGCTTCAATTTGCATCTGTGGCATCTCCGGACAAGCCGCAAACGCCGGACAAATGCACGGTGGCTGGAACTACGCGATCGACTCTTTCGCCGATGGCATGGACTACGGCGTTCGCGGTGCCGATAGTGCCTACGAATTTTACGGCATGGCGATTAAAGAAGCCGGGGATAAAGTTTATATCGGTATCAACTCCAACCTCGCCCTGGATGGAGAGTATTCTGAGGGAGCAAAAGATAACAACATCGGCTACGGCGATTTGTTCTTCAACTTCTCCGGAAACGATCTCAAAACCGCTCACGACAATGGCGACTTGTTTGGGATTCGTTTCGCCGGAACGAACGATTCTGGGGTTTCCGAAACGGGCGTGTTCGGTAACGTTGTCGGTCAAAACGTGGCTAAGACAAACTCCGGTTTCAAACACCTGAAAAAATACGATAAATCGGCCAAGAGCCACAGTTCGATGGCCGATCTCGCCACCACCGACGAGTATTTCCAAGACTATTACACCAAAAATTACTCCGTTCCCAACTCCATTGCCTCGGGCACGAAGATCGGCGATATCGATATGTTAGATGCCGGTGCGCTGAGTGGATTGGGATTGGATTTCGGCAACTTCAACGCCACCGGAACCCACACCTTCGGCTTCAGCTTCGATCGCGCTTTACTGCCCGGTAGCGACTACCTCGCTCACTTGTTTGCCGAATGCATTAACGACGGTATGGCCATTGCTGGAACTCTTTCGGCTTCTGCGGTCTCTCCTGTTTCGGCTTCCGTTCCCGAACCGGCCAGCATTCTGGGTCTAGTTACAGTTGCCTCCCTCGGTGCGAGCAGCAAACTCCGCAAGCGCAAGCAAGCCCAGGGCTAATTGCTGAGAATTCCGCCACCGAACAAATTTTTTTTATAGCGGTTTTCATAAAGATAAAACCCAGACAATTGTAGGGGCGGGTTTAGCTGAAAAATTTACCCTCACTGCGATCTAGTTTCAAAACCCGCCCTCACCCGGTGGGGTCAACCTAAACGAAAATTGCTATAAGTGAGAAACCGCAGACAGAATAGTTTCGCGCCTCGAAAAAAGACCTCTGTTCGGCAAAAAACAGCGAATTATCCACACCAACGTGCTAGCTTCTATCCGTAGAGGCTAGCATTTACTTTGCATTTACTTCTAAGATCGATCGCATATCGAGTCATATCGAATGTGGAATCATTATGAGTAATACGATTGCACCCTCCAAGCCAGACGATCGCCTTCCCAGGTTAGATGCTGACGCGAGCAATCCGGTGGGAGAATTCATTCAAGAAACGATCGCCCTCACCCGGCGACTGTTCGTTCAACTCCAACGCCGTCCTTCGACCCTGATTGCCGGCATCGTCCAGCCGCTGATGTGGTTGATTCTGTTCGGGGCGCTGTTCCAAAACGTTCCGGCCGGATTATTTGGGGAAAGCCAAAACTACGCCCAATTTCTCGGGGCGGGGGTGATTGTCTTTACCGCCTTTGCCGGGGCACTCAATGCCGGACTGCCCGTGATGTTCGATCGCGAGTTCGGCTTTCTCAATCGCTTGCTGGTTGCTCCCTTGGCTTCCCGGTTTTCGATCGTGGTGGCTTCGGCGATTTTTATCGTCACCCTCAGTTTCATCCAAACGACGGTCATCATTGCCGCTGGGGTCTTTGCTGGGGCGGGATTGCCCGGTTTGGCTGGCTTAGCGGCGATCGCCCTGATTTTGTTCTTGCTCGTCATCGGCGTGACCGGACTCAGCCTCGGTTTGGCCTTTGCCCTTCCCGGTCACATCGAACTGCTGGCAGTCATTTTCGTGACGAACCTGCCCTTGCTGTTTGCCAGCACCGCCCTTGCCCCCCTCTCCTTCATGCCTCAATGGTTGCAGGTTGTCGCCAGCCTCAACCCCCTCAGCTACGCGATCGAACCGATTCGCTACCTCTACTTGCACGCAGACTGGAGTTTGAATAGCGTGGTGATGGAAGCCCCCTTCGGCTCGATTACCTTTGGTGGAGCGCTGCTAGTGTTGCTCGGATTTGCCACTGTGGCGCTATCGAGCATTCAACCCCTTTTACGCCGTCGGTTTGCTTGAATTGGAAATTCTCCAAACCCAGACAGCCCCGGCGATCGTCCCGGACGTACACCCCAATCTCCATGCGATCCGTAATAATTGATAAAAGATCGTCTCTCAGACCGTCTTTTATCGAGACACAACTTTTGAAGAATACAGCGAGAACTATGAGCACATCCAAACAACATCGATCGCATCGTTGGGCGATCGCATTACTCGCGGCTATGGGAACCTTACCCTTGCTGCCGATTCAAGCCGGTATGGCTCAAGAGTACCAGGACGACGCGATCCAGCCTCTCGATCTCCATCAAGATGCAACGCAAACCGAATCTAACGAAATTGACTCGTTTTTGGGAGAAACCGGAAACGGTTTTAACATCTACGAAATTCTCCACCGCGCCAACCTCGCCCGCGATCGCAGCGTCAGCGATGTCGTCGGCGCACAAGATGAAAACTTACTCGACACCGCTTCGGATTTTCGCACCCGACAGCTCGAACTGATTCGCCAACAACGCCTTGCAGAAGAGACTGTAGAGGTGAGCGATCCCGAAACGTTGGATGTTGTAGATTCGGAAGAGTGAATTCGCGGGGAATTTCTGCGTTCTCGCAACACCTGAACTCTCCCCGAATTTCGTATTTTTTCGTCAATATTTCGATCGGGGATGCCACCGCGCATCCCTTTTTAGTCAGTGCATCGAATTTCAACCCAAAGAAGCCGTGAGTGCTTGGTACGATATCGTCAAATTGGCATCCCTAGGACTCGATCGCCAATCCATTGTTTTACCGAACGCCGAGAATGCTCTAGGTCATCTTCTCAGTCAACTCAACCTTGCTGACTCCGAGAGAGCGCTCTTGAGTGCGGCTTCTATCCTCAGCCTCCACCAGCAATCGGGCTGCGTACCCACCTCTGAGTCGGGCGATCGCCTCTCTCCTATCCCACCCAATCCAGAACCCGATGCATTCGAGTTCTGTTCCCCGCGCGCGGCACAACACCTGCAACAAATGCTTGTCGGCGAGTTTGCCCGTAAGTTCGAGCGATTACTTCCCGAATGGCTAGAAGCGATCGCCCAGAGCAAACAACGCATTCCACCGGAATTGCTGCCCCCGTTACTGGAGTGGGGACGGCGACATCCCGAATGGCGCGAGGTGCTATTTCCGGTTCTCGGTGGCCGTGGATGCTGGCTGGCGGCACAGAACCCGGAGTGGGACTACGTTAGGAACTTCGATATCGAACCGGGAACGGAGGCAGAAGCTTGGCAGGGGGGGACGATTGGGATGCGTTGTTCGGTCTTACATCGGCTGCGCGCGACTGACCCAGGTTTGGCGCGAGAATGGGTCGAATCGAGTGGGAAACGGGATAAAGCACCCGATCGGGCAAAATTTTTAGCGACGTTTGAAGTGGGCTTGAGTTTGGCGGACGAACCCCTTCTCGAGTCGGCGCTGGCCCAAAAAAGCAAGCTAATTCGGGCGGTGGCTGCGGATTTGCTCGCGAGACTTCCCACCTCTGAATTTTGCGATCGGGCGCGCGATCGACTGCCTAAGTACGTTAAAGTCGAGATCGAACCCTCCCTAAATTTGGAAATTCAGTTGCCGAAAACCTGTCCGGCAGCAGCAACCCGCGATGGCATCAATCCCCAACCGCCATCGGGAATCAAAGCCCAGCCTTGGTGGCTGTTGCAGATGGTGGCGGCGGTTCCTCCGGATTGGTGGCATCGGTTTGCCTCCCCAGGAAGTTGGGTTGAGGTGGCGAAGGGACATGAGTACGAGAGTGCATTACTCGAAGGATGGACGATCGCGGCGGCGCGGCATCGAGATGTCAAATGGGCCGAGGCATTGCTGGATGTATTGCCGGGTTTGAAGGGATATCCCATCGGCGATCGCCATTCGATCGAAGCGTTGATTCAGGTTCTACCCAGGGAAACCCGAGAAGCGGCAATTATCGATCTCCTCGCAACTCAGGGCGATCGTCTCGGCAAAAATCATCCCGCTATTTGTTTGTTGCGCTGGTGTCGGTATCCTTGGAGTGCGAAACTCAGCCGCGCCGTCCTCGAACGATTTTCCCGCGAAATTGTCACCAGTAAAGATAGTTACAATTGGGGTTTGCGATCGGCCTTTCTCGATTTTGGATATTCGATCGATCCGCAGATACTGTCCGAGGCGATCGATTTACTGCAAAGTGCAGCCAAGGACGGAACCTATTGGGCGCAAACGATAGAGGAGTTTTTAGAAATGCTGCAATTTCGCTGGGAATTTCATCGGGCAATTGATGAGAGTCGATCGGAGAATTGACCCTCGGGAGTGGGAAGATAGAGAGATAGACCCAAGCTAAAGTGGGTTCTGCACCCGCCGCTTCCCCATCCTCCAATCCTTTCAAATTTTCCGAATTCCCCTTCTCGTCGCGTGGCAACTTCTCCATCCAACACCCCATCAACTCCCCAACTGCTGCGCCAACACGCAGAACAGGAATTTGCTGAAGAACTCGCAGTCCTCAAAAGCGTCGATCGCCAACAGCGACCTCCCCATTGGTATCTTTCACCCCACGCCGTCGCCACTTATCTCTTGGGGGGCAAACTCGAGAATGGATTCGAGGTCTCCCCGAAGTATATCGGCGATCGCCGCCCGATCGAAATTTCGATCGCCACTCTCACGACCGATCGCGCTTTACTGCTGCTGGGGGTTCCGGGGACGGCCAAATCCTGGGTGTCCGAACATCTGGCGGCGGCAATCTCCGGCGACTCCACCCTGGCGATTCAAGGAACTGCTGGCATTAGCGAAGAAGCGATTCGCTACGGCTGGAATTACGCCCGCTTGTTGGCTGAAGGTCCGTCGATGGAGGCGATCGTCCCCAGTCCGGTGATGCGGGCGATGGCAGAAGGTAAAATGGCGCGCGTGGAAGAACTGACCCGGATTCCTGCCGACGTTCAAGATTCCCTAATTACTATCCTTTCGGAAAAACTCTTACCCATTCCCGAACTCAACGCCCAAATTCAGGCACAAAAAGGATTTAATGTTATTGCCACCGCCAACGATCGCGATCGGGGGGTTAACGATCTCTCCAGCGCCCTCAAACGCCGCTTCAATACGGTAATTTTGCCCTTACCCAAAACCGCTGAAGAAGAAGTAGAAATCGTCCGCCGTCGCGTCAGCAGCTTGGGGCGCGCCTTGGACTTGCCCGCCGAACCCCCAGCACTCGAAGAAATCCGCCGCGTTGTCACAATTTTCCGCGAACTGCGATCGGGCGTAACTGCCGATGGCAAAACCAAGCTGAAATCCCCCAGCAGCACCCTGAGTACCGCCGAGGCGATTTCCGTCGTCCTCAACGGCATGGCACTCGCGGCCCATTTCGGCAGTGGGAAGTTGGGGGCGAAGGATCTGGCTTCCGGGTTGATCGGTGCGGCGATCCAAAATCCGGTGCGAGATCGGGTGGCGTGGCGGGAGTACTTAGAAACGGCGATCGAAAACCGGGAGGGTTGGCAGGACTTGTATCGAGCGTGTCGGGAGTTGGAAGATCGATCGTAACTTACGTCAGGCGCAGGGTAAGACAGTTTCCGGTGAAGGTGGGGAATAGGGAACGGGGAACGGGCAACGGGGAATGGGGTAACAACTGACCACCATAACGGTTTTAGTGGGACGATCGCTCAACAAGCCGCACAGAAGAGAACGGAGAAAAATGGGTCTGGAAGAGACAACACCGAACTCAAAATTGTTAGAGTTTGGATATCGGCAGCGATCGAGAAAAACCACTCATGGTCAGTACACCTAAGTCAGCAACCGAACCAACCCAGCCGACAGCTCAAACAACCGACGATCTGTTCGCCACTCCCTTTCCCGACCACACCCAATTGCCAGACTCCGATGGCACTTTCGTGAAGAACTTTCAGGAACATCCCCAAACCCTCATCCTGACCGATTCCATTGGACCGACGTTACAACGACTTCACCCTGACGGTCGGTATCTCATCGGTCAAGACTGCGGCATCTACTGGCTCGAAACCGACCCACCCGAAAATGGAGCCGAAGCCCCCGATTGGTTTTACGTCCCCAACGTTCCCCCCAAGCTCGACGGTGCAATTCGCCGTTCTTATGTCTTGCGGCGGGAACTCATTGCCCCGCTTATTGCCATCGAACTCGCCAGTGGGAATGGCAACGAGGAACGAGATGCCACCCCTTTGAGGAGCAATGAGGGTGAAAAACAACGACCGGGTAAGTTTTGGGTGTACGAGCAAGTGATGCGGATTCCCTACTATGCCATCTTTGTCATTAAAACCAACGAACTGGAAATGTATCGTTTGGTGGATGGTCGTTACCAGAAGATGTCCCCCAACGAACGGGATTGCTATCCTATCCCCCCCCTGGGCGTAGAATTGGGGCTGCGATCGGGAAACTATCAAAATCAGACGCAAACCTGGTTGCGGTGGTGGGACTCACAGGGAAATCTACTGCTGACCGGACGAGAAAGTGCCGAGGCGACAGAGGCGGAGAACGCTCGTCTGAGGGCATTGCTGCGAGAGCGGGGTATTGACCCGAATGGCTAGATTCCGAGCGAGCCGATCTGGGGAACATTCAACGCAACATTCAAAACAAGTTCGGTGAGTGGTACTTTGAAGTTACAGCGCTTCGCCCTCCCCGACGGTAACGGACATTCCCGGTTCTAAGGGCATATCGATCGGGGGAACGGCAACCCGATCGCCCGGTTTGACTCCAGAGGTGACCTCAACCTGGGTTAAATCTTCCAATCCAACTTGAATCGGTTGCTGGCTAACTCGGTTGGCTTCGTCCACCAGCCAAACGAAAGGATCGGTTTCGAGATTTTGAATCGCTTCGTTGCCCAAAACCACCACGTTTTCTCGCTGTTCCAAAATAATTTCTACATTCACCGGACTGCCGGGAATGAGGGTTTGGCTGGGGGCATCGAGTTGGACGATCGCCCCGACTTTGGGCTGGCTGGTATCCCCTCCCCATCGGCTGTTGGATTGCGAGGAAGATTCAGCGGCCCGCAGGCTCATTTGCATCACCCGACCGGGAAAGGTCGTGTCATCGGGGCCGATAATGGAAACCCGCGCGGGGAGACCGCTTTCAACGCGATTGGCATCGAGGGTGGAGAGGGACAAGGTCACGATCTCAATGCTGGGATCGCCTAGGACGAGTAACTCGGCTTCGATTTGCACCACATCCCCTCGGGTAACGATCGCATCCAAAATCTGACCCGCAGTCGGTGCGGCGACGATGCTTTGTTCGAGTTCCCGTTCGATTTGTTGGGTTGCCAGTTGCAGTTGTTCGAGTGCGTTCTCGGCGCGATCGACCTCTGCTTGAGCCTGCTGCTGTTGCGATCGGGCATTGCGCGCGGCGTTTTCGGCTTCCTGGATTTGGGTTTGCAGCCGTTCGTTTTCCTCGGCAATGTCTTCTTCCACCTCAGAAATTCCCGCTTTCAGGCGTTGCAATTCCAACAGGGCCGTTTCCACGCTGACTTGGGCATCGCGAAGTTGCGATCTCGCATTGCGCACCGCACGTTCTTGACCTCGCAAGTCGTTGGGAGTGGTAAACCCTTCATCGAGTAAGTTTTGTTCTTCTGTGAGAATTTCGAGTTCCGTTTCGAGGTTTTCTCGGGCTTCGGCAACTTTGGCGCGCAGATTTTCCAGGTTAATTTCTCGTTCTTGAATATCGAGTTGCTGAATTTGCAGGGGAGAGAGATCGGCATCGGGTTGTGTCGAAATCCGATCGAGTTCGGCCAGGGCGACTCCAACTTCTTCTTTGGCGCTTGCCAGGGCGTTGCGCTTGGCTTCGAGGTCGAGTTGCGCTTGTTGGATCTCGAGTAAATGTTGCGATTCCTTGGTTTCTTGTTCGGGATCGCGCAAAATCACCAACGTTTCCCCTGCCGAAACCCGATCGCCCACCTCCACCGCCACTTCATCGACGGTACTATCGCGGGGGGCTTTGAGGATTTGTTGGTTGCCCAGTTCCACCGTGCCGCTTTCGTTAATCGTTTCCTCGATCGTCCCCCGTTCTACTTCCAGAATTTGCACCTCCAATCCTTGAGAAGTCGAATTACCCGATCGGCTGTAGATTATCCAACCGCCAGTACTAACGACAGCAAGTAGCGCCGACCCGACCAGCCATCGAATACCGCGTTTGTACTGGGGACTTTCCAAAGATTTCACGGACATACTCACTAGCTCGTTTTTAGTCGGATGGGGAGATGGGGAGAATTTTGCCGTTTTAATTTTGGAGTAGCCACCGATCGGAATCCTGAATTATTCTGACAATACTGCCGAGAATCTGGTTGTATTGGCGGTCAAGTTCTCTTCCTCGATCGATATCCAAGTAGCCGCACTTTACGGCAAATTTCAACCAAACTTGAGTTTCCGCTGCTTCAGCTTCTGCATCGTTGAGCCTTACTTGAAACGAGCCTTTGTCTTTGGGCCTGCGCCACGCTTCTCCTAAGTTAGCGCACACCGAGCGAGAAGAACGCCGAATTGGGTCAGTTAAAGCAGATCTCTCCTCTTTGGGGAAATTTTTCGAGATTTCAAAGATGGTCATCGCCGTATCAAAAGCAATTCGATAGACTTCTAAGTCTTCATGACTATTGATGAATTTTGACGTGTTTGACGGCATAGCTCCCAATCTCTCCATCTCTACAAGTGTATGTTTTTTAGATGCCGATGAAATCGATCGAGGGAGGCAGAGGAAGCTATTGGTAACCAGAGGGATACGGGGGACAAGGGAGAGAAGGAGACAAGAGGGAGAAAATGAAAAATGCAAAATCCTTTCCATCGCCCCATCCTCCTATCCCCCATCTTCTTGCCCCCGATCTCAATCGTGCGACTTCGATCGCTTCGGGGCAGTTGGTCCGCGCCGTCCGGGCGCGATCGAACCCTTGAGAAATTGATGTAAATGCCCGAGATATTCGCTTTCGGGAAGCAGTTCCAATTCGATCAGGGCTTTTTCTAGGGGGAGACCCGATCGATAGAGAATGCGAAAGGCTTTTTTGAGAGTGGCGAATACTCGGCCGTTGTCGAGTTCGGCCACTCCCGCCCGTTTCAAGCCGATCAGGTTGAGCGATCGCACCCGGCAGGGATTGCCTTCAACGAGCATGTAGGGAGGTACGTCGCGATCGATCCGACTCATGCCTCCCAGCATCGCCAGACGACCGACGCGCACGAACTGGTGGATGGCGAGCATTCCCCCCAGCCGCGCCCCGGATTCGATGTGGACGTGACCGGCAAGGGCGACAGAGTTGGTAATAATCGCTCGATCCTCGATGATGCAGTTGTGGGCGACGTGAACGTAAGCCATCAGCATGGTTTGATTGCCGATCTCGGTGGCTTCGTTTTCCCCCGTGGCGCGGTTGATGGTAACGTATTCGCGAATTAGGTTATCGTTACCGATTTTGACCCAACTCTGGGCCCCTTCGTACTTCAAGTCTTGGGGTTCGAGACCGATTGCTGCCCCCGGAAAAATGCGATTGCGATCGCCAATTTCGGTGTGACCGTCGACGATCGCATGAGCGCCGATGGTGGTATCTCGTCCGATTTTGACATGTTCGCCAATGACAGCAAAAGGTCCAACTCGTACGCTGGGGTGAAGTTGAGCGCCGGGATGAATCTGGGCGGTAGGGTGAATCATAAATCCGTTATCAATGACCAGTAACTTAGCGACCAGCGCCGAATAGGCGCGCGGCACCCTAATTCAAAATTTAGGGAGAGAAATCCGTCACGGTTCTCATCCCATATCGGCGTGAGGAGGATCGATCGAGCGTGAGTTGCTTGGAAAACAAGCTGCGCCTGGCCGGGGCGCTTCACCCTAAACACAATATAGAAGTCTAGAAAACGCGATCGACTACTAGGCTACAGGTCTTCAAGAAAAATTGCCAATCGAAAGGATTTGTCAGGAAAGGGCGATCGCCTCAGTTATCGAGGAGGGAAAAGAGTAATTCGCCTTCTGCCGCCCGCTGTCCGTTCACTTCGGCGTAACCTTGCATCTTGCCAAATCGGCTTTTCACCCGCAGAACTTCTGCCGTGAGGATGAGTTGGTCTCCCGGAACCACAGGACGGCGAAATCGGACTTTATCGATTCCGGCAAAAATAAACAAGCCATCGGGGAGATTCGGCATTTGCGTGAGAACGATTCCTCCAACTTGGGCCATCGCCTCGACGATGGTCACTCCCGGCATCAGCGGTCGTCCGGGGAAGTGACCTTGAAAATGGGGTTCGTTGAAGGTAACGTTTTTCAGACCCACCGCCCGTTTGCCGGGAACGTATTCGATAATCCGATCGACTAGGGCGAAGGGATAGCGATGGGGGAGGAGTTTGTGAATCTCTTCGACCGATAAAACCGTAGATGCGGCCGGGTTGGGAGTTTGTGCTGCGTCAACGGCATTTTCGGTGGTGCTTTCGGCAGAGTTGGTCGAATTGGCTTTAGAGTTGGTGGCTGTAGACATAGTGCTGTATTTGGGATTGGATGGCACTTCACTTCTACAGTTCCTCCGTTGCCGCCCCCGCGCGTTCGGTTAAATGCGATCGCAATTTCCGGGCGAATTGGGTATGCAAGCTGTGGCTGGCTTTGTAGGCGATGAAGTGCGCGATCGGGAAAGACCCCAGCAAGCTGAGATCTCCTACTAAGTCTAAGATTTTATGACGCACGGGTTCATTTACAAATCTTAAGGGCGGATTCAACCAGCGATCGCGATCGCAAACCAAGGCGTTTTCTAAGCTGCCTCCTTTAATTAAACCCGTACTTCGCAAGTACTCCACTTGATGGGCGAGACCGAAGGTGCGTGCCGGGGCAATTTCCGTGGCAAAGTCTTCGCGATCGGGAGACCAACTGTGCCATTGATTCCCGATCGCCCGCGACTCGAAATCGATTCCGTAACTCAATCGCCGTTCTGGGGAGGGTAGGGCCGCCACGAAGGCATCTCCATCGTAAAGCCAAAGGGGTACGTCGATTTTGACTGCTGGCGCGGTATGAGGGCTTTTGGCGGCGGATACTGAGGCTTGAATCGCTTCCACCCACTCTTTCGCCGAACCGTCCAACAAAGGCACTTCTTCCCCGTCAATTTCAATCCGGGCATCCTCGATTCCCGTTGCCGAAAGGGCCGCGAGAAGATGTTCTACGGTACGGACTTTGGCCGTGTCGGTGACGAGTTCCGTGCAAAGTTGAGTTTGACGAACGGTATCGAGGTTTGCGGGTACGACAGGAATATCGGCTAAATCCGTACGCACGAAGTAGCGCCCGTCGCCGGGGTTGCCGGGGAGAACTCGCACTTGCGCGGTTTCGCCCGAATGGAGTCCGATACCGGATTTTTCGAGGGGGGTGGCAAGAGTTGTCATGGATGAATGGGAAAATGAACTCAAACTTGCTTTTGCAGTTTAGGCGATCGCTCGATAATGATGTAATTTCATTTTCAACATTTAGATGATTTTGGGGGTCAAGGTTGGCTCGAACCATCACTCTCCCCGATCGACGATCGCACCCACTGAAAATCGCGATCGCTTAATGCTGGTATGGGTTGAATGGAATAATCGATCGCCAAATCGAGTGCCGCAGACTCGTACACCCGTTCCAAAATCTCAGATAAATTCACAACGGGTTCTTTATCGGTTAACTGCAAAGGAAGCAAGAATTGGGGAATCGGTTCGCGCAGGTCAAATGGGTAGAGTTCGGCTTCCGGACGAAGATTGGCTCGACTGACCAGAATGCGATAGTCCGATCGAATCGCTTCGAGCATTGGCATAAAACTCCCCACTCTGAGCAAATCGATTTCAACTAAGTGAGTGGCACTATTTAAAACCTTTTGTCGCTTGGTTAGATACTTATCTCGACCTTCACCGCTGCGCTTATTTTTCGGCGAGAGAATTTCCACAACCGTTACCACCCGCCCGGTTTTGACTTCCCGAATCTCCAAATAGCGCTCGGTGACTTCTTCCGTTAAGGGTAATGTCACCCGAATTGGCTTGCTTGCAACCTCGGTTTTGACCGCAGAACTCGATTCGATTTCAGGTGTTGGCTCGAAAACAGAGACATCTGGAATCCCAACAAGCAGCGCATCGGCATAGACCCGTTTCTCCACAGCCGCTCGATATTGAGGTACGAGTAAAGGATTGAGCGATCGCGCCAGTTCGACAATCAGCCAAGAGTGAACCTCCGATCGCAAAGCAGGATTTTCCAAATAAGGGTTCATTCCTGGGAATATCGCACTCATAATCTGTTGAGTCTTGAAACAGTATATTTAGATTATGGGAAAAAAATGGGCGATAGCCGGGAAATGAGGAAACAAAGAGGACAAGGGGACAAGGAAGCATTTTGGATCTGGCATTCATTCTCCCCCAGCTTCCCTAGCTCCCCCAGCTTCCCCATCTCCCATCTCCCATCTCTCTGCCATTACCCATAAATATCGCAGATACTCCCGAATGGGTGAAACTTGTTCTAAAATCAATACAGTTTCTCTAAAAGTCGCGTTCTCCCATCGCCATAGCCCTAAACTAGAATAGGGTAGCGAGAATAGATGAACGAGCGATCGAACCTTCATAACAACAGTATTTATCAACGAGACAGAGGCAAAGCATGGCGACTGTAACGACAAGTGCGATTACGGACAATCCCGAAAAGCAGAAAGCGCTCGATCTGGTGATGAACCAAATTGAGCGATCGTGCGGTAAGGGGTCGATTATCCGCCTCGGAGATGCCACCCGGATGAAGGTGGAAACGATTCCCAGTGGGGCGCTGACGCTGGATTTAGCCTTGGGTGGCGGTTTGCCCAAAGGACGAGTGATCGAAATCTACGGGCCCGAAAGTTCGGGGAAAACGACGCTAGCCCTGCACGCGATCGCCGAAGTTCAAAAAGCGGGTGGCATTGCTGCGTTTGTGGATGCAGAACACGCCCTCGATCCCACTTACGCTTCGGCGGTGGGGGTGGATATCGCCAACTTACTGGTTTCCCAACCCGACACGGGGGAAATGGGCTTAGAAATCGTCGATCAACTGGTGCGATCGGTCGCTGTAGACTTAGTAGTGGTAGACTCGGTGGCGGCCCTGACCCCACGAGCGGAAATCGAAGGGGATATGGGGGATACCCATGTCGGCTTGCAGGCCCGTTTAATGAGCCACGCTTTGCGCAAAATTACTGGAAATATTGGGAAATCTGGATGTAGCGTTATTTTCCTCAACCAGTTGCGCCTGAAAATCGGCATCACCTACGGCAACCCAGAAACCACCACCGGGGGAAATGCCCTCAAATTCTACTCTTCCGTGCGTCTGGATATTCGCCGTTCCCAGACTTTGAAAAAGGGTTCGGAAGAATACGGCATTCGCGCCAAAGTCAAAGTGGCCAAAAATAAAGTCGCGCCGCCATTCCGGATTGCCGAATTCGATATCCTGTTCGGCAAGGGAATTTCCAGCCTCGGCTGTTTGTTGGATTTAGCGGAAGAAACGGGCGTGATTAACCGTCGTGGCGCATGGTACAGCTACAATGGCGACAACCTCGGACAAGGGCGAGATAACACGATTACCTATATGACCGAACATCCCGAGTTTGCGATCGATATCGAACGGCAAGTTCGGGAGAAGTTGGAAATGGGGGCGGTGGTTTCGGCTAACTCCGTTGGGGTGGTTGCCGAGACGGACGAATCCGCTGAAGCGACACCGGAGAAAGAAAAGGAGAAGAAAAAGAAGTAATCG
>JAXHUC010000075.1:0-32473 GCA_034189805.1 Cyanobacteriota bacterium
CCTTAATGGGAGGGACTTTAACCCTCATCTGGGCAAGAGTTCAGGGTGTTTAAGCATTTATTGCTTTGAACCCTGCTTAGGCTATATGCTGAGCATTTTTACCTAATAACGAATCGCACATCTTCTCCACGTTTGAGGACGCTCATTGCCAATTTGCTTAACCATCTCTCCATTCGACTTTCTCCTTGGCGGCGCTTTCCTCATACTCCCATGAATGCCTTTTTTGCCCACAACTCCTCCAAAAACCTACACCTGTCAGGGGCGAATTCCCCTAACCCTCCGCTTCGCTTCCCCTCCGCTCTGCTCCGCCCTCCCGGTGGGGGACGAAACGCCTCCCCCGGTCACTGAGCCTGTCGAAGTGCCCCCTGCGTACAAGAGTCAGATCGTAGAAAATCTGAGTTTGCAAGAGTTTGAGTTATTCGAGCCAATCAACTTGACATCCGGCAGAATTGCTTAACCTTTCACAAATAGGGAATGGGAAACGGTAGAGAGCTAACCTTGGAAATTTTGTTTGAGGTCAGCGATCGATATTGAGATTCGATACATTAATTAACTGGCTCTCATCTTTTTTTTGTAGCTTTAGCTACTAAATAGCGACTAGGTATTTTATCTGACTTGATATAATTAATTCGATAGTTTAAAGTAAGAAGCCGGGCTTGCAATTTTCCCAGCGAAAACCTTACCAAAGTGTTAGGAATGTTAGCTCGTACCGAGCCAAAGTGTTAACATGCGATCGCTTTTCGGTCGGTATAGATAAGTTCGTCAAACTCGAGCGCTAACATAACCTCAAACAGCCAAAAACACCAGCCAATTTATGTTTGAAAACTCTCAAACGTAGATTGAGTTAGAATCCTTGAAATGCCGTGGTTTAGCAATTTTCAAAAACCCGGCTTTTTTACGCAAGCGGGATATTCCGCCTGAAACTCCCGAACGACCCTTGACACTATCGAAATTAAAATGAATTCAACGTTAGCACCCTTAGAAACGAATGGTTCCCAGAATCCTCGCGACTGGGCCAATCGCAATCGCGCTCAATTCGATCGCTGGGGAATTACTTGTTTGGCTTTGATGGGTAGTCCCGGCGCGGGGAAAACCATGTTGCTCGATCGCACCCTCGAGACGTTGAAAAATCAACTCGAAGTTGCGACTTTTGTCGGGGGTACGATCTCCGAAATGAATGCCGATCGATTGCGATTGCAAGGTGTTCCCGTCATCGCTCCGGAAACTGATGCTTCGCGTCACCTCAATGCCAAAATGGTGGCTGAAAGTTTGCACCAATTCGATCGTCAATATACCCCAGCCAACTTCGATCTCGTGTGGGTTGAAAATACCATCGATTTAGTCGATTCCGTTGACGTGGCGATGGGAGAGCATTTTAAAGTTGTGCTGTGGGATGTCACTCAAGGAGAAGACAAACCTCTCGAATATCCACAAATGTTTCGGGAGGCTAATTGCGTGCTAATTGCGAAAATGGATCGGGCATCGGATGCCGAGATCGATGTCGATCGACTCATTGCTAACGTGCGGCAAATCAATCCCGACATTGCCATTTTACCCATTTCAGCGAAAACGGGAGAGGGATTCGAGGCATGGTTGAATTGGGTGCGATTGCAAGTCGCATTGCGAAGCCAATCGAATAAAGCAGCAAGACATGAAGCTGCATCGTTGGGCAAATCCTCTCGCTGGATCTGAACGGACTTCACAATACATTTAAATGCTTGCAGGTTCCCTCGATCGATAGATCGGGGGAATCTTTTGAGTGGCGCGCGTTACGATTATGTAATATAGTGTCTGAGTTCTAAAGCCGAGCGAACATCATTTGTGACATGGAGATGTTCGCCATCGTCCGGACCAACGTCCGCGAGAGAAAAATGAGGGGAAGCAGATGAGTATCGCATCGGAAAATATTGTAACGGCGACTATTATTCTCATC
Source organism: Cyanobacteriota bacterium (assembly GCA_034189805.1). Classification (GTDB taxonomy): domain Bacteria; phylum Cyanobacteriota; class Cyanobacteriia; order Cyanobacteriales; family Geitlerinemataceae; genus Zarconia. The sequence continues at coordinate 1,934 of JAXHUC010000075.1, forward strand.
GCTTTGGGCATACTGGCGGTTGGTTTTTATCGCTCGAGATCCTTCGGAAAACTCGGTATCTTATCTTGGTTGCAATCCGTTTCCCTGATGGCTCCTTGGCTGTTATTTTTTGGCCTGTTTGCCCTTGGCATTTATATTAATCTCGCAGGCGTTCTCTTTCTGATCGTCGTCTCGGCCGGGACGTATATTTTTCTGGGTAACAAACTCCGCACCTTAAGCCAAGACCCAACGCAGCGATCGCAGCTCGAAAAGATGCTCCAGGCGCAATCGAAGACGAAACCCGGTGGAGACGAACCGAAACAAAAATCGAGCGACCCGCCTTCAGATTCCCAAAAGAGTGCCACCCCTCCAACGACGACGATCGAGCCAATTGCCATTCCCGCCGAAGATTTGCAAATCGTCCAGGGTATCTTCGGCATCGATACGTTTTTTGCCACCGATACCGTCCCCTACCAAGATGGTGCGTTTTTTCGCGGCAACCTGCGCGGCGATCCCGAAACTACCTACACTCGCCTCTCAGACAAATTAAAAGAGCGTTTGGGCGATCGCTATCGTTTGTTTCTCGTTCGCGATCGCGAAGACAAGCCGATCGTTGTCATTTTACCCGCTCGTGCCGAACCGAAGACCCTCAGCACGACCCAGAAAGCCCTAGCAGTTGGATTGGCGATCGCCACATTTGCCACCACCCTAGAAACCGCCGGAATTCTCATGGGGTTCGATTTTTTTAACGATCTCGATCGCATCCAAGAAGTTCTTCCCATGAGTTTGGGGATTTGGGCAATTCTGATCGCCCACGAAGTCGGTCATCAAGTCATGGCCGCCCGGTACAACGTCCGCATCAGTTGGCCGTTTTTCATGCCCACCTGGCAGATTGGTTCCTTTGGCGCGATTAACCGTTTTGAGTCTCTGTTGAGCAATCGCACGGTGTTGTTTGATGTGGCCTTGGTCGGTCCGGCCGTTGGGGGTTTACTCTCGCTGGGGTTCCTGATGATTGGTTTGTACCTGTCTCATCCCGGCAGCCTGTTTCAAATTCCAGCGGACTTTTTCAAAGGTTCGATGCTTGTCGGGACGTTAGCTAAAGTCGTCCTGGGGTCTGCCCTCGATCGGCCCTTAGTCGATATTCATCCCTTAGTGGCGATCGGTTGGTTGGGATTGGTGATTAATGCCCTCAACTTGATGCCTGCCGGACAACTCGACGGGGGACGGGCGATTCAAGCAATCTACGGACGGCAAATCGCCGGACGGACGACGATCGCCACCCTAATCGTTCTCGGACTCGCATCCTTAGTCAATCCCCTGGCGCTCTATTGGGCGATCGTGATTCTTTTCTTGCAACGCAATCTCGAAAGTCCCAGCCTCAACGAACTCACCGAACCTGACGATACCCGTGCGGTGCTAGCCTTGGTGGCATTGTTGTTAACGATCGTCACCTTAATTCCCTTAACCCCCAGCGTGGCGAGAGCTTTGGGGATTGGTGGGTAGATTGTTTCGAGTTCTGTCCGGATCGAACCCAGACCTCGCAGGAGAAAAGAAGAGGTAGATGCACCCTGATGAACGCTCCCGGCCTTAAAAACCGGGGGTTTTTTTGATTTCGATTGAGGGGATATCTTCCGGATCGAGCAGAGGTGCACGTGTAAAACAATTCTAGATGACGACAAGCCATTTGGATCTCCTCCTTTCCCCACGATTCCAGATCGTGGGGAATTTTTTACGAGTTGGGTTCGTTCGCCCAATCGAACGAGTCAGAAATCATCCCCATCGGTGACTTGTTAAATGCCACAAACGCGATATTCTAAAAATATCGACATAAGCCTGTGACTTCCCCCATCCCATGCGATGGGGATTTTCATGTCTGCGGATTTTGATATCCGAGTGCCGTTCGCGCGCTGGTATCGTTACAAGCTTTGCGAGTTTGGGAGCGTCCCCATCCATCCCCAAACCCGATCGAATCATTCCCATTCAAATCCAAGTTCCCATGACCAACCTCAGCGTCAATCTCAATAAAGTTGCCCTCATCCGAAATACGCGCAATATTGGCATTCCCAGTATTGTCAAAATGGCGCAAATCTGCATTGACGCGGGAGCGAAAGGCATCACCGTTCACCCCCGTCCGGACCAGCGCCACATCCGACCGGGGGATGTTTACGACTTGGCCGAAATCGTGACGGCAGTCGAGTTTAATATCGAAGGGAATCCCTTTGAAGCCCTATATATGGATATCGTGCGTCAGGTGAAGCCGACCCAATGCACGTTAGTCCCCGATTCTCCCGATACGTTCACCTCCGATAGCGGCTGGGATATCCTTAAAGATGGCGATCGCCTAATTCCCGTCATTCGAGAATTGCACGAAATCGGCAGTCGCGTCAGTTTGTTTATGGATGCCGATGTCGAGCAAATTCGCCTCGTGCCGAAAACAGGAGCCGAGCGCATCGAGCTGTATACCGAGCCATACGCCACGGCTTTTCGCGAAAATAATGATTTAGACGCTACATTTCAAAAGTACGTCGATGCGGCAAAACAGGCACGAGATTTAGAATTGGGCGTGAACGCCGGACACGATCTGAGTCTGGATAATTTGGCGAAGTTTTGCGAGATTCCTAATATTTTAGAAGTTTCGATCGGTCATGCTTTGACTGCGGAAGCCTTAGAAATGGGGTTTGAAAAAACTGTTAAAGAATATCTGAAAATTTTGTCGAGTTGAATCAATCTAAAATTCCTAAATTATGCCTCGATCGCTCTAAAAAAATCTCTCCATTTAAGGGCGATCGAAGGTTAAGTTTTATACCGTTTTATACGGCTAAAAGAACGACAGAATAAATAGCCGCCCCCGCCGCAAAAAGACCGAAATGACTCTCTTGTTCTTCGGGGAGTTCTTCTTTCAAAACATTGAGAATAATGCCACCCGCCGTAAACGCCCAAATTGCGGCAATTGCCGCTTCATCGACGCGAACCGCTTGACCGACAAGCCAACCGAAAACGATCGCCCCAGCCAGAATCCAGCGTCCCAGGCGATCGTAAATGTATTTGTGGTGTTCGCGCAATCCGATATCGTTAACGATGAAGTGGAGTGCTAGGGCAAAAAAAAGTAGAAAACACTCGAGAGTTCCCCGTTCTTCTGCTTCTCGAAATAAATAGCCTAAAATTCCATTGTAGATAGCAAAAGAGAGAATGTGAACCCAGAAAATTCCCACTCGGGTGAAATCTCGATCGTGCATTTTTTGGCGGTAGTTTCGCGATCGCAATGCTAGTTTTTCTAAGCCGTAAAAAACAGCCAATCCGATTAACGCCAGCAGATAAACATGTTTTTCTAAATACTTGACAAAGAAGCCGACACTCTGTTCGACTTCCTCTTGCGCTTGACCGAGTTCGGGCAAAATATCGAGGAAAATATAGGAGATCGAAACGCCACCCGCGATCGAAATCCACCAACGCCGACGAAGATAGTTCAAGTACTGGATTTTGCCAGCACAAATATGCACCAAAGCTAAGCTAACTGCTAATAATAATCCAACGATATTCATGCTTGCTTCCATTAATTAAGTCAGGTCTTGCCAAGACTTGCATTCACCCGATCGATTTTTTCAGTGTATCTGGCAGTTCGATAGAATGTTCGTACGTCCCGTCAAGCTCAGTTTCCCAGGCTCTGAACCCGAGGTCACCGATGGTTTCCATCCCACCTTTACCCCCGCAGTCCGATCCGCCTCTTTCTCCCCGGCAAACTCTGCCAACGATGTACGATTTGCCCAGCGAGAATCCCGAAGATCCCGGTATGGATGAATTTCATTCCCTGCAATCGATTTTATTGCAAGAAACCTTCGTTCCCCCCGATCGAGATTTAGATCGAGTGTTTAGCGCCCTCGAACTCCATGTCTATTACGATGTTAAACATCCCCTGTGGTACAAGCGCCCCGACTGGTTCGGTGCCGTCGGCGTTCCCAGACTTTACGACGACACCGAACCGCGCCTGAGTTACGTTACCTGGCAAGAAGAAGTCAATCCCCTGGTGGTCGTTGAATTACTCTCGCCGAGCACGGAAAATGAGGATTTAGGGCGAACGGTGAGGCAAGCGGGAAAACCCCCAACCAAATGGCAGGTGTACGAAGAGATTTTGCGGATTCCCTACTATGCCGTTTTCAGCCGCTATACCGATGAGTTGCAGGTCTTTCAGTTGGTGGGCGATCGCTACGAACCCGCTCAATTGTCAAACGGACGATGGGAGATTCCCAACCTGAAACTGAGTTTGGGGGTCTGGCAAGGAAGTTACCGAGGAATCGATCGCCTCTGGTTGCGGTGGATGACATTAACCGGAGAGTTGATTCCCACCCCGGAAGAGAAGGCTGAAGCTGCCGAGCAAAAAGCCGATGCTGCCGAGCAAAAAGCAGAAGCTGCCGAGCAAAAAGCCGATGCTGCCGAGCAAAAAGCCGATGCTGCCGAACGAGAAGCCGCACGATTGCGGGCGAAACTACAAGAGTTGGAAATCGATGCCGATGACTTGTAATCAATGAAAACTGCGATAAGAACGATCGGACGAGATCGCCAAGTCGATCGATTTTGGCTGGTAGGATTGCTGGTTGCGGCCCTGATTCTCTTCGGCGCATCTTTAGGAAACTTACCCCTGCGAGATTGGGATGAAGGAACGATCGCCCAGGTGGCGCGGGAAATCTGGCGATCGCCCCCCGCTTCGCTACCGTGGCTGTATCCGACTCTCAATGGCGCGCCGTATCTCAACAAACCTCCCCTAGTTCACGGACTGATTGCCCTGGCTTACAGCATCGGTGGAGTCAACGAACTCACCACGCGATTGCCCAGTGCCCTGCTGACGGCATTAAGCGTTCCCCTCCTCTACACCATCGGACGAGAACTGTTTCCCCGGCGAACTCCCGCCATTTTTGCTGCCCTGGTTTACCTCACCTTGCTGCCGGTAGTGCGACACGGGCGATTAGCGATGTTAGATGGCCCGGCGTTGTGTTTTTTCTTGCTGATGGTGTTGTGCGTACTGCGATCGCGCCGAAACTTGCACTATGCCTTGGGTGTGGGTATCAGTTTCGGGTTGATTTGCCTGACCAAAGGGATACTCGGTCTGTTACTCGGGGCGATCGCGATCGTCTTTCTGGCTTGGGATACCCCGAGATTGCTCGGCAGCCTCTACGCTTGGCTGGGGGTTCTCATCGGTTGCGCCCCGGCACTGGGCTGGTGTGCGGCACAGTGGCAGTACTACGGAGGAGAGTTTATCGAGATCCACCTGTTGGCGCAATCGTTCGATCGTATTGGTAGCGCCGTGGAAACCAACTCCGGTCCCCCCTGGTACTATCTCCTGGAACTGCTCGAATACAGTTGGCCTTGGCTGCTGTTTGCCATTCCCGGATTGCGGCGGATTTGGCGAGAGCGCAATTGGGGCGCGTCGAAGTTAATTTTGGTGTGGGTGGCGGTGTATTTGACGGCGATTTCGGTAATGGGAACCAAACTGCCGTGGTACGTCTTCCCGATTTATCCGGTTCTTGCCTTGGTGGCTGGAGTACAGTTATCGGAAATTTGGCACACCGCAGCAGTAACGGGAATGCCCGACGAGGTAGTTAAACCCTATCCTCGGGTTTGGGTGGGAGTTTTGGCGTTACTGGCTTTGGGGGGATGGGGGGCAACAGTCTATTTCACGACGGTGGCGGTCGATCGACATTTTCTCGTCACCTTGCTGGCCATCTCCGTGACGATGACCTTTGCCGGTTTTTTGGTGGTGCGCCGGGATGCTCAGTTTATCCCAATCTTATTTTGGGGGATGTACGTGTCGCTGCTGTTATTCGTTACGTCCGATCGCTGGATTTGGGAATTGAACGAAGATTATCCCGTGCCACCCGTCGCGGAAATGATGCGATCGCACGTCCCTCCCGATCGCATCGTTTGTACCACCCATCCCCACAATCGCCCCTCCCTCAACTTTTACAGCGATCGGCAAGTGATGCTCGCCGATGCACCGGACTCGGAACCCCACTGCCAAAATCCGGCAGTTTCGGCTTACTGGTTAGTCCAACCGACGCAAACGATACCGGGCGATCGCATTTTGGGAGAAGCCGTCGGCTGGAAACTGGTTATCCGCGATGCGAGGGAGAAGCTTTCCCCCTTGGAAATCTAAAAAAGTCGAGTCGATCGGGGACAAGGTATGATAGTCTAGTAAAGCGATAGACGCGGGCGTAGTTTAGTGGTAAAACCTTAGCCTTCCAAGCTAATGATGCGGGTTCGATTCCCGCCGCCCGCTTTCAAAAAAAGTCAAGAATAAGTAGCAACTTCAAGAGTTGGAAATCACTACTTAATTCCTATCTTCTCACCTCACGGAACCAGCACAATTTTCCCCATCATCGATCCGGTTTCTAACATTTGATGGGCGGCGGCGGCTTCGGCGAGGGGAAAGGTTTTGCCCAGGTGAATTTTGAGCTTGCCATCCTCAATTAATCGAGTACATTGTTGCAGAATATTGCCCTGTCGTTCCTGCTCTTCAAGCAGGTTTTGCAACATCGGCGTTAGCATCAATTCTAGGCTAATTCTCAGATTGCGCGATCGGGCGGTTTTTAGATTGCCCAATTTGGCATCGGGTTCGAGAATCGTCACCAAATCTCCGTATACTTTCACCGCCGGACAGGTTTGAAAAAAGGTGTCGCCCCCGACGGTATCGAACGCGGTATCGACCCCTTCGCCATCGGTAGCCTCGAGTACCGCCGTAGCAAAATCCGTCTGTTGGTATAGAATCGGCACATCTGCCCCCAACTGCCGGACGAACTCGGCTTTTTCTGGGGAACTGACGGTGGTGAGTACTGTTGTCCCCTGGAGTTTGGCAAGCTGAATGGCGACATGTCCCACGCCTCCCGCCCCGGCATGAACCAGAACCGTTTGTCCCGCTTGCACTCGCGCGCGATCGTACAGGGATTCCCAGGCGGTAATCAACACGAGAGGGGCGGTAGCAGCTTCGGCAAAACTGAGGTGGCTGGGTTTGCGGGCGACACAATGCTGTTCGACAACGGCAAACTCGGCGTAGTTCCCCCTCGGGCCGCCCAAACCCCCATTGCAAAAATAGACCTCATCTCCCACGCGAAATCGATCGACTCTCGATCCGACTGCTTCAACAATGCCCGCCCCGTCGCAACCGAGGACGTGGGGGCTTTTATCCGGATAGAACGCCCCTCGGCTACGGATTTTCGTATCGATGGGATTGACCCCAGCAGCGCGCAACCGGACTAAAATTTCCGTATCGGTTTGGATTTGCGGGTCGGGAATTTCCTGGAGTTGCAGGACATCGGGATTCCCGGCAGCAGTCATAACAACGGCTTTCATCTTGGGATTCGATCGGATTTTATCGACCCCATTGTCTCACGTCGGTAGGGAACGGGGGCATACTTACAAGTGTATGTTTTTTAGTAAGGCGTGAAATGGGGCAGGGGAGGCAGGGGAGGCAGGGGAGGCGGGGGAAGCTGGGGAGGCAAAACCCTGGAAATCTCGTGTAAGGTGCCCATCACGATCGTGCCAATTTACACCAATTGTGAAAAACATTCCCTTGTAAGATGGGGAACGGGGAATGGGGAACAGACTACAAAAAATCGCGATACCATTAGAGCTTTAGCTCCCAATCTACTCTTCCAACTTTGTGCCCTTCGTGCCTTTGTGGTGAAATTCACTCACCCATAACACTATTTCCACCAAAATTCACTAAGAGAAACTGGCAAAGAACTAAATGATATTCACGTAGGATAAAAACGGGCTAGGAGGGATTCGAACCCCCGACACCGTGGTCCGTAGCCACGTGCTCTAGTCCACTGAGCTACAAGCCCTTGCTCTGTGGTGGTTTTTCAACCAACTCGCTCATCCTACCACATCTAAAACCGCGATGCAAAACTCAAATTCACAAATTTCCCCCTCCCATCTCGATGCTGCCGGAGATGCCCGGATGGTGGACGTTTCGGCAAAAAGTGCCACGGTTCGGGAAGCCACTGCCGAGGGTCGAGTGCGGATGGAAAAGGCAACCCTAGAGGCGATCGAAATGGGGAACGCACCGAAGGGGGATGTCCTGACAACGGCGCGACTGGCGGGAATTATGGCCGCTAAACAAACCGCCGGATTGATTCCCCTGTGCCACCCCCTCCCCTTGCAAAAAATTGACGTGCAAATCGCGGCGGATGCCGAATTACCGGGGTATCGGATTCAAGCGACGGTGAAAACGAAGGCAGAAACCGGGGTGGAAATGGAAGCCCTCACCGCTGTTTCCGTGGCAGCTCTGACGTTATACGATATGGCAAAAGCCCTGGAAAAGTCGATGGAGATTGAAGGGATTCGCTTGGTGCGCAAAACTGGAGGGAAATCGGGGGATTACTCGCGGGAGTAGAGAGGGGGATGACGCGGGGACGCGGGGACGCGGAGACGCGGAGAGAAGAAGGGACAAGGGAGACAAGGAGGAACTTTCCTAATTTCCCGTCACCAAATACCGCCGTACGAAGCACTCAAGGGATTCCATCTTCATCTCGAATAGGGTTTGCAGTCGATCGATTTCTTCTGGGGTGCAGAAAAACTCGTTTGCCAGCAAAACGCGCAAATTCCCCAGCGACTTTTGCCACTCGGGATTCACCAGTCCGATACCGCTGCGCACTCCATCTAATAAAGATAGGGGAGGATTGAGCAGGATCGGTTCTCGGTTGAAAATGTGGCTGAAAATCTTGGGGATATCCTCGCGGCTGAGTATTTCCGGGCCGCCGACGGGAATCATCTGGTTTTTCGCCCCTTCCACCGTTACCGACTCCACGGCAATTTTCGCCAAATCGTCGGTACTGACGATCGAACTGCGGGTTTGGGGATCGCCGATGAGAACGTAAACCCCGGTGAGTTGGAAGCGTTGGGCCAGTGGCAGCAGGTTCGAGGCAAAGCCAGAAGGTCGGAGAATGGTATAGGTTAAACCGCTGGCTTTGAGATATTTTTCGACTTCCCGCTTGGCTTTGAAGGAGGGGGAATCTTCGTAACCGCGATCGGCCCCCAGCACGGAAATAAAGACGAAATGCTCCACCCCGACTTCCAACGCGCGATCGATCAGTTCGATATTGGCGCGGTAGTCAAGTTCTTGGGCATCGCCAGTGGCTTCGGTGGAACCGTGGGCGCTGATGATGTAACGCACGCCCTGACAGGCTTTGTGGATATCTTTATCCCGCCGCAAATCGCCAATAAACATTTTCGCCCCCCGCTGTTCCAATTCCCCATAGCGAGAGGTGAGGCGGACGAATGCAGTTGCGGGTTCGTCGCGATCGCGCAGAATGCGAATAATTCTGCGACCCAATCCTCCAGTTGCCCCTGTGACTAAAAACATTGAAGTATCCGATCGAAACAAAAGGTTTGAAATGGGGCGCGAGGTGTTGAGTATGGAAAGACTGCGGGCGATCCGATCGTTCCCATCTCTACGACTTTCCCATCCACGATGTCAGCTTTTACCCAAATAGCTGACCCGCAGTTATTCGAGTTCCTCAAGGGTCTGTGCTGCGGCGATCGCATCTCGGGCAGTTCCGCGCAGATCGGCAAGTTGTGCTTCGAGATTGGTAAGGGTCGTGGTCATGAAACTGGAGATGCGATGTCGTGGTGTCGTTCAGACCTCATTTTAGCGTCAAACGGGGGGACAACTGGAGAGATGAGTGATGAGCGACGAGCGACGAGCGACGAACGGGGAATTTAAAGTAGCGAACCCGGTCCGAAATCGAGATTCACAGCAGACATCGACGACTCTGCCGATATTTTGGGGTCAAATGTCGGGAGACTTTATCTTTTACTCGCCTTAAGCGCAGTAACCCAAAAAACATTTTCCTTATCGACCTCTTCAGGTGGCGGTAATGGATAATTGTCACGACCGCGACCCGTCTCCCCATCTCCTGGCTGAATTACGATCGCATCCCAACCATAACCCCCGAAAAACTCTTCGGGTACATCACAACCAAACTCCCAAAACTTAGCCCATTCATCATCCCCATTACAAGCCGCCCAATTGAGCAGATCGCAACCGATACAACTACCCGTCGCCGATAACTCATGAATGCGAGCCATCAAACCCCGAGCTTGAGCTTCCGTTAAATAATAGAACAGTCCTTCTACAATCCAGATGGTCGGCTCTTCGGGCTTAAACCCAGACTCCAATAGCCGCTCTACCCATCCTGATTACGCTAAATCTCCAACAATCGAATATCGCGAACAGTTCGGATCGTCATCCGACAGAATCGCATTCTTATAAACGATCGCATCGGCCCGATCCACCTCAAAAAGAGATACCCCTTCGGGAAAATCTAACCGAAATGCCCGCGTATCTAATCCAGCTCCTAAAAGCACGACTTGACGGGACTTCGACAAATTGTTTGTTAAAAAATCATCAAAGAACTTCGTCCGAATTTGCACGTAAGCAATACTTTTTTGCTCGTCTAACTCCAATGCCCGTGCAATAACATCATCCCCTGCCAACTTTGCCGCTAGCGGGTCAGTAAATAATGGTTTTTCCCGCTTTGATTCGAGGGATCGGATCGCTGCCATAAACCGAGACGTAAAACTAACCGTTATTTCCCGATCGTCTGTCATGCCTCAAAATCTCCAACGTGGGCTAAATTTTTCGATATTTTTCGATCGAACCTTTATTAGAGCCTATAACGGTTAGAGAAGTTTCCAAAGGTCAAAATCCACGCTAGCAGATCTTGCGTACTTCCTATTCGCGATCGAATCACAAAGGAGACTAGTGCCGCTGCGCAGAATTAAAAATGCGTCTTGAAAAGTTGAACGGGACGGAAACCGACACCGCTCACTTTTCGCAAAATTAAAAATTAAACATGTTTACTGTATGTAGCTTCCAGCGGTTGAGAACTAGGTAGTTATTTCTGCCACGCTGCACTAGGAAAACGAGAAGAGAGGGGAGAACGAACAATAGGGATCGAATAATACGCGCGCGATTTTCGATATTGCTCGTTCTCTTCTTCTCCCCTCTCAACCTCTCCTACGCCATTCGTGACAAGTTAAGTAATTTTGTCGGGTGTCAAGTTGACGATCTTGAACGATAAAACCCCTTGCCAATAAAAGATTTGAGCGATTTCACTCTGGTGCGCGGGGGGTTCGGGGGAGGCGCAAGGCCCCCGGCGGGGGGTTTGGGGGGAGACCCCCCAACTCCGGGTTTTCGGTAGATTATTACGTGGTTGACAAAGCCAAAACCACCTTAACTTGTCACCTATGCTCCTACGCGGCGATCGAACTTGCGGGGGCCGGTCGATATCCCGACAACTCCATCGAGAAACTCGCCATACCCTGGGAGAGCGATCGCAACCCAGTGGAGTAGCCGAACATCTCGACTAGCGGTACTTCTGCTTCGAGTCGGGCAGAATTCTCCTCGATTTGCGACCCCAACATCGTGCCGCGACGGGACATCAAATTGCCCTGAATCCGACCGACGAATTCGGGCGGGGTTTCCACTTCCACCCGCATCATCGGTTCGAGGATGAGGGGTTTAGCGTTGGCGAAAGCCTGGGCGAAACCCTGCATCGCCGCGTACCGGAAGCCCGTTTCCTTGGAATCGACGGCGTGGAACGCGCCCCCTTCGAGGATGACTTTCACCCCGACGACGGGATAGCCTGCCAGTTTTCCGGTGGCGATCGCATCTCGGAATCCTTTCTCGCAGGCGGGAACGAATTGGCTGGGAATCGACCCCCCGACGACGCGATTTTCAAACACAAAGGGTTCTTCAGTGGATTCTTCTATCGGTTCGATCCGACCGATGACGCGGGCGTATTGCCCTGGCCCGCCGGACTGCTTTTTCAGGGTGTAGTCGAAGCGGGCCGTTTGGGAAATCGTCTCCCGATAAGCCACGGACGGCGCGCCCACATCCACTCGCACTCCGTACTCTCGCTGCATCCGTTCGAGGTAAATCTCGAGGTGCAGTTCTCCCATGCCGGAGATAAGAGTTGCCCCGGTTTCGGCATCGGTGCCGACGCGCAGGGTGGGGTCTTCTTTGACAAACCGATTCAACGCTTTGGACATGCGACCCGCATCCTCTTGGGTGGCTGGGGCAACTGCCAGGGTGATGACCGGATCGGGGACGAACATCTGTTCGAGGGACACTTGGGTTCCTTCGCTGCAAAGGGTGTCGCCGGAGGCGCAGTTGGCCCCGAGGGTGGCAACGATATCCCCAGCAGCCGCCTCGGCAATCTCCTGGCGCGCATCGGCATGGAGTCGCACCAAGCGACCGACTCGGAATACGTCCTGGGTGCGGGTGTTGCAAATACGATCGCCCGGTTTCAGGGTTCCCGAGTAGAGGCGCAAGTAGGTGAGTTGACCGAATTCATCTTGAGTGAGTTTGAAGGCTAGCGCGACGAACGGGCCGTCAAGGTCGGGAATGACGATGCCCCCGGTTTCGGCGGTCACTTCTCGATCGAGGGGTGAGGGCAAATAACGGGCGATCGCATCGAGGAGGTTCTGCACCCCTTTGTTATCGAAAGCCGATCCCATCAAAACTGGGGTCAGTTCTAAACTCAGGGTTGCCCGACGAACGACCTCCCAGAGAAATTCTGGGGTTACCGTTGCCTCGTCGAGGATGGCCGCCATCAGTTCGTCGGAGAACATCGACAGGTCGTCGAGCATTTTCTCCCGCGCCTCTCGGGCCGAAGCTTCTAGGGCTTTGGGGATGGGTTTGCTGGCGACAATTTCGCCGTTTTCTCCCTCAAAGTAGTTCGCCCGCATTTCGATGAGATCGATAACGCCGACAAACTCTTTTTCCAGGCCGATCGGGTATTGCAACGCAACCGGGTTCAAGCCGAGTTTCTCTCGCAGCGATCGCACCACGCCGAACGGGTTGGCACCGGGGCGATCCATCTTGTTGATAAAGGCAACGCGGGGAACGCGATAGCGCTTCATCTGTCGGTCTACGGTCACCGACTGGGACTGCACCCCAGCCACGGCACACAGCACCATCACCGCCCCGTCTAATACCCGCAGCGCCCGTTCCACTTCGATGGTGAAGTCTACGTGTCCGGGGGTGTCGATGAGGTTGATTTGGGTATCGTTCCACTGACAGGTGGTGGCGGCCGAGGCGATCGTAATCCCTTTGACGAACTCTAATTCCATCGAGTCCATCGTTGCCCCTTTGCCGCCGCCGCGTACTTCCTCAATTTGGCGAATTTTTCCGGTGTAGTACAAAATCCGCTCGCTGAGGGTGGTTTTGCCCGCGTCGATGTGGGCGGAAATACCAATGTTGCGGATGCGTTCTCGAGGAATCATAGGACAAAACTACCAGTGGGCTGGTAAAACTAAATGAGTGTCGCTTTTCTAGTGAATTTCTCGATTGTCGATGTTTGAGAAAATGAAGCGATATTTTAATTGTAGCACAAATAATACAAAAATAGCTCGATCGACCGTCCGTGGGTTTGCTTCTCCCCATACAGTGCCCGAGACCGAGCGATCGCGATACAATTCCATCGGGGTGTTCGCCGTAGTATGTTTTGCAGTAGATTTTGCTCCCCAGTCTCCGACGTTCTCACACCTTCACGAATGTCTCGAGACTTTCTCGTAACGTTGTATCGATACTGGAGTTCGCCTCAATTTTAACGATGATGAAAACTCAATTTCTAAAACAAAGTCAATGGTGGCGAAAAGTCATCCGTACGGGAATTCTTGTTCTCGTAATCTTCGTCATCTCAATTGGTTTTAATCCCCCTTGTGCATTTGCCGAAATTCGTATGTCCGAACATACCCCCGGACGGCTTTTAATTCAATCGCGACATAATTTAAAAGATAACCAGGGAAATGCTTGGAATTCTATTTTATTCAAACAAGCAGAAATTGACGGTAGCGATAAGGTGATTTTGCGTTTGGTGGGTTTTCCCGGTGTGACGAAATTCGAGCGATCGCAACCCTTAGAAATAGCCACGCGCCGAGGTCAAATTTGGGTGACAAACGATTTATTTGCCAAAGAACCTCCGGCAGAAAATGTCGCTCAATATGACATGAAAGAAATTCTCCCGCAACTGCCTAACTTTACCCGCTTGCGCCTGAGTTTTCGGTTGATGGACGATCGCCTCATTAAAATTGATGTTCCCAGAGCCATTGTATTGGAGTGGAAAACCGTTATCGCCGACGGTCAATTTCGATAGCTGAGTTTTGTAGAAATCAAAAAATATGGGTTGCAATGAGACGCGATCGGTGTTGGGTGAATCGGCTTAATACTTAGATTTCAATTGATATCGATCGGGGAAAAAAATATCCAAAATTCAAGTATCCCCGCTGAGGCATTGGCATCCAGGCGATTTGACTTCAATCTAACTTGCATAAATCAGTTCGGTCGAACCTATAGGTTTAATATTTCGCTTCAGTGCGAGTTACGACTCACAATCAACCGACCATCTACTGATATGACCCTCAATCTGCTCGATCTCGACTACTACCGCCAAGTCAATCCCGACTTGGCCAATTTGACCGACGAGGAAGCCACCGAGCATTTCTTCAACGTTGGACTATCTGAAGGACTGGATTTTTCCCCAGTTGTCGCTCTCGAGCTATATCAAGCGGCTAACCCCGATCTTGCCGCTGCTGGCTTCACCGAAAATCGTCAATTCTTCGACCACCTAGCTGAGTTTGGCGTGGCGGAAGGACGGCTGTTTTCCCGTGCCTTCCAAACGGATTTTTACCGCGCCTCCCAGACTGATTTGGCAGGTCTCGATAACGAGCAACTGTTCGAGCATTTCTTGCAATTTGGCATTAATGAGGGACGGGTGGCCTCGAATCTATTCGATATCGGGTTTTACCTGAGTCAAAATACCGATTTAGTCGCTGCGGGATTGACCAATCGTCAAGCCTTAGCTCACTTCAGTCAGTTTGGCATTAATGAAGGACGGAGCGCGTCCCCCCAGTTTGACGTACAAACTTATCTGGGTTTGAATTTCGACCTGACCGAAGCCGGACTGACCAATTCTCAAGCCTTCGAGCACTATCAACTCTTGGGCATCAACGAAGGTCGCATCGCTGCCCCAGTGTTGCCCGTGCCGGGAAATGCGGGCAGTATCGATCTTGGGGTAGTTGCCGGAAACCGTCGCTTTGATGCGAGCGATTTTGAAAATATCGATGACCCCCAAGGTAACACCTATTTATTTACCCTGTTGCGCCCCAGTGTGGTGAATGCGAGCTTAGCAACGCGAGACTTGCCCATGAATTTCCTGGATTCTACCATCTCGCTGTTTGCCGATCTCAATGGCAACGGTCAGCTCGATGCCGACGAACCGCAGAATAGCAATTCCGGATTGTTTTCTATCTCTAACGTCTTACCACCAGGAAATTATGGATTGGACGTGCCACCAGCATCTGTTATTGTTGATTCTCCAGATCTTTTCCCCAGCATTGCCCCAGCCCTAGTTCCCTATGATGCCGACCTGCTGGTGAGTCCTGTGGAGGATGTACCGGCCGACAATGCCGGAAACTCGATCGCCACCGCCCGCGATTTAGGCACGCTCACCACCGCGCAAACCTTCACCGATAGCTTGGGCCTGCTCGATACGACCGATCTCTATCGCTTTACCCTCGATGCACCGACAAATTTTGAAGCGATCCTTGAGAATACCGATCGGGGCTTCTCTGTTGACCTGATTCAAGATTTCAACAACAACGGTGTTATTGATAAAGAAGACTTTCGACCTGAAGGAGCAGGAGGAGATATTCAAGACATTCTATTTTTTAACAACTTTTTTGCAGACTACACAGAACTTATTGCAGACTCTGATACCGATCGCGGAGTTGGGGTGATTCTCGATGCGGGAACGTACTTCCTGGAACTGCTAACCGAGGAAGACGGGGATGGGGGCTTCGACACCGACTACACCCTCACCCTTTCGCCCCAAGCCTCGCAGCTACCTGCCGATGGTGTAGGCAATATCCTCGCGACTGCATTCGATACCGGTGTATTAGATACGCCGCGATCGTTTACTGAGACCGTTGGTGAATTTGACAACAGCGACTACTATCAGTTCGAGATCGAAACACCCACCAATGTCGGCATCACCTTCGAGAGCCTCACCGGAAGCGCATCGCTAAAAATCGGTCGGGATTTCGATGCTGGTTCGAGCGAGAGTATCATTCTCGAACGTCGCGATATCTTGCAGGAAACTCCGTTTGGATCGATCGTCCCCAATCCCATCTCGTGGAGTTTGTATTTAACTCCGGGTACTTATTTCGCCCAAGTGTCCGACAACTTTTTTGACTCCGCCGAGTATCAGCTCGATATCGCTCCGACTCCCGCACCCGGATTACCACCAGACGGTGCCGGAAGTAATAGCCGAACTGCTCGAGACTTGGATGTTCTCACTGGCATGACGACCGTCAGCGACACCGTCGGCCCGGCAGACGAGGGAGATGTCTATCGCTTTGTTATCGAGAGTCCTTCTACGGTGGATGTCTCGATCGAGGCGACCGCAAGTGGGACGGCCGTGGGGATTCGGGTTTTCAACGATCTCGATAATAATGGGTCTACTAGTCCACCCGAAGAATTTTCTCAATTTATCCCCGTAGATGCTCAAACCCTGACCGGTCAAGGGTCGCTTTTCCTCGAACCGGGTGTCTATTTTGCCAGTATTTACAATTCTTTCGTCCCTGAAAACATCGATTACGATTTGAGTCTCTCGGTTATCTAAGAGACGGGCAATTTCTGCGAATTCGGTTGGGTTTCGTCGCCCGTTTCCCAACTGAGTTTGCCAAAATTCATCTATATTTATATATTATTAATCTCTCCTGAAATGTAACGATATATAAATTAAAATCGCGATCGAAAATTCGCTATATTTATGATTCTTAATGAAAAAGATTCGGATTTATGTTTGTTCGTCCAATTTTTTAGATCGTTCAAATTTACGGAACAAATTGGAAATTATTAAAGTCGATAACATCACCAGGCAGTATCGATCGGTGGTAGCTCTACAGCTTTATATCTAAACTCTCGACCCAGACCCCGATTATGATGACTCATCTCCTGGATCTCGATTACTATCGTCGGGTAAATTCCGACTTGGCTAATTTTTCAGACGAGCAGGCCACTCAACACTTTTTCGACTTCGGACTGCGCGAAGGACGAGATTTTTCTCCAGTTGTCGATCTCGATTTATACAAAGCTGCTAATCCCGATTTAGTTGCGGTCGGCTTTACTGAAAATCGTCAATTCTTCGACCATCTTTCGCGCCATGGCGTAGCGGAAGGTCGGCTCTTTTCCCATAGTTTCAATACCGAATTTTATCGAGCCTCATACTCCGATTTGGTAGCAGTTGGCTTCGATAACAAGCAACTGTTCGAGCATTTCTTACAATTCGGCATCGATGAAGGGCGTGTCGCCTCGAACATGTTCGATATTGGGTTTTATCTCAACTCCCATGCCGATTTAATTGCTGCTGGATTCAACAATCGCCAAGGCTTAAATCACTTCAGTCAGTTTGGCATCAAGGAACGACGCATCACGTCAACTCAGTTCGATGTCGGAACTTATCTAAGTTTCCATCCCGATCTGATTCAGGTCGGACTCACCAGTTCTCAAGCTTTCGACCACTATCAAGTTTTTGGGATTAACGAACGCCGCATCGCCGCGCCATTGTTACCGATTCCCAGCGATCCCGGAAATACGATCGAGACGAGTTTCGACTTCGGGGCGATCGTCGGAAATCGTCGCTTTAGCAATTCGTTCGATCGAGATAACGCTGGCGACCTCTATCAATTTACTCTTTTTCGCCCGAGTGCCATTCGTCTCGACTTTCTGCAAACGCCACCCAGTTCTTTGAGATTTACCTTTATTGGGTTATTTGCCGATTTTAACGGTAACGTCGGCGAAAGCCTTGCGATTTCTAATGTGGGTTTTAACATTGACAACAGACCGATTTCTGGCGTGCTGTCCCCCGGAACCTATTGGATCGCAACAGGGGTTAACGCATCAGAGGGTAGCCTTTTGGCAGATTACGAAACGAACCTTCTCGTCAGTCCCGTGGCGGGTTTGTCACCCGATGGAGTCGGAAACTCCCTGTCTGCGGCTCTCGACTTGGGGACTCTGACGATCGCACAAACGATCGATGATGGGATTGGACTGCTCGATAATACCGATGTTTATCGCTTTACCCTCGACACACCCGCCAACTTCGAGGCCGTACTCGATGGAGTCCGTGGCAACGTTATTCTCGAACTGATTGAAGATCGCAATAATAACGGTCAAGTCGATACGGGTTCGCCTGTACGAGATGTGACGGAAATTATCGAAACGGCAAATAACGAACTCGGGGTTGCTCTAGATTCAGGGACTTACTTCCTGCGCTTGCGGTACGATCGCACCGACGAGGACTATTCTCTGAACTTGTCTCCCCAGGCATCGAGACTCCCCCCCGATGGTGCGGGTAATACCCTCACAACGGCTTTAGATTTAGGGGTCCTAAATACCGAGCGATCGTTTAGCGATACGATTAGCGATGGCGATGGGATCGATCTCTATAAGTTTGAGGTCAATACACCGACCAACGTTGGTATTGTCCTCGATCTTTTCGCCGCAAGTTCGGCACTGGCGATCGGTCGGGATTCTGATGGTGGTTTGACTCCGACGAGTCTCTTCGAGGGTCGCGACCTTTTGCAAAGCGGAGGTTCGTTGCCAGCTCCCGGACAAACCGCGTGGAGCCTGTATCTAACCCCCGATACCTACTTCGTGCAAGTGTCAAACTTCAGACCGGGTGTCCCACAAGATCGCGCACCATACAATCTGAGCATCACCCCAACGCCCGGACCGGACTTACCCCCAGATACAGCCGGAAATACTCAGGATACTGCGAGGAATTTCGACGTGCTCACCGGAATGCAAACGGTAAACGATAGCGTCGGTTCGGCTGACTTTTTTGATTATTATCGTTTCGTTATCGATCGCCCTTCGCAGGTGGATGTTTTACTCGAAACGACGACTCAAACTTCTGGTTTGAGGGTCGAGATATTCAGCGATTTTAATACTGATGAAATTCTAGCTCCCGGAAGGTTTTTCCAAAACATCTCGATCGATTTTCCCAACCTTAGCGCTGAAGAATCGATTCTACTCGAGCCGGATATTTACTTTATCCGAGTCTCTCGATTCCCGACTGGCAACTTTTTTGAAAACGTCAATTACGATCTGAGCTTATCCGTTATCTGAGGGATTCTCATGGATTCGGTGGTAAGCATTCAGCCATCCGCCGGAGCGCGGTCGCGCTTGTTTTGAGCCTCACACGCTGGAATTTCAACGGGTTCACCTGCCACAGACTCCCAATTCCGCGCCTATAGCGAGAAATCTGATTCTACAAAGACTGACGGCATTTTCTAGCCGATCGCGCTTGTGCTGAATGCTTACATTTGGTGTGGGTTTGGTTTTAGAGTAGCTTACTCAACCCAAATCCCGAGTTCGATTCAGTACATTCTGTTTAAAATTATTTTTCCCGAAAAATTGCTTTTCTACAGTACTTAAACTCACGACCTAGAAACCAATTATGGCGACTAACCTTCTAAATCTCAACTACTACCGCCGAGTCAATCCCGACTTGGCAAACTTTACCGACGAACAAGCGACTCGGCACTTCTTCGATTTCGGACTGCGGGAAGGGCGAGATTTTTCCCCGATCGTCGATCTCGATCTCTATCGCGCCGCCAACCCAGATTTAACCGCTGTTGGCTTCAGGTCAAATCGTCAATTCTTCGACCATCTTTCGCGCCATGGCGTAGCGGAAGGTCGGCTCTTTTCCCATGTTTTTAACGCCGATTTTTATCGATTTTCCCAGATCGATTTAAGGACGGTCGGCTTCAATAACGAGCAACTGTTCGACCATTTTCAGAGGTTTGGCATCAATGAAGGGCGAGTCGCCTCGAATCTATTTGATATTGGGTTTTATCTCAATTCCAATCCCGATTTAATCGCTGCGGGGTTGGACAATCGCCAAGGCTTCACGCACTTCAGTCAGTTTGGCATTAATGAAAGACGCATCACCTCCACTCAGTTCGATGTCCGCACTTATTTGGGCATTCATCCCGATCTGGTCGCTGCCGGACTCACCAGTTCCCAAGCCTTCGACCACTATCAAGTCTTTGGAATCGACGAACGCCGACTCTCCGCCCCAGTGTTGCCCGTTCCCGGCGATCCCGGAAACACTGTCGATACCAGCTTTAACTTCGGAGAGATCGTCTTCGGCAATCGTCGTTTTAGTAATTCCTTAGTTACTGGCGATCTGAGCGATCTCTATCAATTCACTCTCATCCGCCCCAGTGCCGTCGATTTCAACTTTACGGTGCGAGGACAGACGATCTTCGAGAATACTCAAGTCTTATTACTCGGACGAAGCGGCGATGGTCTGGAGTTTGACGAAATCCTCGATACCGATGGGGGATTGTCGGCAAATATCTCGGGGGTGTTGCCTGCCGGAACCTATGGATTGAGAACAACGACGAACCAACGTCCCGGTTTTGAAATGTTTCGAGTGTACGAGGGAAGTATTTTGACGACTCCCGTAGCGGGACTGCCAGATGATGGGGCGGGAAATTCGGCATCGACGGCCCGCAATGTCGGGGCGCTGACAACCGTCCAAACCTTCAATGACGAAATCGGACTGTTCGATACCCTCGATACCTATCGCTTCACCCTCGATGCACCGACGAATATCGAAGCGATTATCGGCGGCAACACGAGCAATCTCATTCTCGAACTCGCCCAAGATTTCAATAATAACGGTGAAATCGATACTCCCCTGGGAGATACGGAAGTGTTTCAGACTGCTAACTCCGACAGCGGACTGGGGGTTAACTTGAACGCCGGAACCTATTTTCTACGCCTGCGACGCGATCGCGCCGATACAGACTACAACCTAACCCTATCGCCCCAAGCGTCGGTATTGCCTATCGATGGTGCGGGGAACACGATCGCGGCGGCTTTGGATTTGGGGGTGTTGAGTGCGGGGCGATCGTTTCGGGATACGGTGAACGATGCAGACCCGAGCGACATCTACCAGTTCGAGATTACCACCCCGACCAATATCGGTATCGTTCTCGCTCCTCTCACCGGAGATGCTGGAATGGCGATCGGTCGAATTCTCAATAGCGATTCACCGAACGATCCCGAAATCGAAACCCTACAAAGCAATTTCCGTAGCTTCGGATTTGGTACGCTCGATCCGACCCCGTGGAGTCAATATTTGACCCCCGGTCGTTATTTCGTCTCCGTGGGAAACCGCAACAACTCTTCCTCCTCGGAATACGACCTCGCCATTACGCCAACTCCACCGCCAGGGACACCTGCCGATGGGGCTGGCAATAATTCGAGGACTGCCCGAAATTTGGACGTTCTCACGGGAATGGAAACATTTAGCGACAGCATTGGCGTTTCCGACTACACGGATTATTATCGTTTCGTTCTCGATCGCCCCGCCACGGTAGATTTATTACTCGAAGTGGCCGACAATCCCTTTGTTGGCTCGACCCGCTTCGACTTATATTCCGATTTGAACAACAACGGTATTGCACCGGAACAGGGAGAAAATTCTCGAAGTATTGCCCTGGATTTAGGCACTCTCAAAGCGCAAGAATCGATTTCCCTCGATCCGGGTACTTATTTTGTCCGAGTCTTCAATGAAATCGGCAATGAAAATATGAATTACAATCTGAGCCTATCGGCAACGTTTTAGCGGGAATGGTGGCTTCGGGAAGGGGAAGCTGGGGAAGCTTCGGGGGCTTCGCTAGCTCTCGGTAGCTTGGGGAGCTAAACTTTCCTTTACTTCTTCCCCATTTCCCCTAACTCTCCCGTTTCCCCCGTTTCTCTCCCTCTCCGCGTCCCCGCGTCCCCGCGTCTCCGCGTCCTCCCACCTCCCTCATCTCTCCCATCTCCTAATTCCCTAA
Source organism: Cyanobacteriota bacterium (assembly GCA_034189805.1). Classification (GTDB taxonomy): domain Bacteria; phylum Cyanobacteriota; class Cyanobacteriia; order Cyanobacteriales; family Geitlerinemataceae; genus Zarconia. The sequence continues at coordinate 23,825 of JAXHUC010000075.1, forward strand.
CCCTGACTCCCTCTTCCTCGCTCGTACTGCTTGCGTTGCAAAAGTTCGAGTCTCCCTCCATACTCTTGAATCAGTGCCATTTGTCGGCGATAAAATCCGCGAAAGGTATTGGCAAATAAGAGGGTAAAAATTGCCACCACCAAACCCAAAACCGTCGAGGCGAGGGCTTCGCTAATTCCCCCGGTGACTCCGGCAGTATTGCTACTGCCGATATCCCCAAGTTGGAGAGAGGCAAAGGAGTTCATCAAACCCAATACCGTTCCTAACAATCCCAGCAGGGGCGACACGGCAATAATGGTATCGAAGATGGTACTAAAACGGCGCAGAAGCGGCAGTTCTGCTTGGGCGGCGCTTTCGAGGGCGAGGCGAAATTCCATGGGATTGGGGCGATCGAGTTCCATAGCTTCGAGAAAAATGCGAGACAGGGGAAAATTGGTATTTTTTTGTAGTAACTTGATGGCAGAATACCAATCCGATCGACCCAGCTTCAGGGCTTCTCGAATCACTTTATCTTGTCGTTGTAGAATTCCAAACCAAAATATCGATCGTTCGATAATTAGAGCAATAGAAACTAGAGAAAAAAGAAGCAAGGGCCAAACAACAATACCTGCCGCAAAAAATAAGTCACTTAGTCGCATAAATATATCTCATCAATAATAGAGATTACAGATTAATTTTTGGCTCGAGCTATTTTACGAGCAATTGAAGATTTGATAGACGAGAGTATCTAACTGTTTCCCACTTTCGGTTATCTTAATTTCTTCGCGAACAATACAGCCGCCCAAGGATTCGGCAATTTTTCGACTGGCAATATTCTGGCGATCGACTGGATAAATTAAAGATTCATATTCTAAATTATCGTGCGCCCATCGCTTCAGCGCACTCATCGTCTCTTTGCCATATCCACAACCGTGGTGACTTTCTTTAATCCAGATGCCCATTTCTGGTGAATTCGACTTTCCAATATCATGAATACCGCTACAGCCAATAAACTCTTCATTGTCTCGATCGAGAATGACAACTACTAAGTTTTCTCCTGACTTCATCTTCTCAAGAGAATCTTCGATAAAGGCTTCAGTTTCTCTCTTTTTTTGGGGTGATGAAGCCATGAGATATCGAGTTACTGACTCTGTAAAGTTATCAAATATCGGATCGAGATATTCCATAGAAATGGATTTGAGTATAAGACGAGGAGTCTCGATCTCAATTTCAAACAAATTTATATTTCGATGTTTATAAGATTCCGTACTTGTTTCTTTTGTCATGGATTTATTTACGCTCAAGTCAAGTTGTAAGAATTCAAAGCGAGATTTTAGATACAGATCGGGTCACAATGGGTAGGAGTGGGTTCGATCGGAAAATCTCAGGCAAGTTTTACCTCATCTGTCTACACCCGCCCTTACAGATTCTTTCTTACTGGCCAGACACCTGAATACTTACGTCAATTTTACGATCGACTTAGAAAATTCGTGACAATAATAAATATTTAAGATTTTTAAATGTTCAATAAATTGCTTTACTTTTAAAGTTATTAAAAATATTAATAAATTGGACTGTCTAGTTTAAAATAAAAATACCGAGCTGAGTTTCACGAATCAAATTTAACCTTTAGTTTGAACTTTGCACAATTGTGAACGATAAAATTGGATTTGTTTTAAAAGTTGTCGGAGCCTCCACGCTGATATCGATTTTAATTAAATTCTTAGGGCCTAAACTTTCAATATCAGCCACACCTACCCACGCTCTGATTGCCGTGTTGGGGGTTCCGCTGCTGGTGACGATCGCCTTGGTCGGACGCACTCTCCAATCGAACGATCCGTCGTAATGCATTATTTTAGGCGATATTTTAGGCGATCGCGATCGAAAAATTTAGCAAGATTAGCCCGATCGACCGCCTTTCGAGTGTATGCTTTTGACACAACGGTTGGAGATGGTCGGTTTGAAAGTGAAACCTCCAGCACTTAGCGTGCCGACGCAACCCTTTATCCCCATTGAGAACACAGACGGCTCTCAGACGGTTGTGAGCCTCCTCGCTTCCCCAGGCTACCTCCATGCGCACCCTTGCTGAAATTAACGAGAAAATCGAACGCCAAAAAGCTGTTGTCTGGACGGTCGAAGAAGTCAAAGCGCGGGTTGCCGAAATCGGGACGCGCGAAGTGGCGCGTCAGGTGGATGTGATTACCACCGGGACGTTCGAGCCGATGGAATCGAGCGGGGCGATCGTTAATCTCGGGCCGACCGATCCGCCGATTAAAATTCGTCGGTGCTGGCTCGATGGCGTACCTGCCTACTCTGGATTTGGAGCGGTAGACCTCTATTTGGGGGCAGCGCAAATGACCGATACCCTCGATGCGGAAGATACGCGCAATCGGGAAACGGCCGAATCTCCCAACCGAGGAGTATCGATGCGCGGGGGAGGTCATGTCATCGAAGATTTGATTGCCGGGAAACCCGTCCAACTGCGGGCGATCGGGCAAACCACCGACTGTTACCCTCGCGCCTCCTTCGATACCACCATTACCCGAGATCGAATCAACCAATTTTATCTATTCAACCCCCGCAACCTCTACCAAAACTTTATCGTCGGGGTCAATGGCGGCGATCGACCCCTCTTCACCTATCTCGGTCCCCTGCAACCCCAACTCGGTAACGCCGTCTATTCCAATCCCGGCGCGATTTCTCCCCTGTTCAACGATCCCGATCTCAATTTGGTTGGCATCGGCAGTCGGATTTTTTTCGGTGGCGGCATCGGCTACGTCGCCGGGGAAGGAACCCAGCACTTCCCCCTGCAAAAACGCCTGCCCAACCGGACTCCTATCGGTCCGGCAGCAACCCTCGCCCTCATCGGAGATGCCAAACAGATGAATCCCAAATGGGTGCGGGGATGTTATTTTCACAATTACGGTCCGTCCCTGATGCTGGGGGTGGGGATTCCGTTCCCGGTGCTCGACGAAGCCGTCGTCGAACGTTGTGCCGTCACCGATCGAGATTTAGTCGCCCCGGTCGTTGATTTTGCCATTCCTCGCCGCGTTCGTCCCACCTTCGGTTTAGTCAGTTACGCCCAACTCAAAAGCGGTCGGATTACCATCGACGGCAAAGCCGTGCGCGTTGCCCCCCTGGCAAGTATTTCCCTCTCGCGCGAAGTTGCCGAAGAACTCAAAGCCTGGATCGAAGCTGGGAAATTTACCCTCACCGAACCCGTCGCCTCGATTTCCCAAGAACGAGCCTTCATTCCCCAAGATTTGTGGGGCGCTCAGATTAATTTAGGCTCGGATTGAGGGAGATGGGGGAAGGAGATGACGCGGAGACACGGGGACGCGGGGACGCGGAGATGGGGAGAAACGGAGGAAACAGGGGAAACGGGAGAATTTTGCACTCTTGCGCTCGTTGCCTCCCAAGCGCTCGTTGCCTCCCAGAAACTTTTCTACTCGAAAGTTTGTCTACAATAGTCAAAATAGCAAGCAAAATCGAATCATGAAACTCCGATTTCGCTCTTGGGTTGCTCTCGTGGCGGTCAGTCTGATTTTGGGACTGAGCCTGTTCTTTTCCAACGGAGTCCGCAGCGCACCACCCGATCCGCAAGCGGTGTTACACGTTGTCAATCGCCTCAGCTACGGTCCGAGACCCGGCGATCTCGATCGCGTACGGGAGATGGGAGTCGATGCCTATATCGACTGGCAATTGCATCCGGAGAACATTTCTCTACCCCAATCCCTGACGAAAGAACTGCGCGACCTCGAAACTCGCGGTTTGAGTCCGGTCGAAATTTCTCAGGACTACGCACCTTCACAACAGCCCGAACCCAGAAACGACGAAGCCCGTCGGCGACAGCGAGAACGAGCCGGAAAACCCCTCACACAAGCCCGTCAGGCGCGACTTCTCCAAGCCTTGCTCTCGCCGAGGCAACTCGAAGAAGTGATGGTCAACTTCTGGTTCGATCGCTTCAACGTCTCCGTCGATAAAGGTAAAACGCGACTGTGGGTCGGCTCTTACGAAAACGATGCGATTCGCCCTCACGCCTTGGGTAAATTTCGCGATTTGCTCGGAGCCACCGCCCGCCATCCAGCAATGCTATTTTATTTAGACAACTGGCGCAACAGCGCGCCGGGAAGTCCGGGGTCTCGAGGACGATTTCGCGGCTTGAACGAGAACTACGCCCGCGAATTGATGGAACTGCACACCTTGGGCGTTGATGGGGGATATACCCAAGAAGATGTCGTGACCCTCGCCCACATTTTAACGGGTTGGGGTTTGGATGAAGAAGGAGAACACGGTCGTAGCGGCTTCTATTTCGATGCCAGCCGCCACGATTCGAGCGATAAGGTGTTGTTGGGAACGGCAATTCCCGGTGGGGGTGTCGAGCAAGTGGAACGGGCGCTAGACCTGCTGGCGAGCCATCCGTCCACCGCCCAACACGTCAGCTACAAACTCGCCCAATATTTTGTGGCAGACGAGCCACCGCAAAGCCTAACGAACAAACTCGCCGATCGCTTTCTCGAAACCGACGGTGACATTCGTGCAGTGCTCGATACCCTCTTCCACGCCCGAGAATTTAACGATCCCAAATATTTCGATCGCAAATTCAAAACCCCCTATCAATTCGCCCTCTCCACACTGCGGGCGATCGACACGCAAAAGCCGAAATTAGATCGAGTCTTGAGCCATCTGAAGCAACTGGGAATGCCGCTGTACGGTTGCCGGACTCCCGATGGCTATCCCAATACCCAAGATGCCTGGTTGAGTCCGGATGCGGTCGTCCGGCGCATCAATTTGGCGATCGCTATTGCCAGAGGTCGATTTGAAAAGGATAGAGAAGAAGATGTCGATCCCGATCGACTCGCGGACACCCTCGGAAATCCCTTTTCAGACAATACTCAAGAGACGATCGCCGCGAGTCCGGGACATTTGAGGTCTGCTCTGATGTTAGGCTCTCCCGAGATGATGTATCGGTAATTCTCAATCACTCTCATTTACTAGCGAGCAGCAACGATGAAACGACGCAAGTTTTTACAATATGCCAGCCTTCTGGGAACTGCCGGAACGATCGCCGTGGGGTCTCACGGTTGGGTGGGACGCAGTTTTGCCGCGCCGATCGACCAAAAGCGCCTGATTACCATCTTTTTGCGAGGGGGACTCGACGGACTCAGCGCAGTGGTTCCCTACCGCGAGAGCGAGTATTACGAACTCCGCCGCCGAGCGGCCGTGGCCAAGCCTGGAGAAGAAGACGGCGCGATCGATCTCGACGGTCGATTTGGCTTAAATCCGGCCCTCAAAGAGCTGATGCCGTTATGGGAAGGGGGGAGTTTGGCGTTTATCCACGCTTGCGGTTCCCCCGATTCGAGCCGCTCTCATTTTGATGCTCAGTTCGATTTTGAAACGGGAACTCCAGGCAACTCGTCTACCGCAGATGGTTGGATGAATCGAGTTCTGGCCGCACTTCCCCAAGGAAACCCCACCCAAGCGGTGAATATCGGCTCGAACACGCCCTATATTTTGAAAGGGTCGATGTCTGTGGCTAACTTGCCTCGGGGTCGCCATGCCGGTCGGGAGTTGAATATCGATCGACCCGAAGTCAATGCTGCTTTCGATCGCCTCTACAGCGGCAACGACGAACTCGATCGAGCCTATCGAGAAGGAGATGCCGCGCGGGAGATTCTGGTCGCCGAATTGCAAGCCGAAACCGAAGAAGCCGATGGTGGCGCGCCGCGTCCGGAAGAGTTCGTTCGCAACGCTCGCCGAATTGCTCGATTGATGGCGGGGGACGCTCGCACTCAGCTCGGATTTTTGGAGTTGGGCGGTTGGGATACCCACGTCAACCAAAAAGCTCGGCTCGAAGGCGCTCTCAACCCTTTGGGAGAGGGATTGGCCGCCCTAGTCAACGAGCTGGGTTCGCTCTATGACGATACGGCGATCGTCGTGATGTCGGAATTCGGGCGCACGGTAGCAGCCAATGGGAATGCCGGAACCGACCACGGCTACGGTAACGTCTTGTGGGTCCTCGGAGGCGGCATTCGCGGCGGTCGGGTACTCGGAGAATGGCCCGGTTTAGGCGAGTCGCAACGACATCAGGGACGAGATTTAGCCATCACCACGGATTTCCGAAATGCGATCGCCCCGCTGCTGACCCAACATTTAGAAATTCCCGAGGCGAAACTGGGGGAAATTTTTCCTGGTTTCCAAGCCAATCCCATGTCGGGTTTGGTTTAGTGTTAGGTATGGGATCGGACAGTTTCCGGAGAGAGTGGGGAACGGGGAACGGGGAACGGGGAACGGGGGGAGAAGATGACGCTCCGGACGCGGAAAAGCTTGGGAAGCTGGCAATCGCCGAACCCTTGAATTCTCGTTGACGCTTGACGAGAGATCGGAGCGAACGGGCAATAGAGACGAGAATTCCATATTCTCGAGTTAGTTGAACGGGTCAATGAGTTATCGCAGGGGAACCAAACCCGATCGCTCGACGAGCTGCTGGCCTTCATCGCTCAAAAACAGGTTAATATAAGCTCGGCCGGCTCGTTCGTCTAATCTTCCATCTCGTTTGAGGACGACGAATACGCGACGGGTCATCGGGTAGGAACCATCGGCAAACGCCGCAGAATCGATCGCGCGGCAGGTTCGATCGGTGCACGGAGAGATAAACTGTCCCGCTTCCCCCGCAGAAATCGGTAAAATCTTCACCGAAGACTGATTGATGGCGGTAGATGCCGTGGCATAGCCAATTCCTCCTGGAGTCGCTCCTACTCTTCTTAGGGATTCTGTCGTATCTCGGACTTCTCGATAGTTCAGCGCTAAAGGCGTACCCTTCAACACCTCATCGATTAAGTACTGGACGGTTCCTCCTGCCTCGGGGTTGCGACTGAAAACTTTCACTTCCAAGTCCGGACCTCCCACCTGGTTCCAATTTGCAATTTTGCCGCTGAAAATATCTTCGACCTGTTGGAGGGTCAAACCCGGCACTTGCTCTTCGAGTTCTGGATGGACGTAAATTGCAATACCGTCGAAAGCCACGGCAACCTGTTCGAGGGTAAATCCGCGCGTTGCGGCTTCGACAAACTCGGCGGTTTTGACGGGTCGAGAAGCGTGAGCGAAACTGAGCTGGCCGGCTAAGAGCATTTGAATTCCCGTATCCGAACCTGGCTTGCGTCCGGCGGGAGGTTCGGTATAGCGCAGGGTGAAATCGGGGTGGGTTTTGGCGAGTCGATCGAGTATTTCATCGCGGTGCAAGGGCGCAAACGTCGTCGCCCCCCCGTAGGCGAACAATCCCCGAGGGACGTTCGGCACATCTGCTAGTTTGCGGTAAGTTGGTGAGAGTGAGTGGAAATTGCGAGTGGCAACGGGGGTTGCTGTCGGTGTTGGAGACGTTGGAGATGGCGATGACAAAGCCTCGCACGTTCCGTCGGGATGGCGATCGCCTGGGGAACAGGAATCGGAGTTGAGCAATCCGTAACCGATGCTTCCGAGTAACCCCACCGTTCCGAACGCAATCAGACTGCCGATCGCGATCCGGCGTGCTGTGGCGGTCGGTCTAGTCGCGATCGCCACGGCCGTTTTAGGTAGGTGACAAATCGGACAGCGCTCTCCGAAATTTTCATAGGGATCGTGACGGCTGGGGCTATTGCGATAAGTCTTTCCGTCTCTGGGTCTTCCATTACAAATCCACGAACCGGAAACTTGGGGCATTCTTCACTCTCCGTTCGATCGATATTGATTTGTGCTTATCCCAACAGACCCAAGTTAAAGCAACCGACCGATAGAAGTTTGATGGCTCTTACGAGCGTCAGAAACTAGGCGAAGCGTCTCGAAGTTTCAATTCTTCAGGCAAATCTTGCGATGTGGTTCGTATCGCTAGTCGCGCGATTGCCAAACACATTCTAGTGTAGCAACTCTCCTATAGAATTTGCTTCGTTCGATGCATATATCCCGTGCAAATGTCAACACTCGATCGTCAACTAGCGCCTGTCGATCGTCACAGTGCCGCCAACTGATAATATCCAAAACCTCCCAACGCCAGACCCACTCCAGAGACAACCGTGAGAATGGCAAAAGACTGCCAGTTTCGCAGTTGCGCCCTTTGAGCATCCAGACGCACCAAACCCCCCGCAGCCACCAGCAGGATGGCATGAGCGGAGATATGCAGCCAGGTGAGGAGAATGACCGCGAAAAATGCACCCACCATTGCCGAAATAAAAGCCCGCATATCCGACTTGAGCCAACGATACAGGACATTTCGCAGCAGCGACCAGGGCGAGGCGAGCGCTTCGGCAATCAGCAGGGTCAGTACCGCACTCAACACCCACTGCCACCACGTTGCATCCGCCTTTGCCAGTATCCAGCCAAAGTTGGCATAAGTCGCGAGCAGAAGACTCGCCGATAGCCAGGGTCGTTTGGAGATGGGGAGGTTGGGGTTGGTCATCTTGACATTGGGAAAAGTGGATGGGGAGATGAGGGAGATGGGGGAGGTGAGGGAGAAGATGACGCGGTGACGCGGAGATGAGTCAACATTTTGCATTTTTAATTTTTAATTTTTAATTCTCTCCCCCAGCCTCCCCAGCCTCCCATTTCCCTCTGCTACAAATTGGTCGAGATTGCCTGTACCGGACAGGTGGGAACGCATTGCTCGCAGACGATACAGCGCGATCGACTGAAGTTGAG
>JAXHUC010000076.1:0-32187 GCA_034189805.1 Cyanobacteriota bacterium
TCAATTCCGACTGCTGTTAGCTCAAGCTGCGTACCTGTTGATGCTGACTTTGCGTCGAGCGGCTTCGGGTACACGTTTGGCAACCGCTCAAGTCGAACGACTTCGCAGCGCATTGATTAAAGGAGCGGCCCGAGTCCGGGTGTCCACTCGTAGAGTTCTCGTGGAGTTCGCTGCATTTTGTCCCTTTGCAGGGGAAATTTGCTCCATCGCACAACGATTGTGTGAACCTTTTGCTCTCAAACTGGGCTAATTCCTTCTCCTGTATAGGTAGGGTGTCTCCAATTTCTTCGCGATCGGGGGTTAAGAGCGATCGCACTGAGTATTTTTTCTCATCCCAATCCAGTCACTGGTCATAGAGATGGCGATCGCCCTTTCGTCACCGGCTCATGAATAATCCAGGCTAATTTTCGCAGCCGTTGGGCGAACAGTTCGGCTTTGGCTCTTTCCAATTCTGCTTGAGCTTCCGCTTTGAGATCGTTCCCAATCGTTTGTTCTCGAATTGAAACTTCGTGCGACACACATCCATATGCGTACCAACATCTGGCTGGCAAGCGGATAAAATCGATTTTGTCTTCGAGTCGATAAATCCCAGATTGCCATCTAGATTGCTATGCATCCAATTTCCTTCGACCCCAACGGCATCAGCAGACCCAATGGATGTTTTTTTGGGCTGCCCTATTCTGTGGAAGAAGCCAAAATCGTTTTTTTGCCCGTACCTTGGGATGTGACGACCTCTTATGGCAGCGGTGCTGCCGAGGGTTGCCAAGCCATTTTGGATGCTTCTCTCCAGGTAGACTTATACGATTTCGACCTCCCCCATGCCTGGAAAATCCCGCGCGGAACGCTTCCCATCGATCGAGAGATTCGCGATCGCAGCGCAACGCTACAACCACAAGCGCAATCGGTTATCGCTCACCTCAATCGCGGGGGAAACGTCACAGATGCGGCAATTTCAGCTCAACTGCAAACGATCGATCGGGCTTCGACCGATTTAAACGATTGGGTATACGAGCGATCGCAAACCCTCTTGGCGCAGGACAAACTTATCGGCTTAGTGGGGGGCGACCATAGCGTTCCTCGGGGGTTGATGGCAGCTTTAGCCGACCGCCACGGCGAATACGGCATCTTACAAATTGACGCTCATGCAGATTTGCGCCAAGCCTTTGAAGGATTTACCGATTCCCACGCTTCGATTATGTACAATGCCTTGCAATTGCAGGCAGTGACACATCTGGTGCAAGTGGGGGTTCGGGATTTGTGCGAGGAAGAATTCCAACGGGCCGAGGACGATCCTCGGGTGGTGATGTTTGACGACTGGCAACTTAAGGCGAACGAGTACCAAGGTGTGTCTTGGCATCAACAATGCGAGGCGATCGTCGCGGAACTTCCCCAAAATGTTTATATCAGCTTCGATATCGACGGACTCGATCCCCGATTTTGCCCGAACACCGGTACGCCAGTGCCAGGAGGATTGGAATTCGAGCGAGCGATTTATTTAATCCAGATGTTGGTTCGAGGAGGAAAAACGATTATTAGCTTCGATTTGTGTGAAGTTGCACCGGGAAAATCCGATGAATGGGATGGGAATATCGGCGCTCGATTGCTTTATAAGTTATCGAATCTGATGTATCTCTCGCAGGGTTAGCGATCGCAAGAAAATGCAAATATCCCCGATCGACATCTGCCACTACACCGGGCGTTCGGTCAATTTCAATTACCATTCGATCGAGAAAATTAAGTTATACTAAACTCCGATCGAATTCCATCGAGCGAACGAATTTCGCAGACTTTTCATCCTCTTCATTTTGTTATGAAACTCAAACAGACGATCGGTTTAAACTTAAACTCCCACCCGACCTGAGAGCCGCACACCTTCACCGTCTAGACAAAAAATGAAACAAAAAATCATCCCGAATCCCCTGTCTGCATCCCGATCGAATTTAGAGGGAATTTCTTATTTAGTTGACAATTATTTTACCGCTTATAATGGAGCGCGGTTGCGGGAAATTTGTCAACTTCTCGTTACAAAAATTCTCAAACCGGATGTAACAGTGGGACTGAGCTTGAGCGGTGCTTTAACTCCCGCTGGATTGGGTACTTCCTTACTCTCACCACTAATCGAAGCGGGATTTATCGATTGGATCGTGAGTACGGGGGCAAACCTCTATCACGATTTGCACTACTCCCTGAATTTCGAGCTGTTTGCATCGCAGCCATTTCTCGATGATGTCGAGTTGCGAAAAAACGAAACGATTCGCATCTACGACATTGTTTTCAAATACGAAGTTTTACTCAAAACCGATGATTTTCTGCGCACCATCATTCAAGGGGAAAAGTTTCAAAACCGAATGTCGAGCGCGGAATTTCACTACCATTTGGGAGAATATATTAATGATGTCGAGCAAAGCTTCGGAATTGCCTCGGGATTGCTGGCAACAGCCTATCGCTGCGGCGTTCCCATTTATACGAGTTCCCCCGGCGATAGTTCTATTGGCATGAATGTCGCGGCAGTGGCGCTCAAAGGCTCGAAACTGGCGATCGACCCCAATCAAGATGTTAACGAAACGGCGGCGATCGCCTATGGGGCCCGAGGGGAAGACGATCGCGGTAAAAGTGCGGTCATCATTCTCGGTGGCGGTTCCCCAAAAAACTTCATCTTGCAAACCCAACCCCACCTCCACGAAGTTTGCGGCTTAGAAGAACGGGGTCACGATTATTTTATTCAGGTGACGGACGCGCGCCCCGATACCGGAGGACTGAGTGGCGCAACCCCCGGCGAGGCGGTCAGTTGGGGCAAAGTCGAACCCCATCAGTTACCCGATTCGGTGGTATGTTACACCGACAGTACGATCGCCCTGCCGATTCTGTCGGGTTATACCCTCGATCGCGCGCAACCCCGACCGCTCAAGCGATTGTACGATCGGCGCGTGGAAATGCTCGATCGATTGCGCCGAGATTACGCTTAGCTCGGAAGGTAGGCTTCGGGAGCTTGAGAGGCTTCGGGAGCTTGGGGGGCTTGGGAGGCGGGAGCTGGCAATCGCGGTGGAGGCTTCGGGAGTTGAGTGTTGGAACGATATCCCAATTCCCCCGTTTCCCCCGTTTCCCCCGTTTCCCCCGTTCCCCCTATCTCCCTCACCTCCCCCAACCCCGACCCCGAACTTCGAGGTACGTGACTTCTCAATACCCGGCGATCGATGCTATCTTAGGTCTTCGACTGATGTCATGGCTGATTCTCCTAAGGAGGTTATTTCGTGGTGCGTTCTAAGCAAATCGATCGATTCTATTCCAATTTCAAAACTAAGAATCGAGAATTGGTGATGGATTGGGGAGAAAAGCTGCTGCGAGGGTTCGAGAAGCTCATCGCTCGTCACTCCTTAGTCGGAGATGCAACGTTTTTCGACCCAAAACAGTTTAGCTGGATTGCCGACATCGAAGCTAACTGGTCGGTGATTCGCAGCGAACTCGACAATGTTTTAAAACACACCGATGCGTTGCCAAATTTTCAGGATATTTCCACCGACCAGTACAATCTTACGAAAGACGATCGCTGGAAAACTTACTTTTTTTACGCCTACGGGGTAAAAACCGATCCCAACTGCGAGCGATGCCCGGAAACCACCCGCATCATCGAACAAATTCCGGGAATGAAAACGGCATTTTTTTCGATTCTCTTACCCCACAAACACATTCCCGAACATCGAGGCCCATACAAAGGCGTACTTCGCTATCATTTAGGACTCATGGTTCCCGAACCTCGGGAAAAATGCCGAATTCGCGTCGATAAAGATATTCGCCATTGGGATGAAGGTCACAGCCTCGTTTTCGATGACTCGTTCTATCACGAAGCTTGGAACGAGACTGACAGCGTGCGCGTGATTTTATTCCTCGATTTTGTGCGACCGCTTCCTTTTCCCCTGTCAGTGCTCAATCATACCTTTCTCAAATTAATTGCTTGGTCGCCTTTCGTTCAAGATGCCAAAAAGAATCAGCAGCAATGGGATGAAAAGTTAGAGAAGCTGATGAATCGAAACTCATCGCCCCATTCATAAGCGATCGAACGTTATTTTTTACCACTTGTCCGGACGGCGAGTTTGCAGATAGAATACGAGCGGGGAAATTTTAAATTTTTTTTAACGATTTTTTAAATTCACCTTAAAGTAATCTGCATTAATCTATAGTTTGTTTTCTATGGCTCCACGGACGATAATGCCCAGACCCAATCGATTTTTTTTAACTATTTTTTGGCTCTTAACGCTGGGGTTGGGATTTTTAGGTGGTGCATTAGCCAGACCTTATTTCTCAAATTTGAGAGTGGCGACAAATAATCCTCTTAATTTTGGGGAAAATAGCTCTATCAAAAAACAAAACCCAGAACTCGATCGATTTTTAAAAGATTTTTTACAACAGGAAGAAAATCAAATCTATCTCACCAGTAAACTCATTAACGAAGATGGAATTTCGCCGAAGATTTTGCCCAAGCTTCTCGAACTGATTTTTGTCGAGGAATCCACTCGTCAAGAAGCCGTCTCTTTTCTGATCGATGAAGAAAACGAAGAGTTAGAATTTATTCCCAGCTTGATGAGTCAAATTTGGGAAGATCGAGCCGCAAAGCTGAATGCTCAAGAGCTTTTAGCCCGAGATTACCAGTTATATCCCATTCCACCCACCGAAGAAAACGAAGCCGAAATCAGCGAACTGATGATTCAGTCTTTGGTCGAGTTATGTCCCGAACAAACGGACGAAGAATCTCTCGAAGCCTATCAAGAACGGATTCAAGGGTGCGATGAACTCGTACTGCTCGGTGCTTTGCGCGATCGCGCTTTATTCTACAAGCCCCCTTTTCAGGTTGCTTACGATAAAGTTTTGGTGAGTACTCCGTTGACCCCAGCACAACCCGAGGAGGGTCAAGCTTATACCTGCGAAGATCCGTCTTCCGAAGGCGCGGAATCATCTCCCTATTTTGGGAAACGCATCCTCCTGACGAGTTTACAAACTGATGGTACCCGCACCAAAGAATTCGATGTTACTCAAACTACATTTGAATGTCCCGAATCCGGCTCGATGTTTCATTTAAATCCCGAAGATGCGATCGAATTATTTGACGTTCTCGAAGAAGTGAATAAGGTGCAAGTCCGAATTATCGATTCGATGTTGTAGCGAGTATTGAGCGATGAGTCTTTTCGATGTTGTAGCGAGTATTGAGCGATGAGTCTTTGGAAGAGATGAGGGAGATGAGGGAGATGAGGGAGATGAGGGAGAGAGTGGGTATTTAACGTTTCCTACACCCAATTCCCCGTTCCCAATTCCCTATTTCCTATGCGCGCATTTTTAATTTTGCATTTTTCATTCTCCCCCCCATCACCGCGTCTCCGCGTCTCCGCATCGTCTCTCCCCCAGCCTCCCCATTACCAAAATCTCTTTAGCCGGCTCAAAGTTTTTATCTTCGAGACCGGCCAGCGTAATTGGCAGATGGTTCCTTGCGGATGATTGGGACGGCGCTCGAACCGACCGCCCAAACTGCGGGCGAGGGCTTGAGCTTGGTGGGTTCCCTGTCCTTCTTTACTCGTTGTCGATTCGAGACCTCGGCCGTTATCGATCGCTTGTAGGTAATACCAACCCTCGCGAACCGTACAAACCACATCCAAGCGAGTGGTTCCCAACCCATGTTTGCCTGCATTGCAAAGTGCCTCTTGCAGGAACACACAGAGATCTCGCTTTTGGTCTGGAGATAAGTGACAGGCTTCGAGGGGGGCGAAGTTGGGGGGAATGTAGGTGAGAATGGTGCGAAAACCGGGAAAATCTCGATCGAGGGTGCGATCGTAAACGGTATAAAGTAACTCGGAGATGGGGGTTTGCAAATCCAGTACGGGAATGCCTTTGAGGTAGAGGCTGTTGCGGTGGGCGACCACATCTTGGCGCATTTGATGGTAAATCCCCCGTAACTCGTAGTTGAGGTTTTGCAAGTGCGATCGCAGTTTTTCTGGGGGCAGGTCTTCTTCCCCCAAACTCCTTAAGATAACGGCAAGATCTTGAAGGGGTCCGTTATGTACCGCATCAAACGTCCGCTCGATCGTTTGGCGGCGCTGTTCGAGTTCGAGTCGCAAGTCTCGATCGACCATTGCCGTGGTCAGTCCCGCCCCCCAAAAGACAAGAACCGTGGGGACGATGGGAATCCACCATCCCTCAACGGTCAAAAGGAAATAACTCGCGCCGACGAGTCCCCCAGTGCCGAGGAACAGACAAAGGATGGTTTTCCAAGGCGATTGCAAGGCGATGCCCAAGCTAATGCCCAACAACCCCCAACTCCCGATCCACAGGTATTCCCAAAAGTCCGCCCACACTCGAATTTGCGATCGACCTTCCATCACCGCACTGATAATTTGACTGGCGGCGTGGGCGTGAATTTCCACCCCGTAGATTAACTGATTCGAGACGGACTCGGTGCTACCGAGTTGCATCGAATAGATCGTGTTTTTCACCGCAGAGGTGATAAACGTATCTTTGACGCTGGCGGCCGTCATCCCCAACAGGACAATGCGATCCTCAATTAAATCCGGGTCGAAATTGCGATCGAGAATGTCGGTGAGCGAAAGAACCGCAAAGGGTTGGGGAGCCGCGCGAAAATTCAGTAAGATTTGATTGCCATTGTCATCCGCGCCTACGTAGCCCCCAGAGTTCGATCGAAAGCGCAGAAGCTGGGTTTTCCCAAAAAAGATCGGATCGCTCGATTTCAACGACTCCGGTGGGACATCGCCGTGGCGAAACTCGATTCCTTCTTGAGTGAGGTAAGCTTGCGCCAAACGCAGAGCAAAAGAGTATTTGATGTCCCCCTCCCAAGTCCGGCTTGCTATCAGAGCGCGGCGCAGCTTCCCATCGACATCGACGAGCAAATCGGCAAAGCCCACCCGTTCGGGGGGTAGCTCGGGGGGCGGTTTGACGTTAAAGCTATCTTCTGGATTGAGGGCAACTTCAATACCGATAATATTCGGATATTTTTGTAGAACTTCTCCAAGTTGCGCCCGATCGGAATTGCCATCTTGAGGGTCGATCGCATCTCGGAATAAATCCAAGCCGATCGCGCGCGGTTGGTATTCTTGAAGAATTGAAATTGCTCGAGCCAGGGCCAAATCGGGGACGGGAAATCCCCCGAGCGCGTTTAAATCGAGATCGCTAATCCCGATAATCGTGATTCGTCGATCTTCGGTTTGGGTCGGACGCAGTCGCTCGAACGCATCAAATGCCATCCATTCCTGAACTTGCAGGAATCCAACGAGGCGCACTACGACAATGGCGAGGACGATTGGGAGTACGGGTAAAATTGCACCGCGCCAAAGTACGGTCTGTTTTTGGAGTTGTGCGAACGACCATTTTCTCATTAACTAATCAATCCCATTTTTCTAGCCTCAATCTCGATTTGCACTCTCAAGTCTTTCTCCGGATCGTCGTAAATGCTGAAGGCATCTTGGATTCTGATCCAGTAATTGCGAATCGTGCGCTCGCTTACACCCATGCGTTTGGCGATCGCTTTATCGGTTAATCCTTCTTTAAATTTGAGCTGGAGCAGTTCGAGCCATCGGCGCTCGAATTCCGGGCGCGATCGAATCTGAGGTGGCAAATATACCGAGCCTCGCAACGTGACTTCGACAAAGTGAAGCATATCTCGCACGGGTAAGGATTTATCCATCGCTGCAAATCCTCCTTCATAGGTGGCAATGGTCGGTTTCAGACGCACGAGAGGCGTGACATCCGTACTCAGCACCATGATGTTGGGAGCCAAAGCACTCGCGAGTAAATCTTTAACCAGTCCGAGTCCCACGTCGGGATTGGCCGGGGCAGATGGTTTTTCGGGTAGACTCAAATCCACCATTACCAAATCCGGCGAGTCCCGTTCGATGATTCGTTCGGCACTGTAACGATCTCGAGCTTTGAAAATGCGAGCGCAAGCGTATTGTTCCTGGAGAGCGGGAACCGTACCTGCTAAAATCGCTTCGTGGTCATCAATAACCAGAAAAGTCAGCTCTATTCTATTGTTGGTCATGACATAAGCCCTATGGTTGGAGTGGAAGAGTTAAAAACCCCTCAAACCAATCGAGTTGAGTGAACACTTGCATATTTTTCACAGTAGAACAAAAAAATGGCTGGTGCTTTCCGAATTCGGAAAACAACGTGCCGATATTTGAAACGCTGGTTTGAAACGCTACAGTACAATTAAAGACTTTCCTTTCGCCGGTTGCCAATCGAGCTATCCTCTCCCTCCAAACGCTCGCTCCCAGTGCTGCAATATGTTCGGGGACTTCCTGCGCGATATTCTGAAGTTGGTAAGCTCGTTTCCGAATTCGGAAAGACAAGCCCCTCAAATTTCCCTATGATGAAATCACGGAGGTTGATTAAAATATGAGAGCAATCTGGCCAGCTCGCTGAAGCTGACAATAAAAAACCAGAACGCTCTCTATTTTTTTTGAGAGATAGGGTGCATTCAAACATGCGAAATGTCGGGAATAGTAGAACTCTGCCGACTCAGTTTTGATGACCTTTTTAATTTATTTTTCTCCGATGAAAGATTGATTCCAAACGAAGACATCTGTGCGATCGAAGATTTGGATCGAAGGCGATCCTAATTTTTGTCAACTCAACACGGTCTCAATCGAATGACATTGACTTGCTCGCAGATCGATCGCGCACTGGAATGGGATGAGCGAACTTGACTGAATGCCGGAGCCAGAGAAATGATGTTCGTTCCGGTATTGAAAAGCTTTATCGCCTTTAAACTTGGGAAATTGTCATGAATTCAATATATAAGCATCGAGATCGCACCCGAGGAGCGGTTCGAGACGAGTCCTCAAGAAATAGATTTCTTGCATCGAAGTCTTACCCGAAACCCAAGCAGACGTGCAGTTTATCTGCAATTCCCTCCGGCTACTCTTCCCATCCTATTTCCACAGAGGAAAAGCCCGATCGAACTTCAGAATGCTCTAAACCCGTCATTCTCTGCGTTGATGACGAATTGATGATTTTAAATAGTCTCAAACAAGAGTTGGAGTTAGTTTTTGACAATAAATATACAATTGAAGTTGCCGAATGTGGAGAAGAAGCCCTCGAAGTTCTCGAAGACTTAATTGCTGAAAATCGAGAGCTAGCCTTGGTGATTTCTGATTGTATTATGCCACAAATGCGGGGAGACGAACTCTTGCAGCGCATCCATGAAATTTCGCCGCAAACGATTAAAGTCATGTTAACCGGTCAGGCGGGAATTAATGAGGTTGTTAATGCCATCAATCATGCGAATTTATATCGCTATCTTACTAAACCCTGGCATTATGCCGATCTACAACTGACGATTCAAGCGGCAATTAACAGCTACTTAAAAAAACGACAGATTTCGACTCAGAACGAGCAACTGCGAGCGGTGAATCAAGAACTCAAAAAACGAGCGGCCGCTCGCGCGAAGACGATCGATATTCTCTCCCATCGCGAGAAAACCCTCGATCGCCTCAATCATGCTTACCAGCGCTTCGTTCCCGATCGATTTCTTCAATACCTCCAAAAAGATAGTATTGTCGATGTCGAATTGGGCGATCGCATCGAGCAAAATATGTCAGTTTTATATTCTGATATTCGCAATTTTACCGCCCTCTCGGAAAAGATGTCTCCGGAGGATAATTTTAAATTTATCAACGCCTATTTATCGAGGATGGAACCCACTATTCTCGAACATCAAGGATTCATCGAAAAGTATATGGGGGATGCGATTATTGCCGTGTTTGGTGGCAATGCCGACAATGCGGTGAAATCGGGAATTGAAATGCTCCGCACCCTCGAACGATACAATCGATCCCGTCAAAAAATCGATCGTCAACCGATTTCGATCGGCTTGGGAATCGATACGGGTAACTTAATGCTTGGAACCGTCGGCGGTCGATCGCGTATGGATAGTGCGGCAATCGGCGAAGCGGTTTTTTTGGCCAACCGCCTAGAACAACTGACCAAACAGTATCGCCTGTCGCTGTTGATTTCCCAAGAAACCTTCGCCCATTTAGAGAATCCCTTCGACTATCAAATTCGGTATATCGATCGGGTGCGCGTGGAAAGTCAGTCTCAGTGGCGAGCGGTGTTTGAGGTGTTCGATGCCGATCGAGCAGACGTGCGGCAGAAAAAATTAGAAACCAAGTCTGACTTCGAGCGAGCCGTCGTTCTTTTCGGTCAGCGGCAGTTCTCCGCAGCGCTCGACCTGTTTGAGGCTTGCTGGGATTATAATCCCCAGGATGCGGTGACGCGCGTTTACCTCCACCGGTGCGGGCAATTACTTCAACGAGGTCGCACCCGCACATAACCCCACTGACTCCCTTCGAGTCGGGCTTCAAAGATCGGTACGGCCGAACCATCGTATCCTCCCAATCGATCGACCCACTGACCGGATATATCCACCCGCGCCATGCCCTCGGATACGATCCCAGCCGAGGCAAATTGGGGTTCGACAACCACGTTCCCAGCGCGATCGATATATCCGTACCCGTCTGAAGTTGACACCTGCGCTACTCCTTCAACAAAGGGAAAGACCCCGCTCAATTCGGGAACGTTCTGACTAGAAATGACGGGGGTTCCGGTTCGATCGATATATCCGGAACCGAAATCTCGGTCGTATACGGCTGCCAAGCCTTCGGAAAAGGAGCGAGCCGAATAAAAAGTCGGTTGGATGACGATTTCTCCGGTGCGATCGATATAACCCCAGGTTCGAGACGAGTAAGATGCTCCTGGGGCTTTCAATTCAACGGCCGCCAGTCCCTCGGAAAAAGGTTGGACTTTATGAAACTGCGGCGCGATGATAATTTCTCCAGTTTTGTCGGCGTAGCCGTAGTTGCCATCCACCTCGATGGCGGCGAATCCTTCGGAAAAATCGGTCATGGGATTCTCTTGCAAAGCGATCGCCCAGGCTCCTTTAGGGTCGATAAATCCGGTGTAGTGGGTGTACGGGTTGTTTTGTCTGACCGTTACCCTGGCTAAACCATCGGCAAAGGGAGCGATTTGAAAGTCGTCGATCGTTTCCCCGGTGGGGAGGAGCGATTGTAAGTCGGCGGTTGAGATTTGGGCTTGCATGGTTCCGGTACGATGGAGAATGCCTTTGCCCTCTGGCAGCGAGACGATCGCTAAATCTTCAGAAAAGTCGCCTGCCCCCTCAAATTGCGGCGCGATCGCCCAGTTGCCTTGCTTGTCGAGATATCCCCACTTCCCCTGAGATTTCGCCGCTGCCAATCCGCCAGAAAAGGATTTAGCTGCTTCAAATTGGAAGGGAATTGCGATGTTCCCCTCGGTGTCGAGATAGCCGTATTTGCCGTTTCCACTTGCAAGGAGCAACCCTTCGGCAAACGAACCGATGCCCCCCATTTCCGGCACGATCGCCAAACCCAAGTCGCCGCCACCGATATATTCGATGGGAACGGTGCGCGCCAAACTGCGCGCCTGACACATAAATCCAGCGACTTCCGCGCGGGTGGCGTTGCGGTTGGGATTGAGCTGGCGGGGATCGGGATAGCTGACGGCAATTCGTCCCAGGGTGGCTGCCGCGATCGATTTTTGCGCCCACTGGGGAATCCGATCGCGATCGTCAAATTTCGATCGGAGGAATTCGTCGGCATTCTCGGGCACGCGGAAGTTTAGGGCATTCGCCAGTACCACTAACGATTGAACCCGAGGAATGGGGCGATCGGGTCTGAAGCTGCCGTCGGGGTATCCTGCAAACAGATAATATTGGTAGGCTTGTTGAATGGCACCGCGCGCCCAATGGGATTGGGGAACGTCGGCAAATGCCATGCTCCCGCGCTGAGGATGGGAGTGGTGAAAGAAGACTTCTGCGGTTCGATAGGCAAGGAGGGCAAACTCGGCACGGGTGACGTTGGCTTCGGGTTTGAAGGTTCCGTCGGGATAGCCGCTGACGAGATTTTGTGCGGCGAGTTGGCGAATGCAGGTTTCGTTCCAATGTCCGCTAATATCGGTAAATCCGGAGGCAGCAGTCGCTTGCAGGTTCCAGAAGGTGGTAGCGGCGATCGCTATATTTCTCAATCCCTTCTTGGTCTTTACCATTGCCGTACGGCTCCTCGAGTGTCTCAAATTAGCGTCTCGAATTCTCTTTGCCAATATCTTACGATCGGACGCTCGAATACAAACCCGGTCATTAAAGTAACGTTATATGGTGATGACATGGCGATGGGATTTTGGCAGTATCCAGATATGGCGATATCTGAATACTGGTGCGATTCTCTAACGCGATCGAAATGCAACTTGGGGAACGCGATCGAGAGTCATTCGATCCCCATCCTCAAAGGGTTTGAGAGTATTAGAATAGCTTAAATAATAGAAGGCGCACAGCCACGTTAGCGCCAATAACAAGGTCTTGATTCGTTTCATGATTCTGTTGCAATCTTGGGGTTGGGTGAATGGAAAGCAATGCTTCCCCAATGGTAAAAAAGCGACACTCGATCGTGAGTTTGCATTCACGATCGGGTAAGTTATCGATTGGGAGATGCTCCAACTTTAGTTGCCTCTCGGGCTTCTCTATCCCGATGCGATGCCATTATTTGACTCAGACCGATCGAACCATTGCACCCGAGTTTGGTCTGCTTTGCCGAACTTGCGTAAAATCGCTTCAGCCCATGGGTTAGGGGATCGTACCTTCTAGACCCATCAAATTGAATAAAAAGCCCCGATCGGTCGCTCTGCACTCAACTCGATCGCTTTTTTCATTTACTCCATTATCTAACAAAATGGGTATATAAAGATTAAAGAAACCGTAAAAGTGGCTGAGTTAAACTGAAATTTTGTCTGGAGTCGATCGCTTTTTTCGAGCTAAATTTCGAGCCAAATCTTAATTTTGTCCCCCCGATCGGCAGCCAGAGACGCGCGAGAAAGTCAAATCTAGCCCGTGCTAAAATTCACTCTGACCACAAAAAAAAGCAACACATTTCAACATTTTCTCAAAACGGATACGGCATTTTATGTCTCTAGAATTTATCTCAATTCCTCCGACTAGCGATCGACCTCCCATGGGAGCGATCGTCTTGCTTCACGGCTGGGGTGCAAACGCACGAGATTTAGCTTCTTTAAGTTCGATGCTCGAGCTTCCCAACTATCAATTTTTATGCCCCGATGCTCCCTTTAGCCATCCTCACGTTCCCGGTGGAAAAATGTGGTACGATCTCGAGCGAGAGGATATTGAAGGACTTAAAAAAAGCCAAGAAGCTTTACAAGCTTGGTTGCAGTCTTTAGCAAAAACAACGGGTGTTTCTCTCGATCGAACCTTACTTTGTGGCTTTTCTCAAGGGGGAGCGATGACATTAGATATTGGATGTACCCAACCCGTTGCCGGCCTGTTTTCCATGAGTGGCTATCTTCATGCTCCCACTCAGCCGCGAACTCCAATGTTGCCTCCCATTGCGATCGCCCACGGAAAACAAGATTCGGTGGTTCCGCGATCGGCTGCGATCGAAGCGCGAGATACGCTACTAGAATTGGGCGCAACTGTAGAGTATCGAGAATATAATATGGGTCATGAAATTTGCGCGGAGGAAATTGCATTTTTGCGCGAGTTTGCTCTGAAAGTTTTACCCCAAGCGTAAAATCTTCCTCAAAGGTTATAGATTAGTCTTGTGTATTCCGAATACTTGAGTCAGATTCACGAGCAATACTCATTCTCAATTGTGAGTTTTCGAGTGTCTGTCGGGAAAATTTGGTTGTTGCGAAAGATTAACCCGATTCGGTTTGCCCTCGTTTTGTGCAGTATGATGAAAGTGTCGAAAAAACAACAAAACCCGTCGATTAATTCGGATAAAACTTACTAGGGGGGAGTCTTAGTCGATGGCTACATTATGTAATTCCAAAATCGAAATTTCCACTTTGACACCAGCTGATGTCAAAGTCTTGGCCGGTCGTTTGGAGGCTGATGATTATGCAAGTCCCTTTGAGGGACTCGATGATTGGCATTTCTTGCGAGCGATCGCCTTTCAACGTCCCGAACTCGTCGAACCCTATCTTTACCTACTAGAGTTTGAAGCTTTCGATGAAGCATGAAGCTTCGTCACCTCGCATACTCGTCGGCATTACGGGGGGAATTGCCGCGTATAAAGTTTGCGAGGTCATTTCGACTTTAGCTAAGGCTGGAGCGGAAGTAAAAGTTATTCTCACTGATGCCGCGCGATCGTTTATCGGAGCGGTCACCGTGGCTACCTTAAGTCGCAATCGAGCCTATACGGACGAGTGTTTCTGGAGTGCCGAGCGCGGACGACCCCTACACATCGAATTGGGGGAATGGGCAGACGTTTTGGCGATCGCCCCCCTCAGTGCCAATACGTTGGCGAAATTAGTCACTGGAGTGGCCGATAATCTGCTGACGAATACCGTTCTTGCCTCCACTTGTCCGATTGCGATCGCCCCGGCGATGAACACCGATATGTGGCAGCAGGTTGCCGTGCAACGCAACTGGCAGCAACTTCAAACCGATCCCCGCTACCACCCGATCGAACCCGGTTCTGGAATTTTAGCCTGCGATCGGGTGGGTGAGGGTCGCATGGCCGAACCGAGTTGTATCTTGGCTTATCTCGAGTCTCTCATCTACACGGGAGGCAAACGAGATTTAGCGAAGAAACGAATATTAATTAGTGCTGGGGGAACGCGGGAATATCTCGACCCAGTAAGATTTATCGGTAATCCCTCCACGGGGAAAATGGGGGTAGCCCTGGCCCAAGCAGCGGCCCATCGCGGGGCATCGGTGACTCTGGTTTGCGCTCCAATGGAACCCGCCCTCCTCGAAGCCCTTCCCGAGATGGAAGTCATTGCCGTTACTACGGCCGAGGAAATGGAAAACGCCCTACTCGCGGCTTTTCCAAATGCCGATTGGCTGGTGATGTCTGCCGCCGTCGCCGATGTTAAACCCGCAACCTACAGCCCGTCGAAATTATCGAAGCGATCGCTGCCCGATGCGCTAGCCCTCGAACCCGTGCCGGATATTTTGGCGCAGTTGGGCGCGCTCAAACAACCCCACCAAAGATCGATCGGATTTGCCGCCCAGACCGGAGATATCGAACCCCCAGCCCGAGAAAAGCTGTACCGCAAAAAATTAGATGCGATCGTCGCCAATCCGATCGATCGACCTCAAGGGGGATTCGGCAGCAATGACAACGAAGCGATCGTGTTGAGCGTTCGAGGCGATCGAATGGAGATCGAACCTTGTTCTAAACTTCAACTCGCCCATCTCATATTTGACTTTATCGATCGCTTTGTTGCCTAAATTTACAAATCAATTCATTAATGACCGGAAACAGAAGATTCGCTAGATATTCGATGCTCAATCGACAACTGCCAGGGAGCGATCGTTGAGAGCGCTCGAACGAGAGGCGAGCAGCCAGCACAGGACCGGACAGTAGAGCGCGCTAAATCCAGCAACCATCACAACTGCCCACAAACCGTCGATCCAATCGTGAGTTATCATAACTTTCACCTCAGTTGAGCTTACAAAGTTTAGTTGTTCGTTGGCTATCGGGTTAGAATCTGCGATTTAGCCCGTTCGCACTTCTTTTATATAGCCTTCTTCTGACATTATGAGAATAAGATTATTATTTTGTTATTCTTAATACAGAAAAATTAAACAAAGTTTATGCTGCTTAGCAATTAAAAGCAATCTGTAACTTCCACGAGATCCAACCCAGTTCCATTGCCATTATCTGTCCGTCGAGGAGTGCGATCGCCCCACTCTTCTGACTCGAATTCTTTATACTAATGGTTAATACAAGTACTGAAAAAGCCTGTCAGTGCTTGAAGATTGAAGCAAGTTAATCCAAACTGGATCGGAGCTTTTCTAGCTGCGAAACGGTGCGCTCGGGCATCCGTCGATTATGAACTCAACCCTACTCAATCATCGCTATCGGATCGTTCGGTCCCTCGGACGGGGAGGATTTGGAGAAACTTTTCTCGCCCAAGATACCCATATGCCGTCGGGACGGTACTGTGCTATCAAGCAACTCAAACCCACCGGAAACGATCCCCAAGTCCTGCAACTGATACGAGAGCGATTTGCTCGAGAGGCGGCGATCGTCGAATCCTTGGGGGACGGGAGCGATCGCATTCCGACGCTGTACGCCTACTTTAGCGAAGGCGAGCAATTTTATCTGGTACAAGAGTGGATCGAAGGTCAAACCCTCGCCAACAAAGTTGCTCTCGAGGGGCCATTCGACGAACGCCGCCTCCGTTCTCTTCTGGGCAGTTTGCTTTCAATTCTCGAATACGTGCATTCCCAAGGCATCGTCCATCGCGATGTCAAACCCGATAACATCATTTTAAGAAAATCCGACGGCGAACCCGTTCTCATCGATTTTGGGGCCGTTCGGGAAACCATGGCAACCACCCTCAGTTCGACGGGCCACCTGACTCACAGCATCGTCATCGGCACTCCCGGTTTTATGTCTGGGGAACAAGCGGCCGGTCGCCCCGTCTACGGCAGCGATCTCTACAGCTTGGGACTGACCGCTATTTACGCTCTCACAGGTCTTACCCCCCAGCAGATGGCCAGCGATCCGCAAACGGGGTCTCTGCTCTGGCAGCAGCACGTTACGGGATTGAGTCCGCAATTAGTCCATCTCTTAGATAAGGCGATCGAATCTCATCCTCGCGATCGCTTTTCCGGGGCGCGAGAAATGCGATCGGTCTTAGAAAATCAAGCCCTAGAACATCAGAAGTCCAAACCATCATTCACCCCGCCACCATTCACCCCGCCACCAGCCTACGTGACACCGGCGACGGCAGCGACAATGGCCGTTCCCAATCCCGATTTAGACGTGCCAATGCGGTCGAACCAGACTCCATCTGGCGGAACGCAAAAGACGATCGCCCGCGCGATCGCAGGTGGACTCGTGGGGGTGGGAACCCTCGTCGGCATCGGCTTCGCCCTCAACCAACCCGAAGCCGTACTGCCCGAACCGCCCGTTGTTGTCGTTCCCGAACCCGAACCCGAACCCGAGCCGGAACCCGAACCTCTCCCCGAACCCGAACCTCTCCCCGAACCCGAACCTCTCCCCGAACCCGAACCCGAACTAATCTCGTTCTATTTCCTCGCCGACTCGGCCTTCCAAGAATCGAATCGCGCCAGAAAACAACTCGATCGCTTAAAAGACAAAGGATATCAAGATGCGGGTATGTTTTGGATTCCCGACTACGCCAACTTATCCGGGAAACGCTACACTCAGGTGTACGCGGCCGTCTTTAACGATCTCCCTACTTGTGCGATCGCCCTGAAAAGCTACGGACGGGAAAATATCGATTCCTATTGCGCTTTAGCCAGTACCGATGCCAATTTGTCCCCCAACCAACTGAATGCGCGGGAGGCTTTGGGGAATCTGGAAGAAGAAGCACCCGATGCCGATGTTTCGGACGATCGCCCCTCTCCAGAACAGGCCGTTCGCGACTACTACCAGACGCTCAACGACGACGAGTATCGAACCGCTTGGGGAATGCTTTCCAAATCTCTGCGACGCAATCGCGACTTACATCCGAACGGCTACTCGGATTACTCGGATTGGTGGGAATCGGTAGATTTTGTCGAAATTGAGGAGATCGCCACGCTCGAAGTTGAAGAGGAGACGGCTCGAGTCCAGGCGCAACTGGCATATCACATGAAGGAGGGCAATATCAGCCCGCTATCTTTGCAAATTAAACTTGCGTGGGACGATCGAAACGAACGCTGGATGTACGAAAGCGCTAGAGTCGATTGATGGGTTGTAGCAGTTAGCTTTCAGCGCTCAGCATTCAGCATTCAGCTTTCTCGATCGCACTTTAAGAACTATCACCATCGATATCTTCAACAACTTCCCCGAGGTACAACCGTACGAATTCTTTGGCTGCTGCGGGATTGAGATGTTTGAGTGCCAACACGATTTGGTAAACGCGCTCGGCTGTCGGATCGCGTATTTCGTGTACCCACCGATAGACGCTACCGCGTTCGACTCCCAGAGTAACAGCCACTTTATTTTGGCTAATACCATAGTTGGCGAGAACTTGTTTGAGTGCTTGACCTGCTCTTCCCATGGTTCTGGCTGCAAGAATTTAAGAACCATTGGTATCGATATCGTCTACAACTTCCCCGAGGTACAACCGTACGAATTCTTTGGCTGCTGCGGGATTGAGGTGTTTGAGTGCCAACACGATTTGGTAAACGCGCTCGGCTGTCGGATCGCGTATTTCGTGTACCCAGCGATAAATATTGGTGCGCTCGATACTCAATTGAACGGCCAAGGCGTATTGACTCACACCGTGACGCTCTAATGCTTGTTTGAGTGCTTGACCGGCTTTTCCCATGCTGTCCATCCTGTCAGATGGCGCTCTCATCGTAAATGAAAACTTTTTGGTTGACTTAACCATTTGGTTTACGTAAACTAATTGGTATTCAACAACAAATTCTGTTGAGCAAAAAAAGCCATGCAAAAAGATATCGTCGAAACTAACACGACGGAAACCACATCTCCCACCCCGATCGATCCACCAAAACCCGAACCCATACCACCGGACGATCGAGAATATATCAAAGTCGTACTCATCGGTTCCCCCCAAGCCGTAACCGATACCATTCAAGTGCTGTACGCACGCGGATTTGCCCAAGTCTGGGAATGGAGTCCCCCGCAACCAACGCAAAATCCACCGGAGGTGATGTGTCTGCTGCGGCGATTGGTGCGCTTGCCATCTACGCCATAGAGACCGAAGATGGGACATTGCGCCAAGACTCTCCGACAAAAAAGGTTGGACCCGATCGATTCGAGTCCAACCTGATGAATATTGTTATGTTTGGAATGATTATGTTTGAGATGGTGATATCTGGCTAACAGCGTTAAAGCCATTACACCAAAGCCGTTACACCAAAGCCGGTTCGAGCAACTCGATATTCGAGAAACCGTACTCTGTCTTAACCTTTCCGCTATCGATTTCGGTTTCGATCGTCCGGCTGGTCAAAATGTGGTAATCGCCGACTTTCTCGTAGTTATCTTCAAATACGCTGCGTCCGCCTTTGGCTTCCCCGGTTTCGGGATCGTGATAGATGGAATCGTAGCGGTGAGAGAGATAACCCGCACCGGTATCGTGGCTGCTGAAGGTGTGGATGGTGACGACGACACCGTGGATGTGACGGTGTACCATGCACACTTCCCGATCGCGCAATTTATAGCGATCGCCTTCGGACTTACCCCCGAGCAGAATTTCTACCGCCCCGGTATCGTCAGTTTCGCCGAGACTGAAGGTATTCTTGCCGTGAGTTTGCTCGAAACTGCGGCGAATCCGGTGAATGGCAATTTCCCAGAGTTGGTTCTGAATTTCTTTTTTGGCCGACTCGTCGGAGATTTCGAGTACATCAGCCGAGAGGTCTCGGTTGACTCGCGCTTTTGCCGTAACGACCTCATCCGGGCGCTTGAGGGTAATGTCAGTGGTGTATCCAGGAAAATTTTTGTCCCACGTGTAGCGGTTTTCGTAGGCTTCGCGCATTAGCTCGCGAGCGTTAGGGCGATCGGTCATACCACTCTCCTTATCGTAAATGTTGGATCGTAAATATTGAGCTTACCAAAGCTAGCGATTTTCGATCGCTTTTTCAATTGTCTCCTGTCTATCCTACCGAGGGTATCGTTTCAAAACAAGGGTTGCCCGGTCGAAGCAAATGTAAAGCCTCGAGCGTCGGGTGCGTGGTATTGCATGGGTCAGGAGTTAAGCTTACGTGTCGCTGCCTTGCCAAAATTCAGCCAGAAATCGATCGAAGTTTAAAACTGCTGCGATCGCCTCAACTCTCATCCAGTGACTTGTCACATATTTATCATTGTAAGATCGAGAGTTGGTGAGCGGCGCTCGACCGTCTTCGGGTATTTGTTCCCAATATTTGTTACAAAATATAAATAGTCGATCGCTCCCTCATCAGGGCGACAGACTAGTTGACCTTCCCCACTCCCCGATCGAACCCATGTCTCTTTCTCCGACAACTGCACCGACCTCCGAGACCATCCCCTTTGCTAGCTGGAAATGGAGGGGATTCGAGATTGGCTACCAAACCCTCGGCGATCGAGGGCCGGCCGTGGTCTTAGTGCATGGTTTCGGTGCGTCAACCCAACACTGGCGCAAAAATCTCCCGGTTCTCGCGCAGACCTGTCGGGTTTGGGCGATCGACTGCATCGGATTTGGACGGTCCGCCAAACCCACACCCGGACTCGAGATCGAATATACCTTTGAAACCTGGAGCGCTCAAATCGCCGATTTTTGTCGAGAAGTCGTCGGCGAAGCTGTCTTTTTAGTGGGGAATTCGATCGGCTGCGTCACCGCGATGCAAACTGCCGTAGATCGTCCCGACTGGGTGCTGGGTATCGTCCAGCTCAACTGCTCTTTGCGCTTGCTCCACGATCGCCGCAGAGAACAACAACCCTGGTTCAAACAAGTCGGCGCGCCTCTACTGCAAAAGTTACTCGCCGTTAAAGCCGTCGGTCAGTTCTTCTTCGCTCAACTGGCCACTCCCAACACCGTCCGCAAGATTTTACTGCAAGCCTACAAGCGTGCCGATGCCGTCACCGACGAACTGGTCGAACTAATTCTCCAACCCGCCCGCGATATCGGCGCGGCAGACGTATTCGTTGCCTTTACCCGCTACTCTCAAGGTCCCCTACCCGAAGAACTCCTCGAGAAACTCCCTTGCCCGACGCTGATTTTATGGGGAACGGAAGACCCCTGGGAACCGATCGCCCTAGGGCAAGAGTGGACGCGATTTGAAGCCGTCGAGGATTTTATTCCCCTAGAAGGGGTGGGGCATTGTCCTCAAGACGAAGCCCCGGAATTGGTGAATCCGATCGTCGAAAAATGGATTTTAGAAAAAGCCTCAAGCGATCGTCCGACCGATTCGACAGCAAACTCGTAACATTGGGCGCTCGAACGTTGTCGTCCGACACGATCGCCACACCTCCAACCGATTTAGATCGATCTAGCCTGCGGTAATCTGAAGGCTAAAACTCTCTACCCTAGCTGTTGGGTATGGCATCTAGAATATCGTATATGGTGGCGAGCGCGTAAGTCCGATGGGGTGTTATTAACGCCACCAGATTGCAGTGTGCCAAAATCACTCAGAATGACCGCAATTCGAGCTGCCAGTTCTCGAAGTACGGCGAAATGCCAATTTCTGAGGTTAGACTGGACACAGCAAATTTCGAGCGGTTGTGACCCAAATTTAAGAACCGACAATGGAATCCAAAATTGTCTGGCAATACGGCAGTAGCAACCCCGACAACGGGAACTACCTAGATGAGATTCGCCTGTGGTGGGCAGATCTCAACGAGAAAGAGATATCCTGGCAGCAGCGTATTTTGTCTCCAAGTGGAGATGTGAGCGAACTCGACTGGGAACCCCAGCGATTCGATGAAGTTTTTACAGTTGAAGCCCCAGAAATTCGCGGCATCACCCTATACTGGTGCAAATCCGGCGCGGAGGAAGAGCGCAACATTACTGCTGGGACCCTCGCACTCGATCGCCTGCATTCGTGTTTGTACATTTATCCCAAATCCCAACAACAAGTGGTCTTACGGGTGAAACCGCAACAAGTGACCTATCGAACCCTAGACCTGTACGATCCGAAGATCTCCTATTTAACCGACAGTGATGATGCTCGATTAATCCTTCGAGACGATCTGCAACAAGTCGAAGTTCGAGTGACCCTCACCCCAAATGCGATCGAGCAATTAAAAAATCAGCTCCGATAGTTGGCTCGATCGACTACGATTGGGAAAGTCTAGGAACATCCCGATGCTGGAAACATCGTAACCTAGTGTGGGCAACTTAGCGGACAAAAGAGTGTCAAAGCTGGTTGGGACTCTGTCCCCGCCCGGATCGACCGAGCGGTTCGCAGTATCCGTCTGGTTTGAGTCGTCTCGAGATATTTCTCGATCGGCTATTGGGGTCTATTGAGCAGATATTATTTGTCAGTGGGTGCAGTACCACTCATCAAATAAAAGAGAGTTGAGGATGGAAACTGCCAAAAAAGGATTGGTATTGATTGTCGATGACAATCCAATCAATACAAGACTGCTATTCAAGTTTTTAACCAAAGCTGGATTGACAGTCTCATCTGCTCAGGATGGGTTTAGCGCAATCGAGCAAGTTAAAACATCACCTCCGGATCTAATTTTATTAGATGTAATGATGCCCGGAATTGACGGGTTTGAAACCTGCGAGCGCTTAAAAGCATCGCCACAGACTCGAGAGATTCCGGTCATCTTCATGACGGCTCTGACGGATACGGTTCACAAAGTAAAAGCGTTTGAACTCGGAGCCGTCGATTACATCAGCAAACCATTTCAAAAAGAGGAGATTCTCGCTCGGATTAATATTCATTTAGAAATGCGAATTCTCCATCGGAAGATGGCAGAGCAAAATCTCTTACTCCAACAGTCGCAAAAAGACTTAGAACGCCGAGTTGAAGAGAGAACCTCAGAACTCTTGCAGACGGTCGAACATTTGCAAAAGACACAAATGCAGTTAATTCAAAGCGAGAAAATGTCGTCTTTGGGTCAACTTGTCGCTGGAGTTGCCCATGAAATTAACAATCCCGTTAATTTTATTTGTGGTAACTTAGTTCATGCCGGTCAGTATATCGATAACCTCCTCGAGTTACTCAATTTATACCAAGAAGAGTTCCCTGAAATTTCCGAACAAATTGAGGAAAAAACTGAGGAGATCGATCTAGAGTTCGTGCAAGAAGACTTACCGAAATTGTTATGTTCGATGCAGGTGGGAACCGATCGCATTCGGAATATTGTACGATCGTTGCGCATGTTCTCGCGACTCGATGAAGCCGAACAAAAACCCGCCGATTTACACGAGGGTTTGGAGAGTACTTTAATCGTACTCGGCAGCCGTTTGAAAGCCCAGCCCGATCGCATTGCCATTGACGTGATTCGGGATTACGGGGAGTTGCCCTTAGTCGAGTGCTATCCCGGACAGATTAACCAAGTCTTTATTAATATTCTCTCTAACGCGATTGACGCACTCGAAGAATCAATGGCAGCTTGGAGTCAACCCGATCGTTACGTTCCCACCATCTGGATTCGGACGAAGTTCAAACGCAGCTGTCAAACCAATTGCGATACGGAAGAACTCAAGTGTGGTTTTCTCGTCGTCGAGATTGCCGATAACGGACTGGGGATACCCGAAGAAATCCAAAAGTGCATTTTCGATCCCTTCTTCACGACTAAACCAGTGGGCAAAGGAACGGGGTTGGGAATGTCAATTAGCTACTCGATCGTGGTGGAACAACACCAAGGTAAGCTAATCTGTAATTCAGTACCGGGGCGAGGAACGGAATTCGTTATCGAGATTCCAGTTATTTGAGTCTCGATGGTAGTTCTAACTCAGAAGAGTTATACCCTCGGCCAGCGTTACGTTCGAGCGATCTCTACATGCGATCGACTATCGGGTTATTATCAGCGAAGTCACTCATATGTTAGTAGGTGTAGCCGTCCATGACAGATGAAACGACCAATCGATTTACAATTTTAATTGTGGATGATAACCCGACTAACCTGGAGGTTCTCTCGGGAGTCATGGCAAATTCGGGATGGGAAATTCTCGTCGCGCTCGATGGAGAAAGTGCCATCGAGCAAATTGAGTACGCACAACCCGATCTGGTCATTCTCGATGTCATGATGCCTGGGATTGATGGCTTTGAAACTTGTTACCGGATTAAATCGAATGCAGAATTAAGCGATATCCCCATTATTTTTATGACGGCTTTATCCGATATTAAAGATAAAGTTAAGGGATTTTCATTAGGAGCGATCGACTACATTACCAAACCCTTTCAAACGGAAGAAGTTTTAGCAAGAGTTAAAACCCATCTCAAAATTCGCGAGCTGACGCAGCAATTGCAGACGCAAAACCAAAAACTCAAAGTGGAAGTCGAAGAGCGAGTTCGCGCTCAACTCGCTCTAGAACAGTTAACTCAAGATTTGGAAACCCGCGTTGAAGAACGAACGGCCGACCTCTCCCGCTCGGAAAACGAGCTGCGACTGAAAACTCAAGAACTCGAAGAATCCTTAGATAACTTAAAACAAACGCAATCTCAGTTAGTTCAAGCCGAAAAAATATCGAGTTTGGGTCAGCTTGTCGCGGGAATTGCCCATGAAGTTAATAATCCCGTCGGATTTATTTCGGGGAATTTAGATTATGCAAATGAATATATTGAAAATTTATTAGGCTTATTAGATTTATACCAAGAAAAGTTTCCCGAACCTCCTGAAGAAATCGAAGAAGAAATTGAAGATATCGATCTCGAATTTCTCCTGCAAGATTTGCCAAAGCTGGTTCAATCGATGAAAGTTGGTACGGAAAGGATTCAAGGAATTATGTCTTCCTTGAGAACGTTTACCCGCATCGATAAAGAGGAAAAACAACTCGCCGATCTTCACGAGGGTATTGAAAGTACCTTGATGATTTTGCAACATCGCCTTAAAGCCAAGCAAGAGCGTCCGGCTATTGAAGTGAGGAAAAATTATGGCGAGTTGCCCTTGGTGAAATGTTATGGCGGACAGCTCAATCAAGTTTTCATGAATTTAATAGCCAACGCGATCGATGCTTTAGATGAAGCAAATCAAGGACTGACATTTGCCCAAATTGAGAAAGATCCGAACGTCATCAGCGTAAAAACAGAAAAAATTGGAGATCGAATTACGATCGAAATTTCTGATAATGGAACGGGTATTCCAGAAGAGGTGGCGCAAAATATTTTCGGTGCTTTTTTTACCACCAAACCCGTAGGCAAAGGGACAGGACTGGGACTTTCCATTTCTTACCAAATCGTCACGGAAAAACACGGTGGCACCCTCGAGTGTCATTCTCAAGTGGGTCGAGGAACGACCTTTAGAATCGAGATTCCCAACCCAATCGACACCTAGAAACGATCGGCAATTCAGAGCGTATGTCGTTGAGGATAGGGGATTTTTTAACGTGGAAGGCTCGATAAATCCACCAGAATTCACAGTAATTTTCTCGATTTTGCCGCATAAATCCGAATCAATCCGATCTTAATGTTCGATGCGATCGATTTACCCAAACTTCTCGCTAAGATTCAATAGAAGGTTTTCAGGGTGAACAGATGAAGCGCATCGTATTGATTGCCGGGTTTGAATCCTTTAATGCCGACTTGTACCGGAAAGCTGCCGAATTCGCCACATCCCGCTGTCCGGAGTTGGATATTCGAGTTTTTAGCGATCGAGACCTTACCTCCCAAGCCGATACCGTGGCTGCCGCGTTACAAGAAGCCTCGGTATTCTTCGCCAGCCTCATCTTCGACTACGATCGAGTCCTTTGGCTGCGAGAACGAGTGCAGCATATTCCCATCCGCCTGGTGTTCGAGTCGGCGTTGGAGTTGATGAGTTTAACGCAAATTGGGGCGTTTAAAATTGGCGACAAACCCAAAGGAATGCCCAAACCGATTAAGTTTATCCTGGGTAAATTTACCAGCCAGCGAGAAGAGGATAAACTCGCCGGGTACATCAGCTTTCTCAAAACCGGTCCCAAACTCCTCAAATTCGTTCCAGTGAAAAAGGTGCAAGATTTGCGCAATTGGCTGATTATTTACAGCTACTGGAATGCGGGGGGAACGGAAAATGTGGCGGCGATGTTTTGGACGATCGCCCAGAAATATTTGGATTTAGAAATTGGTGAAATTCCCGTGGCGATCGAAACGCCGAATATGGGATTGCTGCATCCAGACTATGAGGGATATTTTGAGTCGCCCCAGCAATATTTGGCATGGTATCGAAATCGGGATGTTGAGACAACTCTAGAGAACACCCCAGTTGTCGGTATTTTGTTGTATCGAAAACACGTCGTCACCAAACAGCCCTATATTCCCCAACTCATTCGCCATTTTGAGACCGTTGGATTAACACCGTTACCGATATTTATTAACGGCGTTGAAGGTCACGTGGCGGTGCGAGATTGGATGACTTCCGCCTACGAAACCCAACAGCGCGAACGGGGGATTAAAGAAACTCTTTCCCTGTCTCCAGAAGCGGTAGAAGTCGATGCGATCGTCTCGACAATTGGCTTTCCCTTAGTCGGCGGACCGGCCGGGTCGATGGAAGCGGGGCGACAGACGGAAATTGCCGTGAAAATTCTCAGCGCGAAAAACGTCCCCTATTTTGTATCTGCCCCGCTACTAATTC
This sequence comes from Cyanobacteriota bacterium, assembly GCA_034189805.1. Classification (GTDB taxonomy): domain Bacteria; phylum Cyanobacteriota; class Cyanobacteriia; order Cyanobacteriales; family Geitlerinemataceae; genus Zarconia. The sequence continues at coordinate 26,217 of JAXHUC010000076.1, forward strand.
AAGATATTCACTCCTGGACGCGGCAGGGAATTGGCGGTTTGCAAAGTGTGGTTTTATACGCGCTACCGGAACTCGATGGGGCGATCGATCCAGTTCCGTTGGGGGGTTTGGTGGGGGAAGATATTTATCTAATTCCCGATCGCCTCAAACGGTTGACAGGACGGATAAAAAATTGGATTTCTCTAGGACGAACCCCCCCCGAAAAACGGAAAATTGCGGTAATTTTATATGGGTTTCCGCCAGGGTATGGGGCGACGGGAACCGCTGCACTTCTCAATGTCGGGCGATCGCTGATTAGTTTGCTCAAAGAATTAAAAGCGCAAGGATATTCAGTTGGGGAGATTCCTGAAGATGGGGAGGAACTAATTCGCCAGGTGAAAGAAGCCGATGAAGCTTATCCCGACTCGATCGAATTCTCTGACGAACAGTCTAGTTCTGTAACCACAGTCAACACCAAAACCTTAGAAAAATGGTTAGGCTATTTACTCACAACCCGCGTCGAAAAGCAGTGGAAATCGCTAACGGGAACGGGAATTAAAACCTATGGCGATGAGTTACTAATTGGTGGCGTACAACTGGGGAATGTTTGGATTGGCGTGCAACCTCCGCTCGGGATTTCTGGCGATCCGATGCGATTGATGTTCGAGCGAGATTTAACGCCACACCCGCAATATACAGCCTTTTATAAATGGTTGCAAAACGAGTATCAACCCGATGCGATCGTTCATTTTGGGATGCATGGAACGGTGGAATGGTTGCCGGGTTCGCCTTTGGGAAATACGGGATATTCTTGGTCAGATATTTTGCTGGGAGATTTGCCTCACTTATATATTTATGCGGCGAATAATCCGTCGGAGTCGATGTTGGCAAAGCGGCGCGGGTATGGAGTCTTAATTTCCCATAACGTTCCTCCCTACGGACGAGCGGGATTGTATAAAGAATTAGTTGCCTTGCGAGAGTTGATTGCAGAATATCGGGAAGATTCGCAAAAGAATTCGATGCTGAAAGAGGCAATTTGTCAAAAAATTGTCGATGTCGGTTTGGAAACCGATCGTCCTTTAGCAGAAGCCGAAAAATTAGGGATTACGTTCACATCCGAAACGGCACGATTGTTTAGTAATGATGTTCTCGAACCTTATTTCGTCAAAATCTACGAATACCTGCAAGTTCTCGAACAGCGTTTATTTTCTTCTGGGTTGCATACCTTGGGTGAGGTTCCAGATGGCGATCGACTAGAGTCCTATCTAAGTGCTTATTTTGAAGATCGATTAACGCCCGAAGTCATTCAAGCCATTTCCACAAAAGACACTAATTTTATCAAAACCGATCTCAAAACCTTAGAAGAAGCAGAAACAGATATCTTAAAGGATATTCAAGAAGCTGAATCAATTCGAGATTTACTGCTCAAAACTCCCGAAGAAATGGTCAACTTACTGCGAGGGTTAAATGGAGAATATATCCCTCCCGCGCCCGGTGGAGATTTATTACGAGATGGGCCTGGCGTGTTACCCACAGGACGAAATATTCACGCCCTCGACCCCTATCGAATGCCTTCTCCTGCTGCCTATCTTCGCGGTCGAGAAATTGCGTGTAAAATTATCGACCGCCATGTAGAAGAACAGGGTAAATACCCCGAAACGGTGGCGGTGATGTTGTGGGGATTAGATGCCATTAAGACGAAGGGAGAATCTCTGGGGATTCTGCTAGAATTGGTGGGTGCAGAGCCGATAAAAGAAGGGACGGGGCGGATCGTCCGCTACGAGTTGAAACCTTTAGAGGAAGTCGGACATCCCCGAATTGACGTTCTGGCGAATTTATCGGGTATTTTCCGCGATAGCTTCGTCAATATTATCGAACTATTAGACGATCTATTTCAGCGGGCAGCCGATGCCGAAGAAGCAGAGGAACAAAACTTCATTCGCAAACATGCTTTAGAGTTACGATCGCAAGGAATTGAGAATGCTTCGGCGCGGTTATTTTCCAATCCAGCAGGAGATTTCGGTTCGTTGGTGAACGATCGCGTTGTTGATGGTAATTGGGAGTCGGGAGAAGAATTGGGGGATACTTGGCGCGATCGAAATACCTTTAGTTACGGCAGAAACGACAAGGGAAAAGCCCGCCCGGAAATTCTCAGTCAACTTCTCCAAACCACCAATCGCATCGTTCAAGAAATTGACTCCGTTGAATACGGTTTAACAGATATTCAAGAATACTACGCCAATACTGGTGGATTGAAGCGGGCAGCGGAACAAAAACAGGGCAAAAAAGTACGGACGAGTCTGATTGAAAGTTTTTCTAAAGATACGACCCCCCGTAATTTAGAAGAAGTTCTGCGTCTGGAATATCGGACCAAACTCCTCAACCCCAAATGGGCAAATGCCATGGTAGAACAGGGGTCTGGGGGGGCATATGAAATCTCGCAACGGATGACAGCGTTAATTGGATGGGGTGGAACGGTCAATTTTCAGGATGGCTGGGTTTACGACGGGGCTGCCGAAACCTATGCTTTAGACGAGGAGATGGCGCGGAAATTGCAAGCCGCCAATCCCGAAGCTTTTCGTAACATCATCGGACGCATGTTAGAAGCCAACGGACGGGGTTTGTGGGATGCGGATGGGGAGAAATTACAAAAGTTACGGGAATTGTACGATCGCACTGACGAACAATTGGAAGGTGTGACGGATTTACCAATGAGTGGAATGCGATCGACTTGAAGAGTTAAAACAGTTTTTACAAGTATTACGCAATTTTGGAGTCTTGCATGATTTCTTTATCTTCACTCTGGCACTCTACTTATTTTCTCGCCCAAACTGGAGAAGAAGAGGCTGTAAAAAGCTTTGGAATTATCGGCTATATTATCATGTCTTACTGCTTTCAAAAAATTTATCAAAGGTTGGGAGAACCGAATGCATGGTTTGCGTGGGTTCCTATTTTGAGTAGCTGGATTATGTATAAAGCAGGAGATGAAACCCCTTGGTGGACGCTTGGTTTGTTCATTCCCGGTGTGAATATCATTGCACTTATCGCCTTACTGAGCGCTTTTATCAAAATTGTCAAAAAGCTTGGTAAAAATCCCTGGCTGATTTTGCTGATGATAGTTCCGCTTCTCAACTTTTGGGTGATGTATCATTATGCATTTACTTAGACTGAGTAACTTTTGGATCTAGCATTTTATATAATGAGTGAATAGATTAATTTCTCTATTCAAATCTATTCGCTCGTCATATCTTGAAAAAAAGCTTGTAAAAGCATATTGGCAATAGTAAAATTAAAGAAATATAAATAAAAATTTAATACAAAATATTCGATAAAATCAGTAAATTTGTACGTTATACTTAACCAAAGCAATTGTCCTTTTCAACTGGCTCAGCACCCATTCCCATCATGACTGTTGCCGCTCCCGTTCTCAAACCCGTCAGTCAAATCGAACTCGCACCGGGAAGTGCGATCGCCCAAATCGTCCCAGAAACCGTCGAACGCGGGTGGCAAGTTGGTAGTTGTCAGGCATTAGAAGAGTTGGAAGCAAAAATCGCCGATCTCAACTCTTAAATACGCAATAGACATCTGGTGAAAATAAAAACTGCAATCAATTTAAATATTGAAATTATCAATTCTTCCCCTGGCTCCCTGTTCCCTCTTTTTCGGAGAGGTCTAATGAAATGAGTAATCTCTCAATTAGGTCAGGTCAAAATACTTCGCCACAATCTCCACAATTCTCTCGGCGGCCCGCCCATCTCCAAAGGGATTAATCGCCGTTGCCATCGTTTCATACAGTTTCGCGTCGCTTAACAGGGCGCTGGCTTCGCTGAAAATGCGATCGGGATTGGTTCCCACCAATTTAGCCGTTCCCGCTTCGATCGCTTCGGGGCGTTCGGTGGTCTCCCGCAGAACCAAAACCGGTTTTCCCAAGGCTGGGGCTTCTTCTTGCAATCCACCCGAATCCGTCAGCAGCAAGTCGCAGCGCCCGATCGCCCCGACGAGTTTGGCATAATCGAGGGGTTCGGTTAAAAACACTCGAGACCGATCGCCCAACCACTTTTGTAAAGGTTCTCGAACGGTGGGATTGCGATGTAACGGTAGCAACAGGGCGGTATCGGGGAATTTATCGAGTACTTGTAAGAAGCCTCGCGCGATGTCCTCAAGCGGTGCGCCCCAGTTTTCCCGGCGATGAACGGTGGCAAGCAAAACGCGATGTTTATCCCAGTCCAAACCCTCCACCTCGCATTCGGGCTGGCGATTTGCCACCGAAAGCAATGCATCGATAACGGTATTTCCCGTTTGGTGAATTTCTCCGAGTACCCCAGAATTCTGTAAGTTTTTGACAGCGCGATCGGTTGGGGCAAAATGGAGCTGGGTTAGCTGAGAAATCAGCCGTCGATTGGCTTCCTCCGGATAGGGATCGAAGAGATTATCCGTGCGCAACCCCGCCTCGACATGACCGACGGGTATCTTTTGATAGAATGCCGCCAAACCCGCAGCAAACGCAGTGGTGGTATCCCCCTGAACGATTGCTAATTGGGGTTGAAGTTCCTTAAAGAGTTCTTCTAGCCCGCGCAGGCTGCGGCAGGTAATATCAGTCAGGGTTTGCTGGTGCTGCATGATCGCCAAATCCCGATCGGCCTGCAAATCGAACAGTTCCATCACCTGCGCGACCATTTCCCGATGCTGTCCGGTGAGAACGACATGAGTCTTAAACGCCTCCGAATCCTGAAACTGTTGAATCACTGGAGCCAGTTTAATCGCTTCGGGGCGGGTTCCGAGGATAATGCAAATGGGAAGGGGAAAGGTGGGCATGAGACTGGTTTGAAGACAATTCCTTCTTATCCTATAGCAGTCAGCTATAGCCGTCCCAGCCGTTAAGACATCGGTGAAAGCGAGCAGGGGGGCTTGGGGAGCTTGGGGGCTTGGGGGGCTTGGGGAGAGAGAGACAAGGGGACAAGGAGAATGCGCGCATTTTTAATTTTTAATTTTGCATTCACTCTCCCATTTCTCCCATTTCTCCCGTTTCCCCCGTTTCCCCCGTTTCTCCCCCCGCTCACTGTTACGACTGCCAAGATGCGATCGCCCGTTGGAGACGATCGCTCGGCCAACTCTCGTATTGGGGATACACCGGCAATCGCCGCACCAGTTGCCAGCCGTGTGGGGCGAGAACCTGCGCCAATCGTACCGGATGGGGGTGGGCGTAGTCGGGATTGACTTCATCTCGTGGCCCGAGACCCCCTAAATCCCTTGCCCCGGCATCCAAACAAGCCAGGAGAATCTCGGGAGTCGCAACTAAATTGGGGGGAATTTGTAAGGTAATTTCATCGGGCAAAATCTGGCGGGCAAGTTTCACCACCCGGACGAGTTGAGCAGTCTCGAAGGTTTCCCCCAGCCAGGGTTGCCGCCCGCCGAGGCTGTGGGGTTGGAGGATAACTTCTTGAATGTGGCCCCACTGGTGATGAACGCGGGCGATCGCCTCTAGGGTTTCTTGCCAATCTGCGGGGGTTTCGCCAATGCCCAGCAGCAATCCTGTAGTAAAGGGAATTTGCATTTCTCCGGCCCATTCGAGTTGTTGCTGGCGAATTTTGGGGGTTTTGCTCGGCGCGCGGCGGTGGACGGTTTCCATCAGTTTGGGGGTCGTTTGCTCGAGCATTAACCCCATAGAAATGTTGACCTGCTTGAGTTTTGCCATTTCCTCCCAAGTCAGCGGTCCGGCGTTGGTATGGGGGAGAAATCCCAAAGATAGCGCCAGTTCGCATAAGTTGTAGATGCGATCGAACCAGGCTTTGCGTCGCGGACTTTGGGGATGCACTTCACCGCACAGAATCAAAATTTCGATCGTGCCGCCATTCTGTAGAGATTCGAGAATTTGTCGGGCATCTGCCAAACTCAACCACGGACTGTCACCGGGGTCGGTGCGAAAGTTACAGTAGCTGCAACGGTTGAAACATTCGTAGGTGGGGACGAGGGTGTAAGCGCTGCTGTAGGT
>JAXHUC010000077.1:0-32027 GCA_034189805.1 Cyanobacteriota bacterium
CTGGCGGTCTCAATCGAGTTCAAGGAGCGGCCGATCGGGAGAAAATGATTAAACCCGAAGATGCTAAAAATATTGAAACCCCGACCGATCGCATCGAAAACTTTTTAGAAGAGGCATTAGACTAAAGTTTTCAGCGCAAAAGCATTTTGCTAAAAATTTCATGTTTGACGATCGAAAAAAAGTGTAATACCTAATCAGAGCTTGGGTCAGATGCTAGTTTAGCGTTTGACCCATTTTTTTATGGGTTTATATAAATCTCTACTCATCGGGAATTGTCGATCGCACGATCGATTCTAAAGCCGCTTCAATTCGCTGCCAACCGGTTGGGGAAGTAAAATCAATCCCCATGAACGTATCACAGGCCTTGGTGCGCAGGGTCAGATAAACCACGCCAGCTATCAAAATAGCAGTAATCGCCGGTACATCCTTATCTGGTGGAAAGGACTCTTTTCGATCGAGAAATTCTAAACTCTCGAGGGCGAGTTGATCTCGAACGCTGGCGAGTTCGCGGGTGAGTTCGTTTCCTTCAAGTAACTCCCATCGCAGAATCTCTTGAGTGACCGGACGCTTCCTTAAATCTCTCATAAATTCGATCGCTAGATATAGCATCCAGTCGGCTAATGTTTCCGCATCAACCCTCGATTCGTCACCGATGAGTTCTCCAGATGTAACCCAATACCCACCTTCGCGTCCGAAACTCTCGAGTAAAGAGGGCAATCCCTGAAAGTAACGGTAGATTAAAACCTTATCTACTCCCGCTTCTCGAGCGATCGCATTTACGCCTAGTTTCTGAAATCCCGACTCAGCTAGTAATTTCCCCACTGCCGCCAGAATTCGAGCTTTGGTTTCTTCTTTGTCGCGAACCATAATTCTTTTGCCTACTTGTCACCTGATGGTGACTATGATACTGTGTCACTGACTGGTGACGTTCGATCGACTTCATTTTTTTGGGAGTCAAAAACCATGCCCAAACTTTCCTTTGACTTAGATATTTATACCTATCAAATTGACTTCAACGGACATGTCAACAATGCCGTTTACGTCGAGTGGATGGAAATCGGTCGGATGAAATTGCTCGAAGCGATCGGTCTACCAACTCACGAGGTTTTCGAGCGAGGAATTACCCCCGTTTTGGTTCGTAGTAGTATTACCTATAAAACGCCCTTGTATCTTGGCGATCGGGTTCGAGTTGAACTTTGGCTGTCCGAGTTGCGCAAGGCTTCTGCGATCGTTGAGTTTCGGTTCCAGAACGATCGACAAATGGTAGCCGCCGAAGGAACGCAAAAGGGTGTTTTTGTCGATCGTCAAACCCTACGTCCTACGCGACTGCAACCAGATATCAAAGCTTTATTTTCCTCCTATTTAGAAGCCAGTCCTGGGTGAGCGTTCAACCAGAGAAATTTTATCGATCGATTTTAGTCCGTACAATTACGGGTCGATTGGAACGATTGAAGTCGGCGAAGTCCGTGATTTCCCCAGACAAGCGTCAGTTTTTCGGAGACTTCACATAAAATCTAGATAAATGAAGAAGTTATTTAAAAAATCTTTACTTGAAAAATACGTAAAAGTACGTAGAATAGAAAGTATCACAGCTAAGCAATGACATTGGAAACAGTAGAGGCAACTAGCTAGCTTACACCGAAAGCGCAAAGATGGGGTCTGATTCCCCTCTCCCCAATATTGCTTTTTCGAGAACGTTTAGCCTCTGCCATCTTCTCTTGTCATTTGTATTGCGGGTGTCTTCTCTCCTCCGTTATTGTATCGGGGTGCCTTTTCAATAAATCGAAGCGGTCGGTCAGTGCCTGCGAGCATTGACCGACCGTTTTGAGCTAGGGAAACGCTCGATCGAGCTTTGCCCACCAAGGTAAACGCCGCCCGATCGAACTATCTAACGTGAGGTGCGGGTCAAGCCGAAGCCGGAAATAGCCACTCTGGGCGAAGTTCGAGCAGTTGAGGGGGAAGCTGCATTCCCCATTCCCCATTCCCCATTCCCCATTCCCCACCCGAAGCGGATACTTTTTATCCGGAACTGACGTTATCTATGTTGACGGCGACGGGCAAATCGATACAGCCCGAAAACCGCGAGAGTTGCGATCGCGCTGGGACCCGCTTCGGGAACTTGCGGTGGTTCGACAGGTGGCGAAACTACAGGTGGAGTTGGTGGTGCAGGTGGCGCTGGTGGAGTTGGTGGAGTTGGTGGTACGGGTGGCGGTGCAACGGGTGGTGGGGTTGGTGGCGCTGGTGGAGTTGGTGGCGCTGGTGGGGTTGGTGGCGCTGGTGGAGTTGGTGGCGCTGGTGGGGTTGGTGGTACGGATGGTGGGGTTGGTGGAGTTGGTGGAGTTGGTGGAGGTGCAACGGGTGGTGGAACGACAGGCGGTGTGGGCGGTTCCGGTGGTGGAGGTGGCGTTAAAGCCGTAAGCTGTCCGAAGAGAAAGGTTTCTGAGGTTCCTCCTTCTTGAGAAATAAATTGATTAACAGATGGGCCGCCTGGAGTGCTGCTAAACCCAGTCAACTCGACGGTGTATTCGATGCCACCCGAAAAGAACGTTTGGCTGGTAGTCGCACTCGCCCAAGAAATTCGATCGGCACAAGGGGTGATGCTGCTGTAGGTACAAGGCCAAGTGTTGGGAGTCTCGTCAATTTGCAGGGTATAGTTAAACACCGTCAATCCGAATTCAACAAAATCCAGAGCAATCGCCAGTTCGACTGCTGATGCCGATGTACCACTTGCGACACCGTTATTAAAATGTCGCAGGCGACCGAGTTGAAACGGAACCCCAATATCGATCGCGCTGCTGCCGACTCCGGTAAATCCGAGTCCGCTTTGGTCGAGAATCGTGGGATTTGGAACGGGAGGAAATCCCCAACGGATTTGATTTTCTCCAAGAATCGTAAAGCTATTGACGTTGGTTCCCCCTGTAATGCTTTGCCAAGTTCCTCCAGAACGGTTGAGCGTAATGGCTTGGGCGGGGACAGCTAAGAGGAGGGCAAATGCTGCGGTTGCCAGTTGAGTGGTAGATGTTTTGAGTTGCATGATGCTTGCTCGATCGAATGCTCGAAAAAACAGCGAAAAATCGGTTTGGTTTTCTCTGACTTCGGCATGTTATGGGTAAATAATAGCAAAGCGATCGAATGCTTGAGTGTTGCGTAATTTAACAAAGCCACGAGCGATTCGATCGTGGTTTTGCACGGGGCGAAATACATTAAACGTCCCCTCTCGAGATCGAAAAGGGACGTTTAAAATCGATCGATTCCAGTGCGATCGATTCCTGGAAAAGGCACTTCTAAAGGGCGATTACACCGCAGCTAATGCCGGTTCCGATGCCGGACGCTGGCTATTGCGAATTCCAGAAATTGCTTCGGCGTAGTCCGGTGCCTTGAAGACGGCCGAACCGGCAACGATCGCATTTGCTCCGGCTTCTAAAACTTGCCAGGTATTATTCACTTTCAAACCGCCATCAACCTCGATCCAGGGATCGAGTCCACGTTCGTCACACATTTGACGCAACTGACGAATTTTGGGAACGACTCCGGGAATAAAGCTTTGACCGCCGAAACCGGGGTTAACGCTCATAATTAAGATTAAGTCGCACAATTCTAGAACGTACTCTATCAGTTCTAAGGGCGTACCGGGGTTGAGAACGACCCCAGCTTGCTTGCCTAATTCGCGAATTTGTCCGAGGGTTCGGTGCAAGTGAGGGGATGCGTTATGCTCGGCGTGAACGGAGATAATATCGGCTCCCGCTTTGGCAAAATCTTCGACGTATTTTTCGGGTTCGACAATCATTAAGTGAACGTCGAGAGGCTTTTTCGTCATTGGACGAACGGCTTGCACAATTAACGGTCCGATGGTGATATTGGGGACGAAGCGACCATCCATAACATCGACGTGAATCCAGTCAGCTCCAGCGCGATCGACGGCTTGAATTTCTTCTCCCAAGCGACTGAAGTCAGCCGAAAGAATGGAGGGTGAAATAACGGTTTGCTTTTTTGATGCGGTCATACTGAGTGTTTTCCCCTGTTCTCCGAATAGTATATAATTTTATAAAATTTTAACAAACTTTGTATCTCAATACTCCTCAAAAAAATATTAAGTTGCAATTGAGATCGATTTCTATTGATTTTCGAGTCGAGTATCCTAACTCTATTTTTACGGATTTTATGGGTTTCTTGCCGATCTCGTTGATGAAAAGAGCGATCGATCGTCTAATTTTGGAAAAGAACTCAAAAGAATGCCCAAGCCCGATCGAACTCAGGTTTGGGCATATTAAAGAGCGCGCCGACTCGATTGCGATTGACTCTCTTTCCATCAAGTTGTCAAGAATTTTCGATGTCAGATTGCCATCGAAAAAAAACAGGAGCGCTAGAATCAAAAATAAGAATGAAGAATTAAGCCTGATTTTCTCAATTCTCCATTCTGTCTAACCTATGCTTCAGGAGTTGACCTGGGCGCTTGTCGAGGTGCTTTACCTGTGGGTCGAGCACCTGTTTTTTGTTTGAACGAGGCTAAGAAGATTCGAGTTTGCTCTGCGGCAATATCGCGACCTCCCAAACCGAAAGCCAGGGCAATCGCAACGGCGATCGCGCCAAGCAACAAGCCAAAGGCCAAGTTCACGATATCAGGAGCGACCCCAATACTCTGAAGTGCCATCGCCGCCACAAAGATGATAATCGTCACCCGAGTCGCCTGACCCAATAACTGAGATTGAGAGCTACCGGAACTGGCAATTAAACTGTAGGCGAAGTTGGCCAAATACAAACCGATCGAAAAGACGACCAGACCGACGAGAATCCGTCCCAAAATCACCAACAAGCCGGAGACGATGACGCTGAGGGCTTCAAATTCGAGGGCTTCAACCGCTGCAATCAGTCCGAGCAGAACGATGCCAACCCAAGCGATGATGCCGACAAATTCCGATGGCGTGCGAGATTGAAGCGTCGTTGCGTCTTCATCGAGATCGGAGGGATTTTGAGTCAGATTAGACAAACCCAAAGTCGAGGGCAAGCTGTTAAAACCAAGGCTCGTCAGAATACTGGTGACAAAATCGCACACGAAGCGTCCCATGGCAAAGAAGACTGCCAAGATCGCACTTGCGGCAAAAATGCGGGGGATGTATTCGAGAACTTGGTTGAGCATGGCGATCGCCGGATCGGAGATCGCTTCGATTTGTAGGGCTTCCAACGCAGCGATTGCTGTAGGAACGAGCACCAAGACGTAAACGATCGTCCCGGCGATACCGGATAGGGAAGTTCCCCCATTGGTCGAATTCAGACCGACTCTCTGTCCGATGCGATCGACTCCGGTTGCCGAGAGTAAGTTCGTAACGATTCCCCGAACGATGCGAGCGACAAACCAGCCGATCGTGCCGATAATCACCGCTTCGAGAATCCGAGGTAGTGCTGAAAGTAGATCGTTGAGTAGGTTCTGAACGGGTCCTAGAGGACCATCCAACTCCAACGTGTCGAGAATCGGCGTGAGAAAGAAGAGGAAGATAAACCAATATAAGGCATTCCCCAAGGTTTCGCTGATGACGAAAGGAGTATCCCCTTCGCTTTGTTCGGCGAGCCGATCGTCCAAGCGCAACGGAGCCAAAATTCTAATCAGCAGCGTTTTGGCCAGAGTCGCCAGCACCCAAGCCAATCCGAGTAAGAGTAACGCTCCACCGACTTTGGGTAGATAGTTGAAAATCGTCTCGAGGAAACTACCAAGCGGTTGGGAGACAAATTGCAGGTTCAAGGCATTGAGAAATGCCACGACACCGAACAATAAGATAATCCAAAAAACCGCCGCCGATGCCCATTGTTCGACGGGGTAGTCGCCTCCTCCCGACGAACCAGAAAGCCAACGGGCAATTTTGTTATCTAGCTCCGTGCGATCGAGCAGCCCTTTAACCAGGCTCGCTGCCAAGAGTGCCCCGACCCAGAATGCCACCAGAATGACGATCGCCCCGACCAATCTGGGTATGGCTTCTCCCAAAGTAGATCCGAGTCCATCGAAAAAGCTACCGACGTTGTTCGCTTGAGCGATTAGCTCCGGGCGATCGACCCCTACCCACTCGGGTATGGATGATAGATACCGTATTTGAGTCATAAGTTATGCGCGTTAACGCTCCTACATCAAAGCGGAATCGGAAAACGCGCCCTCCGTTTTGTCTTGTTACAAAGAACTGGATGAGTTTTTAAGTTATCCAACAATGGTTGAATAACTTATGAAACTGTGCGAGGAGCATCGTATTTTAGCTGCACCCAAACTGTTTGTCAAAACTAACTTTGCCCCCCTGGACTGCCCGAGGGGGCAATACATGGGATTATCTTACAGAAATTGCCCCGATCGCGAAAGTATTGCCCGATAACCTTCGATCGTCAGGAGCGCGATCGCTTCTGGGTTAGGTCGATGCTCGGTCGGTCGGGATTCTCAGGCTATCTGCCAGAACGGCGATCGCGCTCTCGATAGAAGGCGCACCCTCGCTGGTGGCCGAGACAACCAACAGTAGCACGGTTCGATCGACTTGCCGCGCCAACACTCGACCGTTTAGGGGTTGGGTTATCCGATTCGCCGTGAGGGTTCCCGTCCACGACAGCAAAATTTCTCCAGGCGCAACGGGCTGGATTGCATCCGGTTGAAACCCTTCTCCCCGTTGCAGGGCTTCGATGGCAATCTGGGCTAGAGCGTTCGGACTCAAGGCTTGGCTAGTCGATCGTTGGGCGATCGCCACGGTGTAAGCCAAACTTCCATCTGGGGATTCGATTAGAGGCACATCCGCCATTGGAGTAACTTTGTAACCCTCAATAATTCCGATCTCAAACCGACCCTCTTCCCGATAACGACCCTCACTCAAGCTCAATCCCACAGTATTTTCCGGTAAACCCGTTGCCGGAGAAACAGGTTCTGGAGTTGCTGCTGGTGCGGGAGTCGCTGCTGGTGCTGGAGTCGCTGCTGGTGCTGGAGTTGCTGCTGGTGTGGGAGTCGCTGCTGGCGTGGGAGTTGCTGCTGGTGTGGGAGTTGCTGCTGGTGCTGGAGTTGCTGCTGGCGTGGCTGTGGGTGGTGGCGATTGCGCTCGTACGGGTGCAGAATAAATCGACGCACTTCCTCTCCAGGGAGACGGCCCGAGAACGAGAACCACCAAGGTTGCAAGTAGACTCAAACCCAACCACCACAATCGGTTCCGCTTCATCAGTTTTTGTCCTCGCGAATGAAACAACAATAAAATACAGCGCTTCGCCCTCGTTTTTTATCCGATCGCGCTAGGTAGGCTTTTTCCACTCTCCATTCTGGATCTAGCTAAACTTGTAACTCGACCTGTGGAAACTGCCATCATCATTTACCCAGCACCATCGTGCTGTCGCCAAAATAAAAGAGTCCGGCAACACAGCCAGTCATTAACGTTGCTAGGGTTGCAGCCCACAGGGACTTCCAAGCAATACTGCTAATTTCGCTGCGGCGTTCGGGAACTAAACCGGCCAGGCCTCCGACAAAGATGCCCATTGAGGGAATGTGGGCAAATCCGCAGAGAACGTAGCTGACAATTAGCATGGCGCGATCGCTAATGGCATCTGCTGCATTCAGATTGGCTAGGGCCAAATAGGGGGGAATGGACGTTTGCAGCACCCGTTGACCGATGAGCACGGAAGCTTGCCAAAGTTCTCCAGTATCGAGGGAAACCCCAGTAAGGAAAGTGAGGGGAACGAAGAGAACGCCAAAGATATTGTTGAGGGTCACCACGGAAAAGAGTCGCCCGATCGGCTGCAACAGGGCGATCGAGCTATTTTCCAAGCCAGCCAAACCCGCGAACAGAGAATCGAGCAAGGCCACCAAACCAATAATGGCAACAATCACGGCTGCAATCCCGACAGCCATTTTCACGCCATCCATCGCCCCGATAATCAAACTATCCATCGGGCTGAGTTTTTGAGTGCTGTCATCCTCTGGGTCTTCGGGAACGGTTCCGAGGGTTTTAGGGACTTCTTTCTCGGGAACGAGAATTTTGGCAATCACGAAACAGGCGGGAATGGTGAGAATCGAGGCCGACATTAAATGCCCGGTAATGCTGGGAAATGTCCCGCGCAAAAAACCCGCGTACAACCCTAAAACCGTCGATGCAATGGAACCAAAGCAGCTGGCGAGAATCGCACACAGTTCGCTGCGAGTCATATCGAGCAGAAAAGGTTTGACGGCGATCGCCGATTCGATACCCACAAAAATATTGGCCGCACCGGAGAGAGATTCCGCACCGCTAATGCCAAGGGTGGCGCGGAAGACTTTCGCAAAAAGTTTGACGACGGGTTGAATCAGCTTTAGGCGATACAGTAAGGCAACGATCGCACTAAAAAAAATCACTTGAGGTAAGGCGCGAAAAGCAAAGAGGTATCCTAAATTCAGGGCGGTTTCCCCGAGACGATCTCCGGGAACTGCCACGTAAGGATTACCGATTGCTCTGACGATCCAGCGTCCGGCATCCCCAGGGCCTGGAGTCTCGCCAAGCTGGGGAACGACGATCGAGCCAAACAGAAACCTCGCCCCCGTTTCGCTCGCATCGATTAAAACATTGAGGAGATTGCCTAAGTCTGCAATTCGATCGCGGGTGAAGGGAATCTGAAACACGAGCAGACCGATTAGGAGTTGCAAACCGATTCCCCAGAAAATCACTTTCCACGGAACTGTTCGCCGATCTTCCGATCCCAGCCATGCGATCGCGCACAAACCTGCGATTCCCACGAGAGAAATCAAATTCAATACGCTCATAAGCCGTTCTCTCATCCTCTAGGGAAGGTGATTTCCCCCATGACTTCATCAAGACATTACCGCAAAAATGAGTCAGTGAGGTATTGAGGCTTACGTATCGATACATTTGTCGCAGTTCTTGCGAACGTCAGCATTCAGCCGATCGCTAAAGGCTTACCGGCCCGTCTCGTTACAAGTTCTCTTCTTTAGAAAATGGGGAAAGGAAAAGACTGATTTTATTAATAGTGTAAATAGATCGAGATGCAGTACTACAATCTGGCAATCTTTGGGTTATCCCTTTGGCGACGGGGGAATTCACAGTGAGGACGATGCCGTGCGATCGCCCTCAAAACCCAGCTCCAAAAACCCAGCCTCAAAAACCCAGCTCCAACCCCGATCGTCTACCCTCCAACGGAGGCGAGATGGTTTGTCTGTTTGAGAGGACGACGCACGAGTCGGATCGTACTGGGGAGAACGCCAACGAGCAGTGAAAGCGCTTCATCGGGAATTTTACTCACCGTTTCGGGATCGAAGTAGTGCTCGAACTGCGTCACCAGGGTTTGCGCCCGTTGAATCGGGATTGGATTTTCCGTCAGCTGCTCTGTCAATCGAATCCAATGTCGCCGAATCAAATATGCTTTTTGCCTCTGGTCGTACTTCTCGGGAGCCACCAGTTGCAAATCGCCGACGGGAAGAATTCTACGAGCGCCAACGTCAAAAAAGCCACCGACGGCTGCTCCGGGTCCGGCGAATTCAGCGTAATATCGCTTGTAAATAATAATTCCATTACGACGGCTGCCATCAACAATCAAGAGCTGACCGCTGTTGAGCTGTGCTAACAGTTGAGATGGCTGTGCGGACTTAACAAGACTTAAAGTAGACATGCCTCTACGTTCCCTGCGATCGCCTGGGCTACCAGCAGTTTGGTGCTACTCATAGCTAAAATAAACTGGAAAATACTCTCGAACTATAGGTCAGTTCCACTGAGTAACAGCAGAACAGCTGTTGCCTAATGCTTCCTATACGATATCTTAGGCTAGGATTTTAGCTTCCTAGGTAGATGACATTCTCTCTATTACAGGAAATAATTTTCCTACTTTGAGGGTATCATAGAAGCCTCTGAGAACTTTTATGCCAGCACAAGTTTCAAGCGTATAACTCTGTTTCGCTCCCCTTAACACTCGCCAGATCGAGTTAGTTTACATTATAGGTTGACTGATGGGGATGGTGCAAGATTTTTGCGTAAAAATAGTCGGCGAGAGCGACCGAGCAGCCAAGATTCCCAGGTATCTTCGACTTGCACGGGTATATATCCTAACTTTGCGTAGAGTTGCCGCGCTTGATGGTTATCTTCGAGAACGTGCAGGTAAAGATCGGTAAATCCCCATTCTCGGGCGATTTGCTCGCAGGTCATTAAAAGTTGCCATGCCACACCTTGGCGGCGATGTTCGGCTCGCACGGCCAGATTGGAGATATAGGGATATTGATGGGAGGGTACGCACCAAACTAAAGACGATCGCAGCGTCAACTCAACCATACCGACTAACCGCTCTCCCTCGAAAGAACCACCTTGGGCAACCAGGCAGACGTAGTGATGGGATGGAGTCCGCAGTCGATGCCGCATATCTTCATAGATGCCCAAACGCAAGAACGGGCGCATCCAGCGGGCGATACCGCCACCGGGGTGAAAACTCTCGGTGAGAATATCGGCCAATTCGCGAACATCTCGATCGCGGATCGTGCGAATTGCCACGGGAGTCCAGCCAGAATCAGGCTTGGCAGGCATCGGCGGTCTGGGAGCTGAGTCGAAAAAACAGGGATTCACAATTTTCCAGGGTTCGACCGAGGTCGCTTGACGTTTAACGATAATCGAGTTGCGATGGTCGCTCAGTGACGGTTGATTCCATTCGCGCGATCGAGGATGCCGATCGCCGATCGAAGACTCTAGCCTATATCTTACTAAAGCTTTGACCTTTCTACTTCTGGGGTCAACTTCTGGGGGAACGCGCAGCCACGTTTGACGTAAAAAGTTAGAAGAGATGCTCGTTTGTCAAGTCCCAGAGCGGGCGCGATCGAGCAGTAAATTGCCGCGCATCTAGACCGTTGGGCGATCGTAGACCAACACTCCACATCTCACACCGTTCCCCAAGCACCAGCGGCACACGAGCTTAACTTGTCACCAGTGAGGTGCTTTGGCAAAAAAGGTGCTTTAGTAAAAAAGGAAATGTCGAACATCGAGCATCTTTTAAGAGCATCTTGACGGGGGAAACAACCGATCTCGAGAAGACGACATCTGCGGAAGCTCAAAGGCTCTTGAGTATCGCCCGATCGTGACTTGAGCCAGGAGTTTCGAGCGATCGTCTCGCGGTCGGGTCTGCCTTCGATGGCTATTTCGATCCTCCCAGAACTCCGGGAATTCGTCACGAACACTCGATTGACATCCGCCGTCAATTGTGAACCTTGCTTCAGTCTAAATCTTGCAAGGGGTTTCCCGTTCTACCCGTTCGAGAGCTGAATACTGTTCGAATGAGTCTGCCGAACTCTGTTGTCCGATGAATTTTTTGATGTCGAGCAAATATGTCTAGCGAACGCATTACTCCCGTCTCTGCCAGCGAAATCCACCAGCGCCGCCGACACTTAAAACGTCAGAGAGGATTTAAATCTCTGCGCCTGACTTGGCAATTACTCGGCGTTGCTAGTTTAACTGGGATTGCCGTGGCGCTCTCGCGGCAGCCAGATTGGGTGATTCGCCAACCCGAACAAGTCCAAATTGAAGGCAACCAATTTATCTCAACCGAGATCGTGCGCGATCGCCTGCCGCTGTCTTATCCTCAGTCTCTACTGCGCGTTAACCCCAAAGCGATCGTTGCCTCTTTGGAATCCCAACCTCCGATCGTTCGAGCCACCGCGCGCCGTCAATTATTTCCCCCCAGCCTGAAAATCGAGATCGCGGAACGTTACCCCGTAGCCCTTGCTTATCCTTCAAAGGCGGTCAACTCGACTACGCCCGAGGTAACTCCGAGTGGATTGCTCGACGAAGGGGGAGTTTTAATTCCTTGGGAAAGTTATCGCCAGCTTGCGCCCAATTTGACCCTACCCGCGCTCACCATTCGGGGTGAGTTCGAGGAGTATGGAGAATTTTGGAGCCAAGTGTATCGGGAAATCTCCCGCAGTCCCTTGCAAATTGTGGAAATTGATTGGCAAGACCCGACCGATCTGATTTTGAAAACCGAGCTGGGGGAGGTGCGCCTGGGTCCTTATGGCGATCGATTTGCCGAACAACTCCAAATTCTCGATCGCATGAGAAAATTGCCAGAACAGATCGATTTTAGCCAGGTTCTCTACATCGATTTAAGCGATCCCGATGCACCTTCAGTCCAAATGCAACCCGAAGATCCCCCGACTGCTGCTGATGCCGATCCGAATTTAGAACTGTCTGAGGAAGCGGTCGATCGAGGAGAATGAAACGCTCGATCGAAAACGTTAATTGTTTAGCGTAGATCTCTTCGGCAGATCCCGATTTGCGTGCGTTATTCTCCTGACTTGTATCATCTCCTGAAGTTCTCGCCGCCTCGGGAGTCGTCACCGAACGTGATAAGATAACACGAACTAAAAAAGTTCGGATCTGCGTAAATTTACGAGACTCTCTGTTAAGCTAGAGCCAAAGTCAGTGAATTTACGCGGTGTGGTTTCTAGCCGGCAATTAGTGAATGAGTTGAAGTCAAAACTCCAAGTGTGGATGTGACGATCGCTAACTAATGCCAAATTGAAATTGAAGACTTAGGGAGAACCAAGGGCAAAACAGACTTCTGCATCCTGATTTCTGCATCCTCTGTATCGGAACCTAGCGCTAGCGTTGACTTTTAACAGCCAAGCCTTCACAATCTCCTTTATCTACACTGCTCTACTATAATGACACCAAACAGTCAACCAGGGCTGAATCACCAAGGCCCACCTCCTGAAGATCGAAAAAATTACTCCATGGCCGTGGATAATTCCAACCTTTTTGCGAATTCGGGGTTCAACGCCACTGGCGACAGTCGGCTACCCGGTGAAGACATGCAGAGTAGCAATATCATTCCTAGTAGTGTAGCCAGAATTAAAGTGATTGGCGTTGGCGGAGGTGGGGGAAACGCCGTCAATCGAATGATTGCAGCCCAGGTGAGCGGGATCGAATTTTGGTCGATCAATACAGATGCTCAAGCCTTAACCCACGCCTCGGCTCCCAAATGCATGCAAATCGGTCAGAAGCTCACCCGAGGTCTGGGTGCGGGAGGAAATCCGGCGATCGGGCAAAAAGCGGCCGAAGAATGCCGGGACGAACTCGCCGCCGCACTCGACGGAGCCGATCTGGTCTTTATCGCCGCTGGGATGGGAGGCGGTACGGGGACTGGAGCTGCACCGATCGTGGCAGAATTAGCCAAAGAAGCCGGTGCGCTGACGGTGGGAATCGTCACTCGTCCGTTCATGTTTGAAGGCAGACGGCGCGCCACCCAAGCCAAGCAAGGCCTCGAAGCACTCAAAAGTCGAGTCGATACGCTCATTGCGATTCCCAACGATCGCCTGCTCTCGGTGATTCCCGAGCATACCCCCGTTCAAGAGGCGTTTTTGTATGCCGATGAAATCCTCCGCCAAGGGGTACAGGGGATTTCCGATATTATTACGATCCCCGGTTTGGTCAACGTCGATTTTGCCGACATACGAGCGGTGATGGCCGATGCGGGATCGGCAATGATGGGGATCGGTCACGGTTCGGGCAAATCCAGAGCCAGAGAAGCTGCCACCGCCGCGATTTCCTCGCCACTGCTAGAATCCTCAATTTCGGGAGCGCAAGGGGTGGTGTTCAATATCACCGGCGGGACGGATTTGAGCTTGCACGAGGTCACCGCCGCCGCAGAAACCATTTACGAAGTCGTCGATCCCGAAGCCAATATTATCTTTGGTGCGGTTCTCGACGAACGCCTCCAAGGGGAAGTGACGATTACCGTGATTGCCACGGGATTCGACCTAGAACCCAATCCACCTCAACCCGATCGGATTATTCAAAGACCCTTGGGCGATCCGCCTTCGCCACCGCCGACCGCTCCGCCCGCTCCTGCGAGCAAACCGAAATTAGGCGGCGCGCTCGATATACCTGAGTTTCTCCAACGTCGGCGATCGCGCGATCGATAAGATCGAACGAGATTTTGCGGGAGACTGACCTCATTGGAGTCAAGCGATCGACGGATGGCGGAATATTCCCACTCGAAGATACCCATTGCCCTCACCATTGCCGGATCGGATAGTGGTGGGGGTGCGGGTATTCAGGCAGACTTGCGCACTTTTGCCTTTCACCGCGTCCACGGAACCAGCGCTATAACTTGCGTCACCGCTCAAAATACCTTGGGGGTGAACCGAGTCGATCTCCTGAGTCCGGATGCGGTCGTGGCGCAAATTGAGGCGGTGGCGACCGATATTGGTATTGATGCGGCGAAAACGGGAATGCTCTCGAATTCGGAGATGATAATCGCCGTTTCCAGAATCATCAAGGGTTTGACAGGGCTTCCCGTTGTCGTCGATCCGGTGATGGTCTCTCGTACGGGGGCGCAACTGATTGACGATCGAGCGGTTAAAACCCTGCGAGAGGTTCTGATTCCCCAAGCGGCGATCGTCACCCCCAATCGCTACGAAGCTCAAATCCTCAGCGGCATGGAAATTCACG
Organism: Cyanobacteriota bacterium; assembly: GCA_034189805.1. Lineage (GTDB taxonomy): Bacteria > Cyanobacteriota > Cyanobacteriia > Cyanobacteriales > Geitlerinemataceae > Zarconia. Next base: position 14,424 of record JAXHUC010000077.1, read on the forward strand.
ATCTCGAGGAGATGCGATCGGCCGCAAAACGCATTTACGATCTCGGGGCGGCGGCGGTTCTGGTGAAAGGGGGGGGCATGGGCGGTAAGCTCTGCGGTGTGGATGTATGGTACGACGGCGATCGATGTGAAACCCTCGCCACCGAAACCATCGATACGCCTCACACCCACGGTACGGGTTGTACGCTTTCTGCGGCGATCGCTGCAAATTTAGCCCTCGATCGAGATTTATTGGACTCGGTGAAACGGGCGAAACAGTACCTGACCCAAGCTTTGAAACATTCCCTGGCGATCGGTGGGGGACAGGGGCCGGTGGGTCATTTTTATCCTCTGATTGAAGCAAACCCGGCAGAACGTGACTCGAACTGAATTTCGGTGACCGTGCGGGTTTCTTCGAGAGATCGCTCGAGGTCGATGGCGCGTTTTGCATAACGTGTTTTGTCATTGTCCGCATAGACAGAACGATTTAAGCTAACTCCAGTAATCTGGAACGGGAGGTTCTGATGTCTGGTGCTTCAAACTCTGGTGCTTCAAACAAGAAAGTTGCTCTAGTCACGGGTGCTTCGTCGGGTATTGGTAAATCGATCGCCTACCAACTCCTTAAAGAAGATTGGATCGTCTACGGTGGGGCGCGGCGCGTGGCAAAAATGGAATACATCGCCGCTGCTGGGGCGAAAGTTTTGTCCCTCGATGTTACCGATGAAGCCAGTACGACCGCTGCGATCGAAACGATACTTTCGACGGAGGGACAAATCGATGCCCTCGTCAATAACGCCGGTTACGGGTCTTATGGGGCCCTCGAAGATGTCCCCATTTCCGAGGCAAAGCGACAGTTCGAGGTCAACGTGTTTGGATTGATGCGATTGACGCAACTGGTTCTGCCGACGATGCGGGAATCAAAATCCGGCACGATCGTCAATATCAGCTCGATGGGAGGGCGAATTTGGTCGCCAATTGGCGGTTGGTATCACGCGACGAAACATGCCGTTGAGGTTCTATCCGACGCACTGCGGGTAGAAACCGAACCTTTTGGCATTCGTGTTGTCGTCGTTCAGCCCGGTTTAATCGAGAGTGAATGGTCTGGCATTGCCGCCCGGACGTTACGGGAAGCTTCTCGAGGTTCGGCATACACTTCGCTTGTCGAATCGATGGCAAAATTTCTCGATCGTTACCCCAATGCTGCAAGTCCCGATGTCGTCGCCAAGGCAGTGTCAGAAGCCGTGAACAACCCAAATCCCCGACGGCGATACGCTACGCCACTCGATGCCAAAACTTTGATATTTCTGCGTTGGCTGCTGCCGGATTGGGCTTGGGATGGTTTGATTGGTGTGGCGATTCGGTAGATTGGCAATCGAGGAAGTCCAAGTCGAACGATCGATCCTTCCCCAGGATTTGCGAATCGATCCTTTGGGACGAAATGCAATTATTCTCGCCAGTATTCCGGTTTATCTAACGCATCCGCACAAATAACTTTTCCCGTCACCGATCCGATAACATCCGGACGCAGCGCCCGAACCATCCAAGCATCTGGATATTCCTCTGGCATCGGGTAGGTGGGTTCAAATCCCAGAGGTGTTGCGGGTTGGAAGCCGTGGCGGGTGTAATATGACGGATACCCCGCCAGGAAAACTAAATCGACCCCCGATTGCGATAAAAGCTCTAATCCTCGTTCGATGAGCTTGCCACCAATACCTTGTTTTTGGGCTTCAGGGATGACGGCGAGGGGGGCTAAAAGGGCGATCGAGATATTTGGATTGTGGGTTAGACGTGCCTTGCTAAAGAGAATATGTCCCACTGGGCGATCGTCTTGAAAAGCTAGTAAAGATAGGAGCGGTTGGGCGCTGCGATCGTTCAAAAGGTTCTGTACTAATTCCGCTTCATCTTCTTCACCAAATGCCGCGCGTTCGATGAATAAGACATCATTTAAATCGGAATCTAAAGCCTCGCGAATATGCACGATCTTTCCTCGCTTTTATAGGAGTTTGAGAAGTTTACCAACAAGCATACTCGTTATTGATACTCTCGAGTTATACTCCTGTGCGATCGCCATGATGGATAATAATCATTATACGAACGCTCATCCGATCGCCATTTAACTCACTCATGCCCGCACGGGATGTGTATCATGATGCCGTCAAACAAGCCTTAATAAATGACGGCTGGACGATTACTGACGACCCATTGCATTTAAAATGGGGGCGCAAGGATATGTCTATCGATTTGGGGGCATCTCAGTTACTCGCAGCGCAAAAGGAAGAACGTAAAATAGCCGTAGAGGTCAAAATATTTAGCGGTTGTTCTGAGCTGGATGACTTAGAAAAAGCGTTAGGGCAATACGTTCTTTACTTTGATGTTCTGAGTGAGTTGCAACCGGAACGGTTACTTTATCTGGCGTTACCCATTTGGGTTTATGAAAGCTTGTTTGAAGAACCTCTCGGTCAGTTATTGCTGAAAAAGAAGCGCTTGCGGTTGATTGTTTTTGAACCGACACAGGAGTTAATAGAACAATGGATACCGTCAGTTTAGAACAGTGGAGAGATATTATCGAGCAGGTGTTGCGCGATTATGCGGCAATTCCCTATTCCTACAGCGAAGTTAAGAAGGAAACGGTTTTCGATCGTAACCAGGATCGCTATCTGATTTTAGTCTTGGGTTGGGAAGGACATCGCTACGAACACGGCTGCACGATTCATCTCGAAATTCTTGACGATAAAATCTGGATTCAGCGGGATGGAACGGAAGAGGGAATTGCTTTAGATTTGGAAAATGCGGGGATTCCGAGAGAGCGAATTGTCTTAGGGTTTAAACCACCAGAAGTTCGCCCTCTGACGGGGTATGGAGTAGCTTGAATTAATTAATTATCGAACTGTTATACCTTCGAGTAAATTTAATTGATGGGTGACTTCATAAGTTGAGGAGAGATGAGGATGAGTTTTGATTTTATCTCGATCGAGCTTTAGTTGAATAATATATTGAGCAATTTGAGTAGAGATAGACGGTGGAACGGCATCACCAATTTGGTTATATTTAGCCGAGATCGGTCCTTCAAAAAAATAGTTTGCGGGGAATCCCTGTAATAATGACATCTCTCGAACTGTTAGCAACCGATCTTGCTCGGGATGCACATATCTCCCATTTCCTACATGACTGCATTCACGAGTGATTGTTGCTGCAATAGAATGCCACTTCAGACGACCGTAAACATCAGGAAAAGAACCAGGTCTAGCACGAAACATTGAAGGAATGAGTAATCGATGTTTTTCTTCATACGAGAGATGAGGATTATTCATAATATCTCCCCAGGAACCACCATCTTTTGGAATCGCCTGAATTCGCGATCGCACCGTTGATGTCATTCCGGGAGATACATGCATCGAGTCAGAGGGGTGTACTTCTCCAGCATTCACAACAGGTAACCGAGCAATCGTATCCCAAACGGTTCTCTTTTTTGCAACCGGCTTCAAGGGATAGTCGCCAAGAAATCCACGATCGCGTCTGGCAATCGCTAAAGCTCTTTCTCGTCTTTGCGGTAAACCATAGTTGGAGAGTTCGTGAATGCTGGCATTCATTGAATAGTTTAAGGTTTCGAGTCGATGGCAAAGTTTGTGGAAATGATGTTGGTTTTTCCCTCGGAGTAACTCTTTAACATTTTCCATTACGAAAAACTCTGGCATAAATTCTTCGATAAAAGCAGCAGTGCGTTCGACTAATCTATTTCGCGGATCGTCTTTCAAATGGTTTTTAGAATTTTTCTGGGAAAATCCCGTGCAAGGAGGGCAAGCAATGAGAACATCTAACTCTTCTTTTTCTAAACCCAATTCCTCACGGTATACCCGAGGGTTCAACGTCGTCAGATCGGCATTTTTCGGCTGAATTCCAATATTTCGATGATACGTCGCGTTACATCTGGTTGAATTTGCTTTGTTTTTTCCTCTTCCGGGCTTAGCAACTTCACGATCGACTGCACCAACGATTAGAAAAAAATCTTTATGGGCAGAAAATCCTGCACTCATGCCTCCACAACCCGAAAATAAGTCAACGACTTTCCATAAATTACTAGGTTTTGGAAAAGCTATAGCCATAATGCAACAACAATCAAGTTAAATTCCAGTATCGGTTGAGAATGTTCGATCGCTCAGCATTGAGCCAAATGACGTAGATGTATAGATTTTTGCTTGTTTTGCACTCAACGCAAGTCGGTAAAATTGTAACACATTGTGAGACAGACACCTGCAACAGCTTTTGGTATCTTTTTCGTAACACGATGTTTCACGATGTGTTTCACTGATGCCAAGATCTCCAAAGACGGAATTTTTGCAAATCCGCCTCACTCCAGAGGATCGGGAAAGGATTTTCCGGATTGCAGCGAGCGAACATTTAGAGCCATCAACATGGGCCCGGCAAGTTTTATTGAAATCTGTGGATGACTGGGAAAAACGAGATCGAGAGCATTCAATGTAGGGAGAATCGATCGGATGTTCGTACCAGATTTCGATCGATTGTTGGAGCAGTTGAATGCGATCGTGCCACAACTGACTGCAACACGTCTGATGCTATTAAATCGTATGGCATCGGCTCTTCAGGTACAGTTGAGTTGTTCCTCAAATCCAAATAGCGATTTTGCCACTCCCCGATTTTGTGAATATTTTGCTAGTCGTTTGCTAATTCACCATGCCGTGGTGGAAGAAAAACTGAATAAAAAGTCTTTTGAGTATATTTTTCGCGATGCTTTGCGGCATGATGGCAGAACTGCCGATCTCACCGCTAGTAATATTCATCCTGGTGCGGATCTTGTCATGGGGGAGACAAGGATTTCGCTTAAAACTGAGGCCTCGAAAAGGATTCGGGAAAATAAAATTACGATTTCTAAATTGATGGAAGCACGCTGGGTTCGAGGTCGAAATGCTCGCGATTTGGCACAGTTAGCATCCGCTCGATTGAGCGAACATCTCGCAGGTTACGATCGCATTATGATGCTTCGTGCTTTTTCTCTTGCAACACATCAGGTTAGATACGATCTCATCGAAATTCCTCATCATTTACTGGCTTTAGCAATCGATTTAGAGACCGATGATATAACTCTTAATCCAGGTCGAAACGGGGGAGGCAGCGCCTTAATTCGTCAGCACGATCGAGAGGCTTTTACTCTTAGGTTTGATGGCAGCGTAGAAAAAGTGACAATTGCCAACCTGCTTGCGGAGTTGTGTACAATTCATGTAACTTGGAGCGTGCCATTAACCTTTTTTAATTTTGATTCGTGAGTTATCTACTCGATATTGTTGCCAAAAAAACGATCGCCCCCAAACTCAATCCACCAGCTCACAAAACAACCTCACCGAAACTGAGATCGAAACGATCGCAAAATTACGCCAGTTCGGCTTAGATAGTACCCAAATTGCCGAAGCACTGAAACTGTCTTTAGACGAAATTCAAAGGGTAGAATCTGAGGAGGTGAGTTAAAGCTTAAATTGTTTTTTGTACTATAAATAGAAATAGCTTTGCCCTCTTTTTTACTTTATCACAATCACAGCCTGAAACCCTTGTAAACTCGTTTGAAAATGCCTCGATTTTCCCTGTATTTTTAGGTCAGTTTAGGCGACTTTACACAAATTTTGGCTGTAGGGGCGAACGGCCGTTCGCCCTATGGTTATTTATATCCTCAACCCGTCCTAAAACTCTCCATCCAACGCAGCATTGCAGCGCTCGCAGACGGTGGGTCGATCGGGAAAATCGCCCACGTGGGTGGAGTAGTTCCAGCAACGCTCGCACTTCTTGCCGTCGGCTTTTACTACCCCCACTCCGATCGCCTCGGATTGTTCCGCATACTCCAGTTTTGCCAAGGGTTCTGGGGAATCGAGTAGTTCGACTTGAGAGCAGATAAACAGATACCGCAGTTCGTCTACGTTGTTGCCATTGGCAAGGAGTTGGTCGGGTTTGATGGCTGGGGCTACAGGTTCCGGTGCGGGTGCTGCAATTGGTTCTACTACTTGAGGTGAGGGAGGCGTTACGATCGCCTCTTCCACCTCTCCAGACCTTTGGAATGGCGCATTGGCGAAGAACTCCCGTACCCCTTCCCAGAAGGCTTGGCGATCGCTCGCAAACAACATCTGACGATAAGCAAACCAAGTACCATAGCCAATTCCCACCAACTCGAAGAATTTTGGCAGGATAGCGATGCGATGGATGGCACCGAGGATATCGACAGCAACGTGGGCGATAACGAAGAGGACGAAAACCGTTAGGAGGTTAATGAGGGCGGGTTTGACGCTTTTCCAATCCAACGAAAGGCTTTTCCAATCGAAAGAGTCGGGGTTGGGAAATTTGGAGATTTGTTCGATCGAATCGGCGATCGCAGCAGGGATTTCCTCAGAAAGTTCGGTTGGATTTTCTGCTGTTCCTACACCGGGATTCATCTCGGCAAGATGCTGGCGTTGCGTCTCATCGGGAACGTAAAGCAAAACTTTCGCTTCGAGAGAAGATCCGATCGCTTTTTCCGCCCTGGCTTTTTCCATCACTTTATTCACTTCCGTGCGGTAGAAGCGCAGTTGTTTCCAGGATTCTCCCAATTCCGGCTGCTGCCAAGCATCATCTAAGCGTACCCAACCCGCTTCAAACACAGACTTGTAGGGGGTGGAATAGGGGAGATTTTGCCAGATATCTTCTGCCATATGGCACAGAACCGGGGCGATCGATTTTGCCAGATTTTCTAGGGCAATTGCCAGTACCGTTTGGCAACTGCGGCGACGGGTTGCATCGGCGGTACTGATATAGAGGCGGTCTTTTGCCGCATCCAGGTAGAAATTCGACAAATCCACCACGCAGAAATTCTGCACCGTTTGGAAGAACCGGGAGAATTGATAAGTGTCGAAGGCCTCTTTCACCTCGGCAAACACCTCCGTCATCCGGTGCAACATATAGCGATCGATTTCCGGCAAATCTTCGTATACTACCGCATCCTTCGCCGGGTCGAAATCGTGTAAATTCCCCAGCAGGAACCGCGCCGTATTGCGGATTTTGCGGTAGACATCCGCCATCTGCTTGAGAATGGTCGGCCCGAGAGGCATATCGTTGGTGTAGTCCACCGAAGACACCCACAACCGCAACACATCAGCACCGTAAGGGGGTTCTTTCTTCTGGTTGTTACCGCCGTTAATCACCACTTTGGGATCGACGGTATTTCCCAGGGATTTGGATTGTTTGTATCCTTTCTCATCCAAAGTGAACCCGTGGGTGAGAACCTGTTTGTAGGGGGCCGTCCCGTTATTGGCAACGCTGGTTAGCAAACTCGACTGGAACCAACCCCGATGTTGGTCGGAACCTTCGAGGTAGATATCCACCGGATAGCCCAACCCTCGCCGTTGCGCCACTGCCGCCCAGGAAGAACCGGAATCGAACCAGACATCCATGGTGTCAGTTCCCTTGCGGTAAGTGCGTCCGTCCTTGCGATAGGATTCCGGCAGCAGTTCTTCCACCGGCATTTCCCACCAGGCATCGGAACCCTTCTCGGCAATAATTCCCCGGACGTACTCGATGGTTTCCTCATTCAGGAGGGGTTCTCCGGTTTCCTCGTCGTAGAAAACGGGAATCGGTACGCCCCAATTGCGCTGGCGGGAGATACACCAGTCCGATCGCTCTTGTACCATAGAAACGATCCGGTTTTCTCCCTGGGCGGGAATCCACTTCACCTCAGAAATCGCGTTAAGGGCTTCTTCCCGGAATCCATCCACCGAGGCAAACCACTGTTCCGTCGCCCGGAAAATTGTCGGCTTTTTGGTGCGCCAATCGTAGGGATATTTGTGTTGGTAGGGTTCCCGCTTCAGGAACGCCCCCACTTCTTCGAGGGCTTCGATGATTTTGGCGTTGGCATCTTTGAGGACGTTCAACCCGGCAAAAGGCCCGGCTTCTTCGGTCATGTTGCCGTTTTTATCCACTGGAGACAGCATCGGCAAATCGTACCGCATCCCCACCTGGTAGTCTTCCAAACCATGTCCCGGTGCGGTGTGTACCAGTCCCGTTCCGGAGTCTGTTGTCACGTAATCGCCGCCGATGACCACTTCGCTGGTGCGATCGAATAGGGGGTGTTTGTATTTACAATGTTCGAGGGCTTCTCCTTTTATCGTGGTGAGGACTTCGAGTTCCGTTTCCCAAGTTTTGGCTAGCCGTTCGACGGTTTCTGCGGCAACGATGAGGAACTTTCCGGCTGCCGGGGCGAAATCTTCTCCCGCCTTTACCACCGCGTAGGTTAAATCCGGGTTGACACTCACTGCCAAGTTTCCCGGCAGCGTCCAGGGTGTCGTCGTCCAGATTGCCACCCACAGATTCGGCAGGTATTCTGCTAGGGTTTCCTGGTTGGCAGAGAGTTCCGTGACTTGGAAAGCAGCGTAGAGACTGGGGGAAAAGTGACCTTCGGGATATTCCAACTCCGCCTCAGCTAAGGCCGTTTGGGAACTGGGACTCCAGTGGACGGGTTTGAGGCCGCGATAGATATAGCCTTTGAGGGCCATTTTGCCGAACACCTCAATCTGCGCCGCTTCGTACTCGGGAGTCAGGGTGAGGTAGGGGTCTTCCCAGTCTCCCCACACCCCGAACCGCTTGAAGCTTTCCCGCTGTGCATCTACGGTTTTCAGGGCGAAGTCGCGGGCTTTCTGGCGCAGTCCGAGGGGGGTGAGTTCTCTGCGTTCCTTGGATTTGAGTTTCTGCAATACCTTGAGTTCGATGGGCAACCCGTGGCAGTCCCAACCGGGAACGTAGCGAACCTTGCGTCCCTGGAGGATGTTGTAGCGATTGATGATATCTTTGAGAATCTTGTTGAGGGCGTGACCGACGTGGAGGTCGCCGTTGGCGTAGGGGGGGCCGTCGTGGAGGGTGAAGGGTTCGCCGGGGTTAGTTTGGGCGAGTTGTTCGTAAACTTGGTTATCCGCCCAGAACTGCTGGAGTTCCGGTTCTCGCTTGACGGAGTTTGCCCGCATACTAAATGTGGTTTGGGGCAGATTGACGGTATCGCTATAGGTGTTGGCTTCGCTCACGGTTCGCTACGGGTGGGGGATCGAACAGGTACTTATTCTAGCGTGGGAGTGGTTGCGATCGGGCTTGAGAATTCACAGGTGGGCCGATTGCATCGCACTGATATTTTTCGATCGAGTACAGTAAGATCGAAAAATCCGAGTTGGTTTGAGGAGTCGCTATTCTTCCCACATCAGAGCAAGGGCTTAAATGCATCTACGTGTGTCAAGCCTTGACCAATGCTTACCAGCCAATCTACATGGTCCGTCTCGACGAACGCACGGGAAATATTTTCATTTTGGCTGGGGACAATCTTGAGATTCTAATTCGTCGTAGTGGAAACTGGGAGTTTTTATCGTGAAACCCAATTTCGAGACCATGAGCAAAGCCGAGTTACGAGCTTATGCGATCGCTCATCAAAATGATAAAGAGGCATTTGAGGCGCTTGTCGATCGATTAACGGCTCAATCTTCCTCGGAAACTTATACCGCATTGATGTCACCGGAAGAGATTCAAAGTATTGTGTTTGAGAAACTGGGAAAAGATTTTCAGGAAAATCGAATTATTCCACCTAATCTTCAAGAAGCTGAAACCTTACTTGCTTCATTATTTGAAGAAGTGAAAACCTGGGAAGGAACTCTCGCTGGGGGAACCAAGTTGAATGTAGGGGGAACGGCAATCGATCGCCTGCGTCAAACCCAAGTCTGTTTTGGTAATCCGAGAGATAGTTTGATATTACTCACCGAAGAGACATTTCAGGAAGTGGGGGTTGAACTAAGCCACATTGTTCGCCAACAGATGCGCGATGGATATAACTTTTACTATATGACAGTTTCTGTCGATATTCGCCCTCAACCAGGTGCGTGTTTTCGACAGTTATGCTGCGAGTTAGACTTTAGTCCCAAAGGTGAAAACGAACCGATCGTCCACACCATTTTTCCGAAAAGTCAATGGCGAACGGTGATGAATTTAGAAACCGGGATGGATTTAGGTCTGAATGAAAACTTAGATTGGAATATCGGACTCGATACATCTAATGTTGCACTACTTGAAAAGATTCCGGGCAATCTTAAAGCAAATGTTACCAGTAAAAGCAAACTCAAAGCATTAGTCGCGATTCCAAACTATGCTTATGATGCCGGTCGTTTCGATATTGTAGCTCAGGGTAAGGGAAACTCGACTTGTTACTGGTATATTCAAGAACCCGATCTTTTGAAACTGACGACGGTGCAGTTTGCAATTGTGTTCAAGGTGCCTCAAAACGTTAAATCTATCGGTTTACGCGGTACGGTTTGGGCAGAACCAAGTATAAATTGGTTGACGGCGGAGATTCGGGATGTATTTAGCGAGTTAGCCGATCGATTTAAAAACTTACTTCGACGTAAAGATGAGGTAGCAAGTCAGTTTTCTCGTGGCGATGCTGAAGAGTGGACATTGCGGTTGCCTCAAGCAACTGCTAATTTATAAAAGACTGGGTTTGCTTTACAGAGATGACTTTGAGATGGGGTGTGCTCTATCTTTGTGTTTCTCCACATTTTCCTCACAGTCTTTTATGCAGAATTCATATTACACTTATCGAATCAAGATTGAGAATAAACAGGATGTAAAAGTTGAAAAGCTAGATTTAAACGATCGAGTTATCGAAAATCCATCAGGAAAACTACGTTTAGATAAACTGACTAATAAAGTTCGTAAATTACTGCAACTTTCAAAAAGTAAGCAACTTAACGATTCGAGGCAATCTAAATTATTAGGCGAAGCATTATTCGATAGTTTATTTGATGATGTGCTTTGTCAGAATTTTATTGATTTTTACGATCTAATTATTCGTAAGGAACAAAAAAGAATTCGCATTGAGTTAGATATTAACGAAAAACTCATGCCAGAATTAGCTGCCTTACCCTGGGAGTTTATGTGTCTGCCTCAGAAAGCTAACTCCGGTTCTGTATGGTTAGCAGCGGCTCCCGATTTAGTGTTTTCGCGTCGTCGAACGCAATGTAAAGTAGCAGAACCAATCTCGTTACAACCGAATGAAAAGCTCCGAATTGCTTTGGTGATTGCTGCACCTCAAGATTTAAATAGAGTCGTTTATGAAAAAGTAAAAGTAGAATTAGAAAAACTAGCTCGCGAGCAAGCTCACAGAGTCAAATTGTTGCCAATTGTTGAATCTGCTAATCCGAAAGCAGTTGACTCAATTTTGAGGCAAAAACCCCATATTTTTCATTTTATCGGACATGGTCGCTTACAGGATGAAAATCATCAGGATATTGGACAAATTGCCTTTGTTGATGATGTTGGTAATGCGAGGTGGGTGGATGCCGATTACTTTAGTAGCTTATTTGCTCGATACTGTCGTGGAATTGTAGTTCTGCAAGCGTGTGAAGGTGGTGCACTGTCTGAGTCTCAAGCATTTGTAGGTTTAGCTTCTAGAGTCGTGCAACAAAATGTCCCCGTTGTTGTCGCGATGCAATATGAAGTCTCGAATAGTACTGCTAGTCAGTTTACCTGCCGTTTCTACAAAGAGTTGGCAGAAGGTAAACCAGTGGATATTGCAGCACAAGAAGGTCGATATGAAATTGTTTTGGGTTCAAAGGGATATGAGCAACGAGATTTTGCAACTCCTGTAATTTTCATGCAAGTTCCAGATGGTAATTTGTTTCAATGGAAAGAAGGCGAGGGCGCAGTACAATTAACAACTCCCTGGATAATAGCTTTAATTATAATTTTATCTCTATTCTTTATAATTATAAGAAATTTACTCGTCGAGAGAGAGCCATTACATCTAGAAGAAACACCAACAGAAGATATAAATACTGATTTTTCTACAGGTTTAACCGATATCGAACGAGCTTTAAAACAAAGAGCTTGGGAAAGTGCGGACTCAAAAACGTCAGCTCTAATGCTGAAGATCGGAGATATAGACAATAATGGCAAGCTTTATAAAGACTATATCAGTGAGTCTAAAGAAATAAATGATTTTCCTTGTGAATATTTGCAAAAAATTAACGAACTTTGGGTTCACCACAGCAACGGTAAATTTGGCTTTAGCGTTCAGAAAGAAATTTATCTAAGTTTAGGAGCTGAAAATCAAAACCTTCAAGAAATATGGAACACTTTTATTGAAAAAGGTGTAGGTTGGCACAGTGGAGAAAAATGGTTGCCTTTTCATGAAAGTGTATTTAAGGATAGTGCCCCAAAAGGACACCTTCCGAGATTGCAGTACATAAACGATAAAGATGGACTGCGCTATGTTTATTTTAAAGACAAACTCGAAGAGTGTAATCTGTAAAACTTATATTATTTTTCTCAATTGAGAAATTGCCTGCCAGGAATCTTCTATCTCACACTCCAAAAACTAGATTGTCGCTACTACGAAATTACTCGTTCAAGAATTGTATAAACTCTTTGAAATCTTGGTTCAGTATGGTATTTCCATTGATGAAACTCGCGACGAATGGTTTCTAATGCTACCAGTCGCGCTGCATATGGACGACTTCGCCAGTATGTAACATCAGATGTTGAAGATTTTAGAGTTGTTTTCGTTACCACGATCGCTCGTTTGTCTCTCATATAGCCTCAATTTATTGTTTTTCGATCGATGAACCTAGGATATCAAAAGAGCGATCGAATACTGCTATCGCGATGTTTGGGAAGTTTAACATAAGGTTCGATTAAATTGTCTCTTCTGGACTTGCTGGCATAGCGATCGACCATTAAATTTTTCTGGACAACCCGACCTGCTGCAACGGCTTGGCTTCTAACAGACGCATCGCTATAATGACCGAGTGTTCGACTAAAAACCGATCGCCCCTTTTGCTCCCATCAATTCTCAAACGGTCATTTTTCCATCGATAAACCATCACCGATCGTGAGGTGCGCATCCATTGGTATCTTTGCTGACGATCGCTCTTCCCAAAACCAGCTAAAACAATGGTTTGTGCAAAGTCTCTTGATGATGGTGCAGTAGATGAAATCTCGAAAACCGAGAGTTGTGGTGGTTGGTGCGGGATTTGCCGGTTTGCGGGCCGTTCGCCAGCTTGCGAGAAACCCGGTCGAGATTTTGTTAATCGATCGAAATAACTACCATACCTTCATCCCTCTCCTATACCAAGTGGCGACGGGGTTTATTGCCCCCGAACAGATTGCCTATCCCCTCCGCCGGGTGCTGCGCCGCATTCCCAACGCTCGCTTTTTAATGGCCGAGGCAAACTACGTCAATTTCGATCGCCGGGTTGTCGAAACCGATGTAGTAAATGTGGAGTACGATTACCTGATAATGGCAACGGGCGCTCGGACTCGGTTCCTCGAGGTGGAAGGCGCGGCGCGATACAGCTTCGGACTGAACACCCTCGAAGATGCGGTGAGGTTGCGAGAGCAGATTTTGCGCTGTTTCGAGGAAGCCGAGCACCAAAGCGATGTCGATATCACCCAACAGTTACTGACCTTTACCATCGTCGGTGGCGGGCCCACGGGAGTCGAACTGGCGGGTGCTGTGGTGGATTGGGTGCAGGGGACGCTGTGCCGAAACTACTCGATATCGGCTCCGGTGCGCGTTATCTTATTACAGTCGGGCGATCGCCTATTAGCAGGGTTTCCCGAGGGTTTGAGTCGCTACAGCAACCGTCAACTGAGCCGTCGAGGTGTCCGAGTCCATTTCCAAACTCGGGTGCGATCGGTCGCGCCAACAGGTGTAACCTTAGAAGATGGGACGACAATTGAGACAGCAACAGTTATCTGGACGGCGGGAGTCGAAGCCCATCGACCGGATACAACCGCAGAAGTGCCCACAGCAACCCAGAAGAAAGTAGTGGTGCGATCGACTTTACAGTTTCCCGAGCATCCTTGTGCCTACGGGGTGGGCGATCTCGCCTACGTCACCCAAGATGGAGAACCGCTCGTCGGTGTGGCTCCCGAAGCGCTCCAACAGGGAACGACCGTGGCAGCCAATATCAAGCGACAATTACAAGGACGCGCTCCCCTCACCTTCGATTATTTCGATAAAGGCAGAGCGGCTATTATCGCTCGCAATGCCGGGGTGGCGTATCTGTTTAATAAAATTAGCGTCAGGGGATTTTTTGCCTGGTTCCTGTGGTTGGGCATTCACCTCTATTACCTTCCCGGCTTCTCGAATCGGTGGTTGGTTCTTGTGAGTTGGATTCGAGATTATTTGACAAAATATAGAGCGATACTACACATTTTTGGATTCAAAAAAATAACTTTATCAAATAACTTAAAAGATAAAAAAATCTAAAATCAGCTCGAATTGAAATCAAAAATTCTGCCCAAAACTTGAATTCAACTAACATCGATACCCAATATGAGTCTCAATCCTTTCTCCAATTCACTGCGTCGCCGCGACATTGTTTTAGCTTACACGTTCTTACGCATTCTCTTAGGGGTTAACTATTTCAATCATGGGTTTACCCGCATGGGCAATATTCCCGCGTTTGCTCAATCCATGGTCGATCTATTTCAGAATACCTTTATTCCCGATCCGCTCGTCCGAGGTCCCGCATTTCTCGTGCCAATTATCGAGTTAATTGCTGGGGGATTACTCGCAGTCGGTTTAGCCACTCAAGCAGCCTTAGTGACGTTATTTGGCTTGATGATAATGTTAACCTATGGTGTCACGCTCATTCAAAATTGGGATGCGGCTAGCTCTCAGCTTATCTACTGTTTAGTGCTATTTATTTTGCTCGCGGGTAGTAGTTTTAATGTCTTTTCGGTCGATCGTTGGCTTGCGCGTCGAAAAGGGCGTTAATTCTCTCACCCAGAAATATCCGATCGCTTACCAAAGACTCCGCAACCCAGAAATCGTCCCCCGACAGACCCCCGCGAGAAAATCCAAATCCAAGGTTTCCAACCGATCGCTACTTTGGTGATAGTGGGGATTGCGCAGAAACGAAGTATCCGTCAGCATCATCGCCCGATATCCCCGATCCCAAAACGGCGCGTGGTCGCTGAGTCGGGTTTGGGGGACGAGTTTTCCGGCGTTGGGAACCGGTAACATCTCGCAAGGGGTTCCCTGACGGTGCATTCGCTTTTTCAGATGCAGCAAATCCCCCAAGGATGACAAATTGCCGACGAAAATAATAAAATCGCCCCGATCGGGATAGAAATACTTCAATCCGGGAGGATAGCGTTGGGAGTCTGGAGTTCGATCGCAATATCCCAGCATCTCCAAGGAAATCGCCAACCGCAACTGCTGCCCTTGTCGGGCCAACATTTCCGCATAAGCCGTACTGCCAACTAAGCCGTATTCTTCTAGATCGAAAGCCACCAAACGGATGGGATAGGCGATCGCCTCTGTGGCAAACGCCCGCGCCATTTCCAGCAACACCGCCACCCCCGTCGCATTATCATCGGCCCCAGGAGTCCCTGGAACGCCGTCGTAGTGCGCCCCCACCAAAATTGGCGATTTTCGGGTCTCTTTCGCCCCCGGCAAGTTCAAAATCAAATTTTGGTGCACCTGCCCCTGCATCTCAAACTCGTGAACCTCCACCGTCCCCCACTCGGCCAAGGATTCGCGAACGTATTCCCGGACGAAGAAATGTCCCCCAGAAGCCAGGTAGGGGTCTCGTTCGCGAACCAGTTGCACCAGATGGGCGTGCAGTCGTTCTTTGAGGATTTGTAGATCTTCGGTCATGGGAGAGTAGTTGGGGAGGCGAGGGGAGGCGAGAGGCTGGGGAGGCTGGGGGAGAGAGAATGCAAAATACAAAATTCATAACTTTCCCCATCTCCCATCTCTCTTGTCTCCCCCTCTCCGCGTCATCTCCCTCCCATTCCCCTCACCAACGATATTAGATACTACGTCTTACAGTGCAACTCCCCCGACTTATTCGAGAAGCGGACGTTTTCGCGATAATCTACCGGACAGTCGATCACCGCCGGAACGTCCTGGGCGAGGGCTTCTTGGAGGGTAGGCACTAAATCCGCCGTAGACTCGACCCGATAGCCCTTCAACCCCATACTTTCGGCAAATTTGACGAAATCGGGGTTGCCGAACTCGATAAACGAGGCGTGACCGTAGTGGGCTTCTTGCTTCCATTCAATTAACCCGTAACCGCCATCGTTGAAAATAATCGTCACGAAGGCCGTCCCCACCCGCAGGGCCGTTTCCAACTCCTGGCAGTTCATCATAAAACCGCCATCACCCGTTGCGGCAACGACTTTGCGATCGGGATGGACGAGTTTGGCGGCGATCGCACCGGGAATCGCAATCCCCATCGATGCAAACCCGTTGGAAATCAGGCAGGTATTGGGACGATCGCAGTGGTAGTGGCGGGCGATCCACATTTTGTGCGCCCCCACGTCGGAAATGACGATATCGTCGGGTCCCGTCACCTGGCGCAAGTCGTAGATAATTTTTTGGGGTTTGATGGGAAACCCGTCGTCGTTGGCATACTGTTCGTAGTCGGCGCGAATATCGGCGCGCAATTCCACCGCATGGGGTGTCGGTTTGCTTTCCCGATCCGATCGCCGTAAAATCTCGTTGAGGGCATCGGTCACATTCCCCACCACTTCCACCGTCGGAATGTAGCTGCTGTCGATTTCCGCCGGACGAGTGCCGATGTGGATGATGGGAATGTCACCCTCGGGGTTCCATTTTTTCGGGGAATATTCGATCAAGTCGTACCCGACGGCAATGACCAGATCGGTATTGTCGAACCCGCAACTAATATAGTCCCGTTGCTGCAACCCCACCGTCCACAGGGACAGGGGATGGGTGTAGGGAATCAATCCTTTACCCATAAAAGTATTGACCACGGGAATGTTCAACCGGGTGGCAAACTCGGTAATCGCATCGCTGGAATTATCGCGAATTGCCCCGTTCCCCAGCAAAAGTAGGGGGTTGTTCGCCCGCGAAATCGCCGCTGCCGCGTCGTTGAGGCTGCTGTAGGAAGCGTAAGAGATTTCTTTTTTCCCCAGATTCAGGGGTTCACCCTCGGCTGGCATCCCGGCAATATTTTCCGGTACGTCGATATGTACCGCCCCCGGTTTTTCCTGTTGGGCTTGTTTGAAGGCTTTGCGGACGATTTCTGGGGTATTGCTGGGGCGGACGATTTGGGTATTCCACTTGGTCACCGGGGCGAACATGGCCACCAAATCCAGATATTGGTGGGATTCGATATGCATTCGATCGGTTCCCACTTGCCCGGTAATCGCCACCAACGGCGCGCCATCGAGGTTGGCATCGGCAACTCCCGTCATCAAATTCGTCGCCCCGGGCCCTAACGTCGAGAGGCAAACCCCCGCTTTCCCCGTCAGGCGACCGTAAACGTCGGCCATAAATGCCGCCCCCTGTTCGTGGCGGGTGGTGATAAATTGGATCGACGAGTCTCTCAAGGCTTCGAGAACGTGGAGGTTTTCCTCCCCCGGCAATCCGAAGACGTATTCCACGCCTTCATTTTCTAGGCATTTAACGAGTAGTTCTGCTGTGTTCATTGTTGAGTGTTTAAAAAAGGGAACGGGGAACGGGGAATGGGAGGAAGATGACGCGGGGACGCGGAGACGCGGAGACGCGGGGATGGGGGAGACAAGAGAGAGGGGAGATGGGGAACGGGAGGAAGATGACGCGGAGACGCGGAGACGCGGAGACGCG
>JAXHUC010000078.1:0-31822 GCA_034189805.1 Cyanobacteriota bacterium
GCGATCGCATTTAGTCCTCCCCCAACGCTACGGCGAACCCCAGCGTCACGGGGATTGGTATTTCTGGCAAATCGAAAATACCTGGCTGTGCGCTCGTCCTTGGGGGGATAGTATCGAGTTGGAATCTCCAGTCGTGGGGGGAAAATCGGAATATCAAGCTTTAGTGGCGCGGGGAAATCGTACGGCGTGGATCGTCGATGTTGCCCGAGTTGCCGATTACTCAGATGAGAGGGCGTTACAGGAGGCTCTCGATCGCACTGAAATCGACGATCGCAATTGGGAGTCAGCAGGACGGCTAGTTTATCGCGGGTTGGAAGGCGATCGCTTGGAAATGGATTACGCCCCCGATGAAGCACTCGCGCGGGGAACGATCGATGGAGAGGAAAGAGTGTTGGGGAATTGGGATGTGTTAAAAAGTCCCTATATCAATCAGATAATCGACAGTGGGATTTTGGAAGTGACCGATCCGCAATTGGGAATTTGGCAATTACGAGGAACGCTAACTGGAGTAGAAATTGTGGAGGAGAGTTATTAAATTGTATCAGATAATCGTTATTCTTCCAAACAGAGATCGGGCGCACAAGAGAGCCAGAAACTGATACCAAGTCCGGTATATTGCAGCGCTTCGCCATCGTTGGTTTGTGCGATCGATATGGCGCGAAGCAATCGGCAATCGGTAAGAATCTTTCTCTCGACGGCTTGTGGCTTGTCCAACTGTCAAACACGCATTTGTGTCGTTCGATAAAATAGCTTTTTGACTTCTCCGTCCCCCATTCCTCGTTCTTAGCCTTAGATACACGCCAGATTCGAGAATTTAGCGGCGCTAAACGATAGAACGTCTTTTTCAAAAATCGATCCCCGCCCGATCGTAACCGGATTTGGTATGACTTCATTCAATCTTAATTTGCGTGGTTTTACTTGAGTGGGAAGACCGATTTAAAGTATCTTGAAAACTGAGAGAGACAGGATCGAAAATCCGCAAGCGTTCTGTTTGTAAAGATGCTGTGGTGGAAAAATTGGGTGGAGGTAGTATGAGTGCAATGAGGAATAATACGGCATTTGTCGGAGTCAAAAAATACGTTTCTACAGCAGAACTTCAACACTTGCTCGAACGCTTAAAGCAACAGAGACCCCAAAGTTACTACTTTCTACGATGGCATCACAAAGTTAGCGGCATTGTCGAACAATGCAACGAAGCATTTCCCAGTCCCGAGGGCCAGATGTTCGATGCCGACCTGGAATTGCGCTGGAAGCAATTGAGCGAAAATTCTTTTACTCTGCTACTTTTGAGTACTACAGAAGGCGAACCGGGATTTGAACCCCTGATGGGAAACTGGGAATTTGAAGATCGAGCGGCTAATATCTGCGCGGAAATCGAAACTCCTATATATGCGACCCCATCACCAAGTTTAGTAGCTAGCAAGTACTGCATCGGCCAGCGTTACTTCCGCGATCGCGACACCGCTACGGTTCATTTTATTGCCTTAACCGTGACCCAAAAAGCATAACTGGCTTTCCCGAAGAGTGGGAAAGCCAGTCAGAAGATTCGGAGGAGATTTTTCAATCGAACTTCAAGCCTTCGATTAACCCTTTTGACTAACCTTTAAACAATCCTGCCGTCAGACGCTTGGTGGCACGACCGACTAACCGAGAATACTGGTCTTCCCCGCAGAGAATTTTCAGCATCAGTTGAGTGGCTGCCGGTTGCTTGACACCGACTTTATATCCAATTTTGGGGAAGCGGTAAAATGCCTGTGCCAAACGCCCGGCCCACACCATTTCCGATCCCCAAGTTTCTTTGATGGTTTTGGTATATTCGGCAAGTGCTTTTTCCTCACCGTTGAGAGCTTGAGAAATTGCCTCGGCAGCTTTCACGCCAGTATAAATCGCGGGTCGCACGCCTTCGGCCGTAAATGGGTCGGCAACGCCTGCGGCATCTCCGGCCAGCAGAGCATTTTGAGCGTGTAAAGTGCGATCGCCATCCCAAAGTGTCACTGAATGTTCGTACGGCGTGGCGGCACTGACATCCAGCCCACTTTTCTTTGCGTAGTCGGCTAAAGTACTCGATAGTTTTTTCGAGTCGCCCCCTAGCATCGTTGCGGCCCCCAAAGAATAGCCATCGGCTTTGGGGAACTTCCAGATAAACCCATTTTTGACTAACCCCATCTCAAAGCCAATGCTGGGTTCTGGGTTGGAAGTGGGAACTTCTAATGCTGCGGCAGAACGGGCTTTCGCGGGTTTAAGTTTCAACCATCGAGCCATCGATCCGACTGGCCCGTCAGCACCAACGAGATAGCGACCCACAAGGGCTTCGCCATTCGTATTAACCTGCCAGCTATCGCCTTTAAACTGAATACCCGTTACCGTCGTACGATCGCGCAGTTCGGCTCCTTTATCTTGAGCTTGCTGCACCAGAAAGCGATCGAATGTATCTCGCTTCACCACCCACATCGGTTCGGCCGTTTCGAGTTCCACTTCCACCGGGTCGCTGTTTTTGAGGGTATAGCAGACTCGATCGACTTTCACGGACACGATCGGACTCAAATCGAAGTCGAACCACTGGGCGATCGCGGGAGAAACCGCCCCCCCAGACGGACGATATCGCGGTAAGGATTCTTTTTCCAAAATCAGGACGGAGTATCCTTGCTTGGCTAAATGATACGCTGCTGCTCCACCAGCCGGGCCTGCACCGACAATAATACAATCGTACATCGTTAATAAATAAAATAATTTCGAGAATTAACAACGAACAACGGGCAATTGCATCTCTCAATCTAGAAACTGAATTGAGATCGGAAAGATAATCAGCTTTCTCTTCGATCGGCGGCAATCTTCGCTGTGAGTTTTGAACCATCCGTTGTTGGTAATCGGTCGTTAATTATGCCAACACCATCCCCGAATCAAAATCGAAAACGAGCTTTGAGACCTTCAAAGAGTCATAATTTCTTCTTCTTTTTCCCCAAGAATTTTTTCGATTTTTGCAGTGTATTTGTCCGTTGCTTTTTGGATATCACCCTGAGTATCCCGCGATTCATCTTGAGAGATGTCGCTGTTTTTTTCCTGCTTGCGAACGCTATCGATCGCATCTCGGCGAATATTGCGCACCGAAACCTTTCCTTCTTCAGCATACTTGCTCGCCAACTTGACGAGTTCTTTGCGTCGCTCGCTCGTCAGGGGGGGAACGTTCAGCCGCACGATCGAACCATCATTGCTCGGAGTGAGTCCCACATCTGACATTAAAAGGGCTTTTTCGATCGAACCGAGGCTGGTCGGATCGAACGGCTGAATCGTAATGGTCGAAGAATCGGGCGTACTGATGGTTGCCAAACTTTTCAAGGGGGTTGGGGTATTATAGTAATCCACCATCACCCGATCGAGGAGGGAAACATTCGCCCGTCCCGTGCGGATCGTATTAAACGAGCGTTGAGTAGCCTCAACTGCCTTTTTCATCAACTCTTCGGCTTCAGCTAACTTCACAAGAACCTCCCACAATCGTTCCTACAGCTTCTCCGTTTACCGCTCGACAGATGTTACCGCGAACAGATAGGTTAAATACGATAATCGGAATGTTATTTTCCTTACACAAGGCGATCGCCGTACTGTCCATCACCCGCAGATCGTGAGTCAAAACGTGACCGTAGGTCAGGGTTCGATATAGATGGGCTTCGGGGTTTGTTTTCGGGTCGCTGTCGTAGATTCCATCGACTTTCGTCCCCTTAAATATCACCTCTGCATCGATTTCAGCTCCTCGCAGCGCTGCGGTGGTATCCGTGGTGAAGAAAGGGTTCCCCGACCCCGCGCCGAAGATAACAACCAAGCCCTTTTCCAGGTGGTGGATGGCTTTGCGGCGGATGTATGGTTCGGCTAATTCTTGCATGGCAATTGCCGTTTGAACGCGAGTTTTCACGCCAATTTGTTCGAGAGCATCCTGAAGTGTCATGGCATTCATCACCGTGGCAATCATCCCGATATAATCGGCGGTTGCCCGGTCCATACCGGCCGAAGCGGCTTTCACTCCTCGGAAGATATTGCCACCTCCAACCACGATTGCCACTTGGGTTCCCATCGCAGCCACCTCGGCAATTTCTTGAGCGATGTCTTGAACCACAACGGGGTCGATGCCGTAGCCCAGATTTCCCATCAGGGCTTCACCGCTCAGTTTTAGCAGGATTCGCTGGTAAACTCTCCCCATGCACTCACGATTGGTTAATTTTTAATTGCCTCCAACCTAACATAGCAGCATGAGGGAATTTTAGGGAAATGTACGGTGGCGATTCTTCACATCGGTCTGGGAGCACCTAGAAGTGGAACGCGCTTTCAACTGGGCGATCGTCGAGCGTTTAGTTCTCTCCAAACATCACTCCGAACAGTTTGTGAAAAGTGCGGCTGCGTGAGAAATTATGTCTCGTACGCTCGTTCTCAATCCGCAGCCTACTCAATGGAAACGATCGGCAGCAGCCAGTGCAACGTTGCGGTTTGAGCTTCTAGCATATCTTCATTAATAAATACTCAGACATGCGGGCTAATTATTCACTTTTAAAATCGGGATGACTGGATTCGAACCAGCGGCCCCTTCGTCCCGAACGAAGTGCGCTACCAAGCTGCGCTACATCCCGTTTAATTAAGTTTATTTTTTGACAATTATATTCATACTATATCAAACGATCGCCCGTTCTCGAACGAATTCCGCTAGGATATTACAATCTACATTCATCACCAACAACCAGCAAATCATTGTGAAGCCAAAGTGGTTAAGGGTTAAAGCGCCTCAATGGGAGCGCGTCGGCAACGTTAAAGAAACACTGCGGGACTTAGGACTCAATACCGTTTGTGAGGAAGCCTCATGTCCGAATATCGGCGAGTGCTTTCACAACGGAACGGCGACATTCTTAATTATGGGGCCCGCTTGTACTCGTGCCTGTCCCTACTGCGATATCGATTTCGAGAAAAAGCCCCAGGCTCTCGACCCGACCGAACCGACTCGCTTGGCCGAAGCCGTGCGGCGGATGAATCTCAACCACGTCGTCATTACTTCGGTCAATCGCGACGATTTACCCGATGGAGGCGCTTCTCAATTCGTGCGTTGCATTGAAGCGGTGCGAGCGGCCTCGAAGGGAACAACCATTGAAGTACTCGTTCCCGACTTGTGCGGAAATCCGAACGCCCTGGCGGATATTCTGGCAGCTCGACCTGAAGTCCTCAACCACAATACTGAAACCGTACCGCGCCTGTATCGCCGAGTTCGCCCTCAAGGAGACTACGATCGCTCCTTAGAACTGCTGCGGCACTGTCGCGAGATTGCTCCGCGCGTCTATACTAAATCGGGCATCATGGTGGGGTTGGGAGAAACCGTTGAGGAGGTCGATCGGGTGATGGAAGACCTCAGAGGGGTCGATTGCGATATTCTTACCATCGGACAGTACCTACAACCAAGCCAAAAACACCTTCAAGTTCAGGCGTTCGTCCCCCCAGAGCAATTCGCGCGATGGCAACAACGGGGCGAGTCTCTCGGGTTTCTACAGGTAGTCGCTTCTCCTCTGACTCGCAGCTCTTACCATGCCGAGCAGGTACGGTCTTTAATGGAGCGCTATCCTCGTTTCTAAAAACTGACGGATTTTTCGACTCGATTTTTTTGAGCTTGCTATATAGAATACAATAGTGTGTAAAATTTGTCAGCGATCGGTAGTTTGCGGCTTTGTGACAACGATCGTGACTCAAAACTGACCCCAGTCACTTCAGGTGGGGCAAAGAATTCCTATACTTAAATTATGGAGGCACAAAGCCTCGTCTAAAAGGTGTAAGCGCTTCTGCTAAGAGTATAGCTGTGAAGGAATACTGTCGAGATGGCTCGATATCCTGACAGGTCTTTTTTAGGCTTGTCTAACAAGTAGCGATCGATTGTTTCCGATAGAAATTCGATCGTCAACTCAAGTTAGCACAAGCCTGAGTCTAACCTCAGTACATTCAGCCCAGCCTCCCGTTTTCGGGAGCTATTGAGATAATCACTATGCCAGGAACTTCTTTCTTCAAAGATGTTGAAAACGGTCGTCAGCCGGATGCTAATAATTTTGACGATTTAGAACTAACGACTCAAGAGGGTAATGGTTCTACAGACGTACCCCAATCTGGAATGGAAGTAGAATACGCAGAGGCAGATAGCATGTCTTCGCGAGCCAAACGAAACACCACGGATTTGGTGCGTTTGTACCTCCAAGAGATTGGTAAAGTCGATCTTCTCGGACGGGACGAAGAAGTTTCTGAAGCACAAAAAGTTCAGCAGTACGTCAGCTTGCTTGAGGTGCGTGCCAAAGCAGCCGAAGAAGGCGACGAACTCCTGCAACGCTGTGTCAACCTGGTTGAAGTCCGCGATCGCCTCACCTCTGGGTTAGGTCACCGTCCTTCTCTAGAGCGATGGGCAACAGAAGCCGGTATTGCTTTGAGCCAACTCAAGCCAACTCTTGCCGAAGGAAAGCGTCAGTGGGCCCAACTTGTAGAATTGAGCGTTGAAGAACTCGAACGGGTTCAGTCGGAAGGCAAACAAGCCAAAGCCCACATGATCAAAGCTAACTTGCGCTTGGTCGTCTCGGTGGCGAAAAAGTATCAAAAGCGCGGTTTGGAGTTGCTCGACCTGATTCAAGAAGGAACCATCGGTCTCGAACGCGCGGTGGAAAAATTTGACCCCACCCGAGGCTATCGGTTCAGTACCTATGCTTATTGGTGGATTCGCCAAGGAATTACGCGAGCGATCGCCACTCAAAGCCGGACGATTCGCCTCCCGGTTCATATTACCGAGAAGCTCAATAAAATTAAGAAGGCACAGCGCCAATTCTCCCAAGAGCAAGGACGCACTCCGACCTTAGAAGATATCGCCAGCGCTCTGAAGATGACCCCCGACCAAATTCGGGAAGTGTTGCTGCGAGTGCCGCGCTCGGTTTCTCTCGATACCAAAGTCGGTAAGGAAAAAGATACCGAACTTGGAGATTTACTCGAAACCGACGATATCTCTCCCGAAGACTTGCTGATGCGAGAGTCTCTCCAGCGCGACCTGCATAAGTTACTCGCTGACTTGAGTTCTCGGGAACGAGACGTGATTCGCCTTCGCTACGGTTTGGGTGATGGCAATCCTTATTCCCTAGCGGAAATCGGTCGTGCCTTAGATTTATCTCGCGAGCGCGTCCGACAAATTGAAGCTAAAGCCTTACAAAAGCTGCGCCAGCCCAAACGTCGCAACCAGGTTCGGGACTATTTGGAAGCACTGACATAGAAATTGTTTCCCAAGGCGCATTTTTGAAATATTTCCCTTGACTTCAATCTAAATCTGCGACCTAGAAAGCCCTAAGCAAGAGTCGATCGCGACTTTAGCCTAGGGCTTTTTGAGTGGGTCTAATATGACGAAGACGTTCGGAAATCCGATCGGGCAACATGCGATCGATATCGGGGCTTTACCGATCTCGTTTTGCAATCGTCCCAGTTGAGGGATAGTTCCTAAGGAATTAAACTCAGGAATTAGACCGATGTCGGCGCGCCGGAAGTTGAAGCGGCTAACTCGGCCAACTGTTCTTGCTGGTCTTGGGCGATACAGGATTGGAAGATCGATTCTAAATCTCCTTCTAGCACCGTTGTCAGGTTAAAGTTCTGACCCAATCGATGGTCGGTGGCACGATTGTCTTTGTAGTTGTAGGTGCGAATTTTTTCCGATCGCGCTCCAGTTCCCACCTGCGATCGCCGTCGGGAGGTAATTTCCGCTTGCTGTGCTTGCAGCTCGATCTCGTACAGTTTCGCCCGCAAAATCTGCATGGCTCGTTCGCGGTTTTGCAGTTGAGAGCGCTCTTCAGTACAGAAAATCCGAATCCCCGTCGGTTTGTGGATTAAGTCTACCGCCGTTTCTACCTTGTTGACGTTCTGACCGCCAGCACCGCCCGATCGGGCTGTAGACATTTCAATATCCTTGGGGTCGATTTCCACCTCCACTTCGTCCACTTCCGGCATCACCGCCACCGTTGCTGTAGAAGTATGGACTCGACCGCCGGCTTCGGTCACCGGAACCCGCTGAACCCGATGAACCCCCGCCTCGAACTTGAGTTTGCTGTAGACGCGATCGCCTTGAATCTCGAGAATCGCAGCCTTAAATCCCCCCATATCCGCGAGGGATTCGCTCACCAGTTTCACCCGCCAGTTGTGATTTTCCGCGTAGCGAGAGTACATGCGTACCAAATCCCCCGCCCAAATACTGGCTTCGTCTCCTCCAGTTCCCGCCCGAATCTCGAGCATGATGTTCTTCTCATCGTTGGGATCTTGCGGCAGAAGCAAAACTTTGAGGCGCTGTTCGAGTTCTTCGAGCGCGGTTTCGAGTTCGTCTACTTCCAGAGCGGCCATTTCCCGCATTTCGGGATCGTCGCTGGCTTCTTTGAGAATTTGCCCAGCACCGGCCAACTCTTCTGTTTTCTGCTGCCAAACTTCGTAGGTATTCACAACTTCCTCGAGGGAAGCGCGCGCCTTGGCCACCCGCTGAAACTCTCCGGGATTGCTGGCAATATCCGGATCGGCCAATCGGCGGGTCAACTCGTGAAAGGTTTGCTCGACGGACTTTAATTTATCTAGCAGGTAACTCGGAGCCATGGCGCAGTCCTCTTTAAACGTCTAAACAGCGATCGCGCCGATATTCGATTCGATCGACGCTAAAACTTTAACCTTTAATGGAGTTTAGATTGGGTCGCGATCGCCCATCTAAAACCGAAAATTGACGCGGCTACTGTTTGGACTCGGTATTTTCATCAGAGGACGGGGTTCCCATCATGCCGTACTTACGCATGAATCGTTCCACTCGTCCTTCCGTATCGATAATCTTCTGGTTTCCGGTATAGAAAGGATGATTTCCCGACCAGACATCGACGTGGAGTTCGGGCTTGGTCGAACCCACCGTCATTACGACCTCCCCGTTACAGTAGACTTTGGCTTCGGGATACCATTCGGGATGAATGTCAGATTTGGGCATAGCTGGCTTCTCTGGTTTCTTCTCTAAATGATGATATTTTAACGCTTGGGCAAATTTCCGAGCCGTCAGACAACTCGAAACCTTCCTGAGATTAACGCTTGGAGTACTGAGGGGCTTTACGGGCTTTGCGCAAACCGTATTTCTTCCGTTCTTTGGCGCGGGGATCGCGGGTGAGATAGCCTTCTGCTTTGAGAGGCTGGCGATTGTCGGGGTCGAGTTCGCATAGGGCGCGCGCCACTCCCAGGCGAATCGCTTCGGCTTGTCCGGTTAGTCCTCCGCCCCGGACGTTCACCAGAATATCGTACTCGGCTTCCAAACCCAGGGTTTCCAGGGGAGTACGAGTCGATGCGATGTAGGCGGGGTTGTATTGCAGGTAGATGTTACCGGGTTTGCCGTTGACGGTGAGTTCGCCGCTACCGGGAACGAGTCGGACGCGGGCGACGGCTTCTTTGCGGCGACCGGTTCCCCAGTACGTGACGCGGGCTTGACGTTCGGTTGCTTCCATTAGGCTTTCACTCCAGGGGTGGTGTTGATGTCTAAGATTTCGGGTTGCTGGGCAGTGTGAGGATGCTCGGGGCCCGCGTAAACTTTGAGGTTGGTAAAGAGTTTGCGACCGAGGGCGTTTTTGGGCAGCATACCCTTGACGGCTTTCTCCACGATTCGCTCGGGAATTCTTGCTTGCAGCTTCTCGAAAGTTTCGACTTTCATTCCTCCGGGTCGTCCCGAGTGGCGGCGATACAGCTTTTGGCTGCGCTTTTTACCCGTCACCTGCACTTTCTCAGCATTGATAACAATGGCAAAATCCCCTGTATCCATGTGGGGAGTGTAGGTGGGCTTGTTTTTGCCCCGGAGAATCTGAGCGATTTCGCTGGCAAGTCGTCCCAGACGTTTGTCTGTGGCATCGATGACGTACCATTTCTTGTCGATCGAATCGACGGGGGGAACGTAGGTTTTAATCATAGCGCTTAGGTAATCGGTAATGAGCGATCGAACTCGGAATCGAAGGTATATTTAGGCATGGCATCGAGCCATGCCGATCCCGGAAAAGGAGATTTGGGATAGCCAACCCGCAGCAAACACAAACCGTGGGCGGGAGCAGCATACTTGACGGCTTCTCGACGCTCGTTCGTCCAAATATCGTGGAAGTTCTCGAGCGATCGTTGTCCCCGACCCACCTGGACGAGCAATCCCACCAGGAGGCGCATCATACCATAGAGAAATCCACTGGCTTGGACTTCAATATAGACGGAGGAGCCTCGACGCTCGCAGATCGCTTCTTGCACGTCAACCCAGGAGTGAGGGCGTGAAGAACCGGCTCTGTGAAACGCGGCCAAGTGATGGCGACCGATGAGGGGGTCTAGTGCCGCTTGAATCCGTTTTTCGTCTAGTGGGGCGTGGTAGTAGTGCCACGCAATGGGACTCAAGAATAAGTTCGGGTGAGCGTCGGTGTAGAGCGTGTAGCGATAGCGTCGCCACAGGGCGCTAAACCGAGCGTGCCAGTTAAAGTCTACCGCAGTGGAAGCCCGAACGATAATTCCCTCGGGCAAGCGATTGTTGAGGATCGTGCCCCATTTACCGGCAGGGATGGGACCGATCGAGTCGAAGTGCGCGACCTGAGCGGCTGCGTGAACTCCAGCATCGGTACGACCCGCGCCGTGTACGGTGACCGGATGTCCGATCTTGTGGGCTAGGGCTTTTTCGAGTTCCTCTTGGATCGTCGGCAGATCCGCTTGCCGCTGCCAGCCGTGGAAATGAGTTCCGAGATATTGCACGACGAGGGCAACTCGCTCTCTAGGCTGGGGAACGGATAAGGGCATCGATCGGTCAATCTACGAGTTCGATAATTGACATTTTGGCATTATCGCCGCGCCGACTGACGGTACGCAAAATCCGCGTGTAGCCCCCCGGACGGTTGCCGTAGCGATCGGGTACTCCGGCAAATAAAGCGTGAACTAGCCCTTTATCGTAAAGATATCCCATCGCTTGACGGCGGGCTGCCAGGGTTCCATCTTTGGCGAGGGTGATAATTTTTTCCGCTTCAACCCGAACGGCTTTAGCTCGGGTGGTGGTGGTGGTAATCCGACCGTGGCGCAGTAGTTCGGTTGTTAAAGACCTTAACAGGGCTTTGCGCTGGTCGGCAGGTTTGCCCAGAAGCGGGACACGACAACGATGACGCATGATAGTAACAATGAATGACGAACGAGCGAGCGTGAGTTGGGATGAGTTCGAGGCGACGGAGCTATTCCCGGCAGACAAACCGGGTCGGTTTGAACCTTGAGCGTTAGCCTTTCGACTTTTCTTGAGGCAGGGTAATCCCCAATCGGTCTTGCAGGGCTTCGATGACTTCTTCAGCCGACTTTTGCCCGAAGTTTTTAATTTCGAGTAAGTCTTCTTGAGAGTAATCCAATAAGTCGGCCACTGAATTAATCTGAGCGCGCTTGAGACAGTTGTAGGCGCGCACGGAAAGCTGAAGCTCTTCGATGGGAATCTGGCTGTTGGGATTCTCGTCGGGAGTAAAGTCGTCTTTCAACGACTCCACGGTGATGTCCTTCAGGGGAACGAACAAGTCTACCAACAGATTAGCCGCTTCCCCGATCGCCTCTTGCGGGGTTAAGCTGCCATTGGTCCAGATGTCCATAATCAGGCGGTCTTTTTCCAAAGACCCTCCAACCCGAGCGTCTTCGACGGTATAGTTGACCTTCCGCACGGGCATGAATACCGCATCGATTTGCAGGTAGTCGAGTGCCGTCGATTCATCTCGACTGCGCTCGACGGAACGATAACCGGTTCCGGTTTCGACCCGAAACTCCATCTCTAACGATGCTTTTTCCGCTAGGGTGGCGATGTACTGGCTCGCGGATGCCACCTCCACTTCCGATGGCAGGTCGAAGTTATCGGCGGTCACCGTTGCCGGCCCTTGAACGAGCAATCGCCCGATTTGAGGTTGGGACGTACGGCTCTTGAGTACGATTTCCTTCATGTTCAACAAGATTTCCAGAACGTCCTCTCGGACTCCAGGCATCGTTGCGAACTCGTGGTTGACTCCCCCAATCCGGACGGCCGTAATTGCCGCACCTTCTAAATTGGAGAGCAGGACGCGCCGTAAGGCGTTGCCGACGGTTGTCCCTTGACCTCGCTCTAGCGGCTCGATAATAAACTTACCGTAGAGACCTTGACCTTTTTCTGGATTTTTACTTTCTACACACTCAATCTGATATTGCGCCACGACGGCATAACCTCCCTTATCCTTGGTCCCCAGAGGATAGATACAATTCAATCCTCTTCATCGTTGAGTCTCGTGTGGGCTTGAGTTCTCTGGTCCGGTTCGAGGCAATAGAACCTCTGACCGCTCGACCCGTACCCCCGACAGTTGGCAAAGATCGGAAATTACACTCGCCGGCGTTTGGGCGGACGGCAACCATTGTGAGGAATGGGGGTAATGTCCCGAATCAGGGTAATTTCCAATCCTGCTGCTTGTAATGCCCGAATTGCCGTTTCTCGACCGGCTCCGGGTCCGCTGACCATCACTTCAATTTGACGCATTCCTTGGTCGCTAGCCCGTCTGGCGGCACTTTCTGCGGCGGTTTGGGCGGCGTAGGGCGTTCCCTTTTTCGCTCCTTTGAAACCACTCGACCCTGCCGTCGCCCAGGAGATCACTTCTCCTTTGGTATCGGCGATCGTAATGATGGTGTTGTTGAAAGTGGATTGAATGTAGCCAATTCCATTGGGGACGTTCCGCTTTTGTTTGCGAGAACCTGCTTTTTTGTTCGGTCGTGTTGCCATGTTCGTTTGTCGAGCGTGTAATAAATCGAAGATGAGATCGTCGTGGGAGCGGTGATTTGAATCGGAGGGGCAAGGCTCGGGTTATCTGGCCGGGTTGAAGGCGATCGAATTTTGAGTCGCTCGACCCAGTGGCGATCGCGCCCAGTCAAAAAAACGGCTCTCGGGCTGCCAACCGAATTTACTTCTTGGCTCCGGCTTTCTTCTTACCGGCCACGGTGCGACGAACGCCTCGACGGGTGCGAGCGTTCGTGCGAGTCCGCTGACCCCGCACGGGTAGGCCTTGGCGGTGGCGGCGACCTCGATAGCAGCCAATATCCACCAAACGTTTGATATTCATCGACTCCCAACGTCTCAAGTCACCTTCGACTTGGTGGTTGGCTTCGATGGTTTCCCGCAATGCCGCGATGTCTCCATCACTTAGATCTTTGACTCGAGTATCGGGGTTAATCCCGGTCGATTCGAGGATTTTTTGCGAGGTGCGCAGACCGATACCGTAGATATAGGTCAGACCAATTTCGACGCGCTTGTCTCGCGGAAGGTCGATTCCAGCAATCCGTGCCACTTTTCTTTCTCCAAACTGAGTAATTCGATTGACAAACCTTGAGTGGGTGCTTTTGAGACTCCGACTTCACCGCACCCAGTTCCCCTTAGCGATCTATCCTTGACGCTGCTTGTGCTTGGGATTGGAACAAATCACCATAACTCGACCGCGACGACGAATGACGCGGCACTTTTCGCATATTTTTTTGACAGATGCTCGAACTTTCACAGATCTTGAAAATAATACTACAAACTCAACATTATACTTTTATTTTATGCAAGCGTCAACGAGCGAAAAATTGGGAGAACCGAGCGACCCAGACTCAAAGCGACTATTTCTTCCGCAGGCGATAGGTAATCCGACCTTTGGTTAAATCGTAGGGAGTTAGCTCTACCTTGACCCGATCTCCGGGAAGGATTTTAATGTAGTTACGCCGGATCTTTCCCGAAATGTGAGCGAGGACGTTAAATCCGTTATCGAGATCGACCCGAAACATGGCATTGGGAAGAGACTCAGTTACAGTCCCTTCCATTTCAATTAAGTCTTGTTTTGCCAATTTTTTTCCCTAATCTTGACGACGATGTAGCCTCATTGTTATCCGCACGAACAATACCCAATGCTTGGGTGTTGCTTAACATATATTATCAAATTCCGATCGTTCGATCGGGATTTGAATTGGTTGGCTTTCTTAAGAAACGGCAATCGAGTTTTGCAGGGCTTCTCGAACTTCTTCAATGGTTTGATTGCCATTAATAACTTTCAAGCAATTGCGCTGGCGATAAAACTCGATTGTCGGTTCGGTTTCTTCGCGATAGATACTCAAACGCCGGCGAATGGTTTCTTCAGTATCGTCTGCTCGGCCTCGTGCCAGCAGACGAGTCACGAGAACTTCATCGGGCACGTCCAAGTCGATGGCTCCGGTTAACGTTTGTTGGGTTTTCTCGAGCAAACTCTCGAGAAACTTAGCCTGAGAAACCGTACGCGGAAAACCATCTAAAATCCATCCGGTTTTGGCATCGGGTAGTGCCAAACGCTCTTGCACCAAATTCAACATCAGTGCTTCGGGAACGAGTTCCCCGCGACTCATGTAACCCTGCGCTTTTTGACCGAGTTCCGTGCCGTTGGCAACGGCTTGACGGAGGATATCCCCCGTCGAAATATGGGGAACCCGACAAAGCTGGGCGAGTTTTTGGGCTTGAGTGCCTTTTCCGGCTCCCGGAGGACCTAAAAAAATAAACTGCATAGTTTTTTTTACTGTTTGACCATTCCCTCATATCGCTGAGAGATTACGTAGGTCTGAATCTGTTTGGCCGTATCGATTGCCACCCCGACGATAATCAACAAAGAGGTTGCTCCCAACCCTTGAAAGGTCGGAACTCGCGTCGCACCTTCGACGGCGGTCGGCACGGTTGCAACCAGTCCTAGAAAAATAGCCCCGAGAAATGTCAGTCGATTTAACACCTTAGAAATATATTGTTCCGTGGCTTTTCCCGGTCGAATACCCGGAATGCTCGACCCCATTTTCTTTAAGTTTTTAGACAAGTCTGCCGGATCGAGGGTTAAAGAAGCGTAGAAGTAACTGAAAAAGAGAATCAAGACCAAGTAAAAAGAAACGTACAACCACGGCCAAGGGCTACTCGGACCCAAATAGCGACCGATGTTCGACAACGTCTGATTGTTAGTCGCTTCGGCAAGGAATCCCGGCAAAATCAAAAAGCTCGAAGCAAAAATAATCGGCATCACCCCACCTTGATTCAAGCGTAGGGGTAAGTAGCTCGTACGTTCGCGATAGAGACGACGACCGACTTGGCGGCGAGCGGAAATAATCGGGATGCGACGCGCCCCCTCTTGGACGAAAACGATACCGACAATCGTCACCAAAAATACCAATACGAGAATGACGACGCGACCGACGATTCCTTGGTCTCGTTGGGCCAACTCAATGGTATCTCGTAAGGAGTAGGGCAAAACTGCGACGATGTTGACGAAAATCAATAAAGACGCGCCGTTGCCAATTCCCCGTTCGGTAATCAGCTCCGAAACCCACATGACGAACATTGCCCCGGCAACCAACGCTAACATGGTTTTAGCGATAAAGAATGGAACCGGATCTGTATTGGAAGCGGACATGTAACCGCTCGTCCAAATCGCAATCCCCGTACTTTGGAGTGCGGCAACTCCTAAAGCCACGTAACGGGTAATTTGGGAAATTTTACGCCGTCCGGCTTCCCCTTGATTTTTCTGCAAGTCTTCTAAGCTGGGAATCGCCGCCGTTAAAAGTTGAATGGCGATCGATGCGTTAATAAATGGCAAAATGCCCAAGGCAAAAATCCCCAGACTTTCCAAGCCACCTCCAGAAAACGCATTGAGCAATCCAAAGAAAGGGCTACTCTGGAAATCGCTTGCAAATCGGGCGCGATCGATGCCGGGAACGGGCAGCCAAACGCCCAACCGCACCAGAACGATCAAGCCCACCGTCACTAATATTCTGCCCCGCAAACCCGCAGCTTGAGCCATTTGAATAAATGTCTCTTGAGCGGTGGGGGCTTTATCTCGACTTACCGCCATGAAGATTTACCTCTACCTGTATTTGCTGTGGAGAAATCACAGGTTAGCTCCCTGCAACTTCACAACTCCCACCGGCTGCCTCGATTTTTTGACGGGCGCTTGTGGTAAAAGCTGCCGCTTTTACCGTCAAGGAAACCGTTAACTCACCATTTCCCAATACTTTGAGCGGACCGTCGATCGCTCTGACCAACCCAGTTTCCATCAAGGATTCGAGGGTGACTTCTGTATTCGCTGGCAGGGAGGCCAGTTTACCCACGTTAACAATAGTGTAATGTTTCGGGTTGATGACGGTAAAGTGCTTGAGTTTGGGGACGCGCCGATAGAGGGGTAGCTGCCCCCCTTCAAAACCGGGTCGAGTCCCGCTACCCGATCGGGATTTCTGACCGCGCATTCCTTTCCCGCAGCTTGCTCCTTGACCGGCGGCAATACCCCGTCCGACTCGGCGGCGGCGCTTTTTAGAACCCGGCTTGGGGACGGCATCTTGTAATCTCATGTTTTTAAGTTTCTCAGGTCTGACTCAGTTGGAGGACTCTTCGGGTCTCAACTCGAAGCGTACAGTTTCTCGATGGAGATATCTCGCTCTCGAGCCACTTCGGAAAATCGCCGCAGGCTGTTGAGGGCATCGACGGCGGCGCGGGCGTTATTTAAAGGATTGCTCGATCCCAATTGTTTGGCGAGGATGTTGCGGACTCCCGATAGCTCGAGAACGGTACGCACCGCCCCCCCGGCAATTACCCCGGTTCCCGGAGCGGCCGGTCGCATCATCACTTTCGCGCCGCCGGCAATGCCGTTGGCTCGATGGGGAATGGAGTTGGATTTGGTCAGCGGAACGCTGACTAGGTGCTTTTTCCCATCGACGACACCTTTTTTCACCGCACCGATCACGTCACCGGCTTTGCCCACACCGACACCGACTTGACCCTTTTCGTTGCCGACGACGACAATGGCGCGGAAGCTAAGTTTTTTACCGCCTTTAACCACTTTGGTCACGCGGCGAATCTGAACGACGCGCTCTTGCCACTCGCTGTCTTTTTCTCGATTGCGGTTTCCTTTTTTGCCTCTGCGTTGGTCTTTTTGTTCTGCCATTATGTTTTGTCTGTTTCTAAATACTTAGGATGGAGGAGGAAAGATTTCCCCAAAAAACTCTCGATTCGACGGTTTCTAGAAACTCAAACCCGCTTCGCGAGCTGCGTCGGCGAGGGCTTTTACCCGACCGTGGTACAAATTGCCGCCCCGATCGAATACAACTTTTTCAATGCCTTTTTCGATGGCGCGCTTGGCAACGAGTTCTCCAACTTTGGCCGAAGCATCGCAGGTCGAAGGTGAGGATAGCGCCGATCGCAAATCGGGATCTTTGGTCGAGGCGGCCACGAGAGTGCGATGCTCGGTGTCGTCGATGACTTGAGCGTAGATATGCTGGTGGGAGCGAAAGACAGACAATCGAGGACGCTCGGAGGTTCCCGATACTTTACGCCGAACGCGGCGATGTCTGCGGTAAATGGATTCTCTGCGGGTGATTTTCATAACCTAAATTCACGAGTAGGGTGGTGAAACGACCGATTTTACCTTCTCCAAAAAGAGCCAGGAGAGCCAGTCGATTATTTCTTCCCAGCTTTACCGGCTTTGAGTCGCACCACCTCTCCGGCATAGCGAATTCCCTTGCCTTTATAGACTTCGGGGGGCCGTACTTCCCGGATGCGAGCGGCGGTATTGCCAACGAGTTCTTTGTCGATTCCGCTGACGATGAGGTTGGTGTTATTCTCGACTGCCACCTGAATGCCATCGGGGGGGACGATTTCCACGGGCTTGGAGTAGCCCACGTTTAAGATTAAATTTCGACCTTGCACTTGAGCGCGATAGCCCACGCCTTGAATTTGCAAGCGTCGCTCGAATCCTTTCGAGACCCCTTCGACGGTATTGGCCACTAAGGTGCGGGCCAAACCGTGACGCGATCGGGCAACTCGCGAGTCGTCATCGCGCTTGACGGTGAGGGTTTTGTCTTCTTGCTCGATGCTAACGAAATCGGGCAAAACCATCGTCTGTTCGCCTTTGGGGCCTTTGACGGAAATTTGCCGGCCCTCAATGGAGACCGAGACTTTATCGGGGATATCGATGGGGCGTTTACCAATACGAGACATTGCCTTTTGTCCTTTGTTGTCGATCTTGGGTACGGGGTCGCCGACTGCCAGATGGCAGCGGCACTAGTAGACGTAGCAGAGAACCTCTCCACCGACCCCTTGAGTGCGAGCATCTCGGTCGGTCATGATACCCCTAGAGGTGGAAACGATCGCGATGCCGATCCCACCCAATACTTTTGGCAGTTCTTTGCGGTTTTTATAAACGCGCAATCCCGGCTTACTGATGCGTTTGAGTTCTCGCACGATCGGCTGGCGATTTTTGCCTTTGTACTTGAGAGAAACCACTAAATGGGCTTCGATTCCCTCTCCAGCCGTCTCGAAGTCGGTGATGAAACCTTCATCTTTGAGAACTCGCGCGATGTTGCGAGTCATTTTAGTCGAAGGCACTTTCGTCGTTTGATGCCGTGCCAGGTTCGCATTACGGATGCGAGTGAGCATATCTGCAATTGTATCGTTGGTCGCCATAGTTTTTGTGTGTCAGCCTGCCTCAATTACTGCGGAAGGGCATACCCATTTCTTTGAGCAAAGCGCGACCTTCTTCATCAGTCTGCGCGCTGGTGACGATCGAAATATCTAGCCCCCGAATTCGATCGATACTGTCGTATTCGACTTCCGGGAAAATCAGTTGCTCTTTAACCCCGAGGGTATAATTTCCCCGACCGTCAAAGCTATTCGGACTCACGCCACGAAAGTCCCGAATTCGAGGTAGAGACAAGTTAATCAATCGTTCGAGGAATGCATACATTCGATCGGAACGCAAGGTGACCATCACCCCGACGGGCATTCCCTGACGGATTTTGAAACCGGCGATCGAGTTTTTCGCCCGCGTTACCACCGGTTTTTGTCCGGTAATCACAGCCAGTTCGGTCAGGGAAGATTCGAGGGCTTTGGCGTTTTGAGAAGCTTCCCCCAATCCCCGATTGACGGTCACTTTGACCACCTTGGGAACCTGATGGACGTTTCGATACTCGAAGCGTTCGGTCAGTTTGGGGATAATCGTTTCGTGGTATAGGGTTTTAAGCGATCGAGCCATTTGAGATAATTCACACTTAGAACGTCAATCGAAAAACGTCTTGACATTGGCATTTGAGCGCACTCAAAAAACGTTTCTCAGTCAATAATTTCTCCGGTTTTCTTGAGCTTGCGCACTTTGCGACCTTCTTCGGTGAAGGTGTAGCAAACTCGACTGGCCACTTTTTCTTTTTCGGAGTAGAGCATCACGTTAGAGCTATGAATCGGGGCTTCAAAGGTGGCGATCCGCCCGGATTCTCCTTCCTGCTGGGGTTTAACGTGCTTGGTGATGATATTCGCGCCTTTGACCACAACTTGGCTGGTTTTAGGAATAGCTTGAAGAATCTCACCCACTTTTCCCTTATCTTTCCCCGAAATCACCTGCACTGTATCGCCTTTTTTGACGTGCATTCGATAGCGAGTGGGGCGTTGCGTTACTTTTGCCACTAGAGAACCTCCGGAGCTAGAGAGACGATTTTGGTAAAGCTTTTGTCGCGCAGTTCGCGAGCCACCGGTCCGAACACCCGAGTTCCTCTGGGATTGCCATCTGGGTTGATAATCACGGCCGCGTTGTCGTCGAAACGAATGCTCATACCGCTGTCTCTGCGCAACCCTTTACGAGTGCGCACGATGACCGCTCGTACGATGTCGGACTTCTTGATTGCCATGTTGGGGATCGCATCTTTAACGACACCGATAATAATGTCGCCCACGCCGGCATAGCGTCGGTTACCGCCGAGAATGCGAATGCACAGAAGCTTGCGAGCACCGCTATTATCGGCAACATTAAGGTAGGACTCTTTTTGAATCACGATTTTATCTCCCTTCGCGTCGCGTACGTTGTGTTACGAATCTAGTCTTGGAGCGCTTTGCTGAGCGTTTCAATCACGATCCAGCGTTTCGTCCGGCTCAGAGGGCGGGTTTCTCGAATCCGGACCCGATCGCCTTCGTTACATTCGTTATTTTCGTCGTGGGCTTTGTATCGTCGGGTTTTGACGACAATTTTGCCGTACTTGGGGTGGGGGGCGCGGTTTTCGATGGCGACCACCACGGTTTTCTGCATTTTATTGCTGACAACTGTGCCAACACGTTCTTTTACTGCCATGATTTCTTCACGAGAGAGTAGAGGGTAGAAGCGATCTCGCCTTCAAGGGCTTATGGTGCGGCGATCGTTTCCGTTTCGGTTTCCGGCTCGGGTGCTGCTTCCGGCTCGGGTGCGGAGTCAGCGGTTTCTGAAGCACTGGTTTCGAGCTGGGCGGCGATTTGCCGCTGGCGTTCGACCGTGAGGAGTTGACCGAGGCGGTGACGCTTGTGTTTGAACAAATGGGGCTTTTCTAACTGTCCGGTAACTTTTTGCAATCGCAGCTCGAACAGCTCTTTTTTAATCGCTAATATTTGCTCGGCAATTTCTTCGTCGCTTAAGGGGGTAACCTCGTCAATTTTGGGTAAGACCATAGCTGTATCTACTCTCCTTCGCGGCTCAAAAACTTGGTTTTGATGGGTAACTTGAAGGATGCCAAACGCATCGCTTCTTTGGCGGTGGCTTCGGGAACCCCGGCAATTTCAAACATGATGCGACCGGGTTTGACGACGGCCACCCAATATTCTGGCGAACCTTTACCCGAACCCATCCGGGTTTCTGCCGGGCGCATGGTCACGGGTTTATCTGGGAAAATCCGAATCCAGATTTTGCCACCCCGGCGGATGTAGCGGGTCATGGCTCGACGGCTGGCCTCGATTTGCCGAGAGGTAATCCAGGAGGGTTCGAGGGCTTGCAGGCCGAAGTCGCCGAAGTCGATGGTATTGCCTCGCTGGGCCAAACCTCTCATGCGTCCGCGCTGCTGCTTGCGGAATTTCGTTCTTTTTGGACTTAACATAACCTTTTTTTGAGCTAGGCCGATCGCGATCGGAACCGACAACCGGATAATCTTTGAGTGCCTATCCTTCGTTCGAGCGATCTTCAAACTGCTGCCGGCGTTTTTGCTGGCGGCGGCGGGGTTGAGCGACGGTACTGGGCGACTTGTCTTCCATGCCGGGAATAATTTCGCCTTTGAAAACCCAAACTTTGACCCCTAAAATTCCGTAAATCGTGCGGGCGGTCCGATAGGAATAATCGATATCGGCGCGCAGAGTATGCAGGGGAACTCGACCCTCGCGAGTCCATTCCGAACGGGCGATTTCTGCCCCGTTGAGGCGACCGCCGACTTGAATTTTAATTCCTTCGACTCCAGCTCGCTGAGCGCGCTGAATCGCTTGACGCACGACGCGCCGGAAGGAAACCCGCCGTTCGAGCTGTTGGGTGATGTATTCGGCAATCAGGGCCGCATCGGCATCGACTCGTGCCACTTCCACGACGTTGATGCGGATTTGCCGGCTGCTACCGAGGAGCTTTTGCAAGTTGGTGCGCAGGTTCTCGATACCGCTGCCGCCGCGACCGACGACCACACCGGGCCGGGCCGTGCGGATTTCGAGATCGATTTGGTCGGCTTTGCGCTCGATGCGGACTTCGCTAATCCCGGCATTCGCCAGGTTTTTTTGCACGTACTTGCGGATTTTGTAGTCTTCTTGGAGGAGTTCGGGATAGCGGTTGCTATCGGCAAACCAACGGGAGCGATGCTCTTGGGTAATGCCTAAACGAAAACCGATCGGGTGTATCTTTTGTCCCATGAATTTATCTGTAACGATCGCGAGTTATTCTTCAAGTTCCGGGGCCACGGTCACGGTAATGTGACAGGTGGGCTTGCGAATCATATAGGCTCGACCTTGAGCGCGGGGTCGGTAGCGCTTCAGGCTCGGACCACCATCGGCGAAAGCTTGGGAAACGACTAGCCCGGTGGGGTCGAGTCCTAGGTTGTGTTCTGCGTTGGCAACTGCCGAACGCAGAACTTTTAAAACCGGCTCGCAGGCGCGATAGGGCATAAATTCTAAAATAATCAGCGCTTCTCGATAGGAACGTCCCCGAATTTGGTCGAGCACTCGACGAACTTTATGGGGGGACATTCGGATGTAGCGCGCGATCGCTTTGACCTCTGAGGTGGTATCAACCGCCATAGGTTGGCTTCTCCTTATCGTTTTTGTGTTATCTCCATCGTCGAGGTGCTACCGTCGCATCTTTTTATCGCTTTTGGCATGTCCCCGGAAGGTACGGGTGGGGGCAAATTCCCCGAGTTTGTGACCGACCATTTGCTCGTTGACGTAGACGGGCACGTGAGCGCGACCGTTGTGTACGGCGATCGTGTGACCCACCATTTGGGGAACGATGGTAGACGCGCGGGACCAAGTTTTGATCACTTTTTTTTCTTGCCGAGCGTTCAATCGCTCGATCTTTGTCATCAAGCTATCGGCAATAAACGGACCTTTTTTTAGCGATCGACTCATAATGTTTTAGCGGGAAGGAATGGGGGATATCGACGATTAGCTATCGCGACCGCCGCGACCGCGCTTGGAGGATTTCCGGCGACGGCGGACGATATATTTGTTACTGGCTTTATTTTTTTTGCGGGTCTTGGCACCGAGGGCGGGTTTGCCCCAAGGAGTCATCGGACCGCTGCGACCGATGGGGGCGCGACCTTCTCCACCACCGTGAGGGTGATCGACGGGGTTCATCACGCTACCTCGAACCTGCGGGCGGCGACCCATCCATCGGGTGCGTCCGGCTTTCCCCATCGAGATGTTGCGCGCGTCAACGTTCCCCACTTGTCCGATGGTGGCGTAGCATTCTCGGCGAATCATCCGCACTTCCCCGGAAGGGAGTTTGAGGGTGACGAACTTACCTTCTTTGGCGACGACTTGGGCGCTCGCACCAGCAGCGCGGACGATTTGACCGCCCCGACCGGGGGTCAGCTCGACGTTATGGACGGCCGTACCCAGGGGAATACTCCCTAATGGCAGGGCGTTCCCGATTTCGATGGGGGCTTCGGGTCCGGCAATCACTTCCGTGCCCACTTCAAGTCCTTTGGGATGCAAGATATAACGCTTCTCGCCGTCTTTGTAATAGAGAAGGGCGATTCTGGCGTTGCGGTTGGGATCGTATTCGATTTCGGCGACTTTCGCGGGGATATTGAGTTTGTTGCGGCGGAAATCGACGATGCGATAGAGGCGCTTGTGTCCGCCACCGCGATGGCGGCAGGTAATCACGCCGCGATTGTTACGACCCTTGGGACGGTGGTTGTTCCGAGTCAAAGACTTTTCGGGTTCGTCGCGGGTGATTTCGGCGAAATCGGAAACGCTATGTTCTCGGGTGCTGGGGGTGTAAGGTCGGTATTTACGGATACCCATGTTTTCTCTCCTGTGTCTTCTGTCCGATGTCCTCTGTCCGATCGATGACAAAAGACGGAATCTGTGGCAGTGGCGCGCCCGCGAGGGTTATACGTCGGGGAACAAGGCGATCGAGTCGCCGGGAGCGAGTTTGACAAACGCTCTCTTGTATTGGGACTTGTAGCCGATAAAACGACCGACGCGCCGTTTTTTGCGCGGCTTAATTAAGGTATTGACTTTAAGGACTTTGACATCGAAAAGGGCTTCGATGGCCGCTTTGATTTCCGGTTTGGTGGCGTGGCGAACGACCTCGAAGGTGTACCGATCGTTTTCCATCAGCAACGTGGCTTTCTCGGTGACGATCGGCTGCTTAATCAAATCGGCGAGCTTGCGGGGATCGATGGGCTTAGTCACTGTAAACCTCCTGAATTTGCTCCAGGGCCGGGGCGGCGATCGCGATCCGGTCGGCGTGGAGTAGGTCGTATACGTTTAAGTTCGCAGCCAGAATCAGCTTTACCCGTTCGAGGTTGCGAGCGGAAAGATAGAGGTTTTCGTCTTTTTCGGCGGCGACGATCAATACTTTAGAACCGGGTTCGATGCCCCACCGTTCGATGGCACTCAGGAGTTCTTTAGTTTTCGGCCTGGCCAGACGACCGCTCAAGTCTTCGACGACGACGATATCTTCGGCGCGGCTTTGAAATGCGGTGCGCAAGGCCAGCCGCCGCTCTTTGCGATTCATCTTCAGGTGGAAGTCTCTAGGCTTGGGACCGAAGATGACACCACCACCGCGCCACAGGGGAGAACGGTTAGAACCCGCGCGAGCGCGCCCGGTTCCTTTTTGCCGCCAGGGCTTGCGTCCGCCACCGCGCACTTCGGCGCGAGTTTTAGTCGAAGCAGTTCCCTGACGGGCGTTAGTCATTTGCCGTCTTAAGGCTCGATGGACGATATGCGCTGCATTTTCGTCTCGGGCAACTTGGAGTTCGAGGGGCGCTTCTCCCACCTCGTCTCCATCCCAGTTCCGAACTACACAGTTAACCATGTTTCTTGTTTTTTATCCTGTCTTGGCTATCCCCAGTTCTCGATCGAGACGAGGGAGGCATTAAGCGATTTAGCAATTTTCTATTGACCGACGATGTTCGCCGGGGCAATACTCAGCAGCGCGCCGGATTTTCCGGGAACCGAACCTTTGAGCAGCACTAAGTTGCGATCGGCATCCACTCGGACCACGGTCAGCTTGCGAATGGTGACGCGCGATCCTCCCAGCCGACCGGCCATCCGCTTACCGGGATAGACCCGTCCGGGAGTCGTCCCCGCCCCAGTCGAACCGGGGAGGCGGTGGTTCTTGGAACCGTGGGACATCGGCCCTCGCTTGAAGTTATGCCGCTTTTGGTAGCCGGCAAAGCCTTTCCCGATACTGGTTCCGCACACGTCAACCAGTTGACCGGCGTTGAGAATACCTGCATCGATCGATTGACCGGGTTGGTAGTCCCCAGTCGTTTCGGCGCGATATTCGCGCAGGTGGCGCAACGGACCGACTTCCGATTTGGCTAAATGCCCGAGCTTGGGCTTGTTGAGCGCCTTGGGTTTTACTTCGTCATAGCCGATTTGCACGGCATCGTAGCCATCGGTTTGCTTGGTCTTAACTTGAGTGACCTGGCAGGGTCCGGCTTGGATGACGGTAACGGGAATCGCTTTGCCCGTTTCGTCGAAAATTTGGGTCATCCCCAACTTCGTACCGAGAATTCCAACTGACACGGTAACTTGTTTCTCCTCGTCGTTGATTTACCCGCAACTTAGCCCTAGGCGAGTCGATCGAGTCGCCCAAGACGAAGAACGCAATTTGAAACGCCCGAACAGTTGACGCGAAGCTGGCAGAAAATGCAGAATTCGCGCGAGTTGCTGGGTCGATCGTGTGAGTTAAGCTAAAAGCTTAGTGCCGGGATTAGCCTTTTGGGCCGGGACTTAAGTAGAGAGCTACTCAGTATCCTCAAGGCGAGTGCAGTGACCGTTTCGCTCTCGAGCGCGCGGGTTTCAACTCATCCTTACTAAGTCTGTAGATCTTCACAGCTTGCTTGAAGAGCGCTACAGGAAATTCGCCGGCTTTGCCACTAGATGTACTCGTCGATTCACGGCTGCGGGGGTTAACTTCCGCGCTTCTATCTGACGGGGGGTACGGGGCAAATTACGAGCTTTTTGGTTTAGCTTTGTAAGCCACAATTTAACATTCTACACAACCAAGATCTCCGTGTCTAGACTTGCCGATCGAATATTTACTCGAAATTTATTTGGGGCGAAGACCTCGATCGCCAATCGGAGTTCGCGAGGGGGCGATCGGGTCGCTATACTTTATTAAAGATTGTTGCAACCGATGTTGGGGGCGACAAACCCGAACGGGTATCGGCGGCTTGCCGAGTGCAGCAAAAATCTTGAAATACTGGGTCAAACTCTTATGATACCGCTTGTTATCGGAAAAAAATTTATTCGAGATACCGAGAAATCCGGCGCGCTGGGACTCTACGTTCCGGCTGAAGGCGGATACGAGGGTCGCTACCAACGACGGTTGCGTGCAGCCGGTTATACCAGTATTACCCTCTCCGCACGGGGATTGGGGGACTTAGCGGCCTACTTGCGCGGGGTTCACGGCGTTCGTCCTCCCCACTTGGGCAAAAAAGACTACGGAGAAGGCTCGGTAGGACCGATTTATTACCTACCCCCAATTGTCAACTCCCAAATCGAACGACTGCCTTCAAAATCGAAAGGTCTGCTGCTGTGGATTATCGATGGGAAAGTACTGTCGTCTCAAGAAATTGAATATTTAACCGTACTCCCGAGCTTAGAACCGCGCGTGAAAGTGGCTGTAGAATTGGGCAGCGATCGCGTTTTCCGGTGGACTCCCCTCAAGGATTCACTCGTTCCTGCTTGAAACGAGCGCCACACTCACAAAGATGAGAACACATTAGAAACTGTGTGAAGGCAAAAGAGGGGAGCTGGGGAGGCTGCTCTTGGGGACTGCTCTGCTTCACCTCGTCCCTACGCCATCAGATCCTCCCAGCTCCCTGGACTTCTGTTTCCGGCAACTAAGACTCGTGTCAAATGCGACCTGAAATATCGCGATATCTTCTCCATTCACGGTGAGAGAATGTTGAGGTGGGGAAGTATAGACTTTCAGGTTTGTTACAAATTTTTACAACTCGTGAAATTGCCACTTATCTGTTCGTTATCGGAGTTTTTCCGGACGGACAAACCCTCAACGCGCAAAGAACGAGAGTGATTTTGTTAGGGTACGAAGGAATAGATAGATCGGGGTGCGATCGGTTGTCATTGACGAGAAACCCCATGCAATCGATCGAGCGCGATCTCAGACATGTTAAAACTGAAAAAGTTTTCCAGTCTGCGTATTTATA
Source organism: Cyanobacteriota bacterium (assembly GCA_034189805.1). Taxonomy (GTDB): domain Bacteria; phylum Cyanobacteriota; class Cyanobacteriia; order Cyanobacteriales; family Geitlerinemataceae; genus Zarconia. The sequence goes on from JAXHUC010000078.1 coordinate 26,698, forward strand.
CTCAAATCTCTATCGGTAAAGACCTATGAGTTCCGTGACTGTCGATCGAAACCCTTGCGTTCTAGTCGTCGAAACTGACGAAACCTTGGCCCGAAACCTCAGCCTCGATCTCAAATCTTCCGGTTATTCTCCGATTCTTGCTGCCGATGCGACTAGCGGTTTGCATCAGGCGAAAGAACTGCAACCGGGTTTGATTGTCGTCGAACGAACCCTACCTGGAGAGTCGGGTTTGTGGTTGTGCGATACGCTACGCAAACAAGGAAGCCGAGTGCCCGTTCTGGTCATGCTTGCTAACGATAGCGTCACCGAACGCGCGGCTTGTTTGGGAGCTGGGGCGGACGATTACTTACTCAAACCCTATCAAAGCGATCGATTTCTCAAACTGGTTAAATTTTACCTCCAACCCAGTACCCAGGAAGCCGATCGACTGCGCTTTGGCGATCTGATTCTCGATATTTCTACTCGTCAGGCGATTCGCAGCGATCGCACCATCGATTTGACCATGAAAGAATTTGAATTACTCAAGTTCTTAATGGAACACCCGCAAGAGGTTTTAACCCGAGAACAAATCCTCGAAAACGTCTGGGGTTACAACTTTATGGGGGAATCGAACGTCATCGAAGTTTACGTTCGCTATTTACGCTTGAAAATCGAGGGCGACAGTCAAAAACGATTGATTCAAACCGTGCGCGGCGTGGGATACGTTTTGCGAGAAAGCTGAAGCAATCCCTATCAGTTTGGGATGGATCGGTGGGTTGGATAATGGGAAACTGTTAATACGCCCATCAACATCCCCTCACCCTTGACGATGAACGATCGACCTCTGAAACTGCTGTTTGTCTCCACCTCCGTTGGTGCCCTCGGGTCCGGATTGGGTGGAGGAGTCGAACTGACCCTCTACAATATGGCCAAAAGCCTGATAAAACAGGGGCATACCCTACAAACCATTGCCCCGGAAGGTTCGGTACTCAAGGGAGTCGATATCGTCGAAATTCCCGGCAACCTACAAATTACCGCCCAAAGCCAAGACCGCCAAACCCCCATCGGCTTGCCCGAGAATTCCGTGTTGGAGAATATGTGGGATCGCGCGCGGCAAATCCAGGGGGATTTCGATCTGATTTACAACTTTGCCTACGATTGGTTGCCGTTGTACCTGACTCCCTTCTTCGACCGTCCCGTGGTTCATTTGGTGAGTATGGGGTCTTTGAATGCGGCGATGGATCGAATTGTCACCCAGACGATGGCGCGATTTCCCGGTCGGGTGAGTTTTTACACTCACGCTCAAGCGGCAACCTTCGGCTCTGTGGAAAACTATCCCTGCGTGGGACAGGGATTGGATTTATCTCTGTATCAATTTTGCGCCGAACCGGGTCCGGAACTGGGTTGGGTGGGGAGAATTGCCCCGGAGAAAGGCTTAGAAGATGCGATCGCCGCCGTAGACAAACTAGGGGTGCCGCTGAAAATTTGGGGCAAAATGCAAGACGAGTCCTATTGGGAAGAAGTGCGCCAAGCTTATCCCGATGCCCCAGTCGAATATGCGGGATTTTTACCCACCGAGAAACTCCAGCAAGAATTGGGGCGCACTCGGGGATTGTTAATGACACCACGTTGGGTGGAAGCCTTTGGGAATGTCGCTATCGAAGCTTTGGCCTGCGGAGTTCCGGTGATTTCCTACCGACGGGGTGGTCCGACGGAAATCGTCCGAGATGGCAAGACGGGTTGGTTGGTGGAACCCGATCGAGTTGAGGGATTAATTGAGGCAATCGTTCGACTGCCCCAAATCGATCGGCGCGCTTGCCGCCAGCAAGCGGAAACTGAATACTCACTCTTCGCGATGGGGGAGCGGTTGGAAGCCTGGTTTCACCAAGTTCTGTCCCACTATCCTGACCGGATAGACCCAGGCACGTAATAGATAGTGCAAGGGTTCAGTGCAAAGGTTAGCAGGGTCGCTCGAGATTCGAGTCATTCGATCGCCTCTGGTCTAACCGATCGAGAAATAAGTGCGGCGAAGTCGAACCCGAACCCCAAGCCAGCAGTCGATGCCGATAACATCGCCTTGCTTGCGGGGAAGTTCGTGGCTTGCGTGCTAAGTTATCCAAACCGAGTTGCCAATTTCGTGGTGTGTAGACGTGGGTATGAGGTTCGCCGATTGAAAATCGGGCTGTAGGGTATCGGAAATATTCATCGGGAAATATACAACGGTTTTAGGGAACTTCGACCGAGTAATTGAGAATGGACGGGTGTCATAAACTTCAATCGCCAGTGAGATGACGAGCGTCTCCCGTTTGGGAAAACTCAAAAATCGCCTTGAAGCTTTCACCCTCTAACCTCGAGCCAAAGATTGAGGTCGATCGTTCGTCGTCGAGGACGCACGGCATTCTTCATGCTGTTGGGCTTTGGCGATCGCGGCGATAACGCTCGCGCATAGAAAACCTCAACGCCACCGATCTCTCGAACGATCGGTCACCGGGAAGCATCTGTCAAGTCAGGGGTCAACAGCATCATCGAGTCCTGAAGGCTAACGCTTTTTGAAAGCTGTTTGAAAGAGAGAAATCCATGTCGATCGCCAAATCCACTCAACCCCAATCGATGGCGGGGTTGTATGCTGATTCTTCTCGGGGACGAGAAATTTTACCCCTCCAACACACTGCGGTAGTTGCTCGCATTTCCGGTCACCTGTGCCGCGTTCGGGTTCGGCAAACTTTTGCCAATTCGAGCGATCGGTCTTTAGAAGCGACCTATATTTTCCCCTTGCCCAGCAGCGCTGCGGTCGATCGGATGCAAGTGCGTATCGGTAACCGGAGGATTTTCGGGCAAATCGAGAAACGGGAAACCGCCTATCAAATTTACCAACAAGCCAAACAACAGGGACGCACGGTGGGATTGCTCGAACAAGAACGAGATAATGTCTTCGCTCAGTCCATCGCCCATATCAAACCGGGGGAACGAGTCGAAATCGAGTTGTGGTACACCGAACTGTTGGGGATGGAGGGAGGAGAGTGCGAGTTTGTCTTCCCGACGGTGGTCGGCCCGCGCTACATTCCCGGAAAGGCGATCGCCCCCGGAACCCTCGATACCGAACTCGTCCCCGATGCCGTGCGGATTTGCCCGCCTGTGAGAACCGATCGTCCGGTTGTCTGCCACCCTCTCGACATCGACCTGGAAATCGATGGGGTGTTGCCCATTGAGAACCTGCGATCGCCTTCCCACGACATCGAGATCGAACGGGACGGAAATCGGGTGCGGGTGCGTCTGCGAGATGGTCAAACCACTGCCTGTAAAGATGCGATCGTCCGCTATCAAATTGCCAATCGCCAGACTCAGACAGCCGTATTAACCCAAGCCGACGATCGAGGGGGACATTTCGCCCTCTACGGGATTCCCGCTTTAACCTATACCAGCGAGGAAATTTTTCCCAAGGACGTGGTGTTTCTCATCGACACTTCCGGTTCCCAAATGGGCGATCCCCTGGATAAATCCAAAGAATTAATGTGCCGCTTGATTCGCGGTCTCAACCCGGACGATACGTTTACGATTATCAATTTTGCCGATACGGCCAAACAACTCTCCCTCACGCCGCTTGCAAATACGCCGATTGACTGCGATCGGGCGATCGAATACATCCAAAACTTGCAAGCCTACGGCGGAACTCGGATGCTCGGCGGGATTCGCGCGGCCTTGGAATTTGCCGAACCGCCACCGGGACGGCTGCGCAGCATCGTAATGCTCACCGACGGTTACATCGGCAACGAAGCTGCGATCTTAGCGGAAGTTCAGGGGAAATTACAACCGGGCAATCGCCTGCACGTCTTTGGGGTGGGGAGTTCGGTCAATCGCTTCCTCATTGAAGGATTGGCGCGGGTGGGACGAGGGATTTCTCGGGTGGTGCGCCAGGACGAACCCACGGAAGACGTGGCCGAGTCGTTTTTTCGCCAAATCAACAATCCCGTTCTGCGGGATATCGAGGTGACTTGGCACGGGGAAGGGGACAGTCCCGAGATTTATCCGGCCGTGGTTCCGGATTTATTCGATCGCCAACCCCTGACGCTGTTCGGACGCAAAGCCGATTTAAGATCGGGTCGGTTGCATATTACCGGAATCACGGCCCGAGGCGATCGCTACGAACGCATCTGCGATATCGATTTCGATCGGGGAGGCAACGAGGCAGTTGCCCAACTGTGGGGGCGATCGCGCATCGAACATCTGACCGATCGGATGTTGGACTACGAGAAAAAATCCTACGTCGAGGAAGTCACCCAAACTGCTTTAAGCTACAAGCTGCTATCGGGGTACACTGCCTTTGTCGCCGCCAGCCAAGAGGTGCGCGTCCATAACCCCGAAAATCGGATTTCGATTACGATTCCCGTCGGACTGCCGGAGGGATTGTGCTACGAAGGATTTATCGGCATTTCCGAAGCCGTGGCGGTTTTAGGCGGATTGCGGGGGTCGGCAACCGTTCGTCCGAGAGAAGCGTGCAGATCGGTTCGAGGTCGATCGAAAACGCCTTACCCCCAGCCTCGATTGAAACCTCCCCCGACTCTGGCATCAGATCTTTCCAGAAAAGAGAGAACGGGGAACGAAGAATGGGGAACGGGGGTGAGAATTGATAGCAGTTTTAATTTCCCTAAATGTCTATTGAGGGAATTAACTCCTTGGGAAAGGCAGCTTTTAGAGGCGATCGTGGAAGGAACGACAAACCCAGATATTGCCGCCCGCCTCAACCGCAGCATTTACCAAATCGAACGGGATATTTGCCATCTATTGCACAAAACCGGAACTCGTTCTCGGGCGCAATTGATTCGTGAGGTTTGCAGCCAGCAACGATTGATGGCAACGGGGGAAATTGTTTCCTCGATGGCGATCTCTCAAATTGAAATTTCCGGCCTCAACGACAGGGCAACCCACCAACTTGCCCGATCGCTGCGAAGCCTGGGTCTGGGCATTGCCACAGGGGGCAAGATGGTGTTTGAGGCGATCGTCCAAAATCGGCGCGTGCTGCGAGTGGTTTGGGACGATCGGGCTTCTACTCTCGAAGATCCCAATGCGATCGAATCGATTCGCACGTTGTTGGGGCGATGGTCTTGGGCGATCGACTCGGGAACGATTCGGATTGCACTGCGGTGGC
>JAXHUC010000079.1:0-31072 GCA_034189805.1 Cyanobacteriota bacterium
CGGGTTCTGCCGCGTCTTCGGTGACTTCTGCTTCTTCAGTCGCTTCAGTTTCCTCGGTTTCAGTTTCCTCGGCTTCTGTGACCTCTTCGGCTTCCGGGGTTTCGGGTTCTGCCGCGTCTTCTGTTACTTCGGCTTCTTCTATGGCTTCTTCCAATTCTACGGTTTCAGCCTCTGGAGTGACCTCTGTTTCCTCGGCTATTTCCGTTTCAGTTTCCTCAGCTTCGGGTGCTTCCGCCGAAGCCTGTGCCGCTTCTGCTGACACTTCTCGATTCAATGCCACTCCCAGAACCAACGGGCCGCGACGATCGACTTTAATCTCGCCATCTTCAGTTGCGTCGAACTTCCATTCCGGTTCTTGGTCGATATTGCTTTCGGCCCAACTCTCATCAGAGGTGAATAGCAGCGGCGCGGCATCTACCCCTTCCACATCTTGAATCTCAAACGATCGCGCCAAGGGATAGAGAGAGTAATTTTCGCCAAAATCTTGAGTAATCGGATGTTCGCCGTAGTCGATGACCAGCGGAGCTTGGGGACCAACCCCTTCCACCCATCGTTCGGGATCGATGGCAATGCGATCGTCGGTGCGAATTCCCCACTCTTCGAGCAACGGTTGGAGTCCCGAATCGGTGCGAGGATCGAGAGCGATCAGCAGGTTGCCGCCACCATCGAGATAGGCTTGCAACGCTTTCACTTCCGGCTCGAATAATTTAGAGGTCGGTCCGGCGACGACCACCAATGCCGCATCGTCGGGAACGCCCGATCGTTGGACTAAATTCAAGGGTTCCACGCCATAACCCGCTTCTTCTAATGCCTTCGTCGCTTGCGCAATTCCTCCAGCTTCGGCTTGCAGGGGTCGCTCCCCGTGACCTTGAAGGAAATAGGCGATCGGTTGCGCTCCGGTGGTGAGTTGCGCGAGGCGGTTGGTGAGGGTCGATTCGGAAAGTCCATCAGGTAGGAGGTTTTGCAGAAGCTGTCGTCGGTCTTCCGTTTCTAGGTAAACTTCTCCGAGAGCCGTGACCTCAAACTCTTCGGCTAATCCCGGCTCGGCTTGCAAGTCTACATATTCGTAGCTGAAGTTGCCTCCGCTCAAACGCTGGTAGTTGTTGAGCAATGCGACATCCGTCGCACTTTCTTGGGGGCTGAAGAGCCAAATTTTGACGGCTCGATCGAGGTTGCGAACCACTCGTTCCGATTGCGGTGCGAGGGTGAGTTGTTGGTTTTCGGTTAAGTCGAAGCGCAGAAAATAGCGAAAACCTAAAAAGTTAATCAGTCCGAGAATTGCGATGACCGATAGTGTGGAAATCAGGACGTTGGTGCTGACTTCTGTCGATCGCAGCGACCAAAAACCTTTGGTACTGCTGACTCGATAAACGACCCACCAGCCGAGAATGACGAGTCCGGCAATAATCAATCCGATAGGAACGGGAACCCAAATACCCGCAACCGCCCCAGCCGAGAGTCCGGCAACACTTAAAATCGGGCCGAGCCAAAATACAGACTCCCAATATTTTTTGACGAACTTACCACCAGTGAATTTGGTTTTCATCTCGAACCCACTTAGAATAATGCAACGATTTCATTAGATTACCGTCAAAATTTGAATTTAATTTTCAAATCCGACCTCGATCGAATTCAATTATCTCAAACCCTGGTGAGGCGGAAACGCGATCGGAAGTTACGTTAGAGTCAGGATTTAAGCTTTGAATACACATTAAGCATTACTTCTGACGATGAGTGTAATTCACGACCCTAGCTTCTGCCAAATCTCAAGGCTTCGATCGATTGAGCGGTCAAGAAAATGCCTAAGAAAATGTAGCTGGCAAAAACGACGATGCTTCCCGTTTCAACTAAGCCTTGACTGAAATTCGAGTAATGTTTGAGTAAGGATAAATGACCGACAAATTGACCGATCGAACCTTCTACATCGCTGCCAATATCACCAATAATCCACAAAAAGAAGACAAGAACGAAGGTGAGAATCGCCGAAAAAATAGTGCTATCTGTCAGAGAAGAAACAAACATTCCCAACGAGAAAACACTTCCTGCCAGTAAAATTAAGCCTACATGACCGAGTAACGGAATCGTCAGGGGAAGGGGCGGGTCGGCATTCTGAAAGGCGATCGCTTCAAAGAGCAAAAACGGCAGGGTAATGGTGGTATAAAACGTGAGAACGCCAAGTAATTTTCCCGTAGCTACCGCCCAGTTGGTAATCGGGGAAGTTGCGAGCAGTTCTAAGGTGCCTTGCTTGCGCTCTTCGGTATACAATCCCATAGACAGCATCGGCAAGAAAAATAGCGAAAGCGAGCCGATGACGTTCGAGAAAAACTGGAGGAATTGATAGGGAACATCAATGGGATTGGTCAGACCCATTTGCTCTCGAATGGCAACTTGAGCCAAAACCCCTTGCTGACCGATGAGGAGGAATAAAAAGAAAAATCCAGACATCAGCCAGTAGATACTCGCGATCGCCCAGGCTAGAGGAGAACCGAAATAGCCCTGTAATTCTTTGCGATAAATCGCGATAATGTTGGCAATGACAACACCCATATTTTCTTCTTCTCCCCAAGTTTATTCGCCGTCAGCTCGATTGCTTTGGTCGATCGTCCCTTCCGATTCTACCGACTCACCTTCACTTTGGGGTCGATCGGGTTCTGCTCGCGCCGGTTCTCGCTCGAGATCTGTTTCGGTGGAGGGTTCTTCTGTTTGCACGGCCTCAGTTTGCATGACTTCAGTCTCCGCCTCAGTTGGCGCGACCTCAGTTTGAATGTCTGCGGTCTGCACGGCCTCAGTCGGGACTTCTTCGGTTTGTTCTTCGGTTTGAACGTCTTCCGTCTGCGCCTCTTCCATCGTCAGTTCTAAGAAGATATCTTCTAGGCTGGCCCGAACGCGGCGAATTTCGCACAAACCGAGTTTGGCTTCCACCACTCCATCGGCGATCGCCCGGCCCGGTTCGGCATCCGGTTCGGCGATGATGCGAAATTTATAGCGATGTTCGGGTAAGTTGCGATCTTCTAACACCTCTGCTGACTGGACTCCAGGTAGGTTAGCCAGAAACGAACTCACTGCCGTTTCCACCCCCGGTACATCCCCTTCAATTTCCACCTCGTAGGCAGTTCCCCGCGTCAGCCGACCCATCAGATCGCCGATCGAATCCGTCGTCACAACCTGACCCCGTTTGATAATCGCCACCCGATCGCAGGTCATTTGCACTTCCGGCAAAATGTGAGTCGAAAGAATAATCGTATGTTCTCCAGCCAAACTTTTAATCAGTTCGCGCACTTCGATGATTTGGCGCGGATCGAGGCCCACCGTCGGTTCGTCGAGGATGATAACGCGCGGATCGTGGACGATCGCCTGGGCGATTCCAACCCGCTGGCGATATCCCTTGGAAAGCTTGCGAATTGCGCTTTTACGGCGTTCGCTCAACCCGCAGCGCGCCAGGGCCGAGTTCACCCGTGCGGGGCGATCTCCGGCCGCAACGCCTTTAATCTGGGCGACAAAGTTCAAGAACCCCTCCACGGTCATTCCCGGATACAGGGGTGGGGTTTCGGGCAAATAACCGATTCGCCGCCGAACTTCCATAGAGCTATCGTGTACGTCGTATCCGGCGATCCGGGCGGTTCCCGTCGTTGCGGGTAAGAATCCAGCTAAAATCCGCATCGTCGTGGTTTTTCCCGCCCCGTTCGGTCCGAGAAAGCCGAGAATTTCCCCCTCTTCCACGGAAAACGTCACGTTTTCGATCGCCGCAGTACTACCGTAGATTTTGCTGAGCCGATCGACTTCTATCATTGGCTCACCCCTCGTTTGAGATACCCGATCCGTTCAAAAATTCTTTGATGGTTTTGTCGTCAAGCCGACAGGTGGGTGCCGTTTGCTTCAGGTTGCAAGCGGACACGAGCGCGTCTACTTTCGGCTGCTGGTTTTGTTGTTGCTCCTTGAGCTGTTCGACTTGCTCTTCGAGAGATTCGATGCGATCGAGCAAAACGCGAATGGCCGCTGCTTCAGAATCGGGAAGTTGAGCGTGTTCGAGAGGATTGACGCGCACTCCCGAACGATACACCACTCGACCGGGAACGCCCACTACCGTGCAGTCTGAGGGTACATCTCGCAGGACCACGGACCCCGCACCGATGCGAACGTTATTACCAATATACAAATTGCCTAAAACTTTGGCTCCCGCCCCCACAACAACCCCTTCGCCGAGGGTTGGGTGACGCTTGCCGCTTTCTTTACCCGTACCGCCGAGGGTGACACCTTGATAAATCAAACAGCCATCGCCGATAATCGCCGTTTCGCCAATCACCACGCCCATCCCGTGATCGATGAATACCCCTTGTCCGAGGGTGGCACCGGGGTGAATTTCGATCCCCGTCAAAAACCGGGAAATGTGAGAAACGAAGCGAGGAATAAAGGGCAGACCGATCGCGTGCAGCCAGTGGGCCAAGCGATGTAATAAAATCGCTTGCAACCCCGGATAGCAGAATAAAACTTCTAATCCGTTTCGGGCTGCCGGGTCGCGATCGAAGATAATGCGGAAGTCAGCTATAAAGGTGTCTAACACTGTCTTTCTATACCTGATGGACGCAGCTAAATGGAAGAGCGGAAAGTTGAGGTTGGGGCGATCGATTCACCGTTTCCTCAAGGCAAATGACTTCTTTTCAAATAAGCTACGGTTCATTATATATAGTAATGTCTTCCGCGTCTTGAGTTTATCCCCCTGGAGAGGGAAGCTTCCCCACTTGACAGGCGACTTTAACCCGCTCGATTGGAGTCTTTGAAGTTCCTCAGTCGTCTCGATAGCTCTTGTTGTAGGTTGAAGCCTCGAAGCGATCGAGGTGTTCGGAAATCGGAACTTGGGGCTTCAGGAGATGAGGGAGATGAGGGAGACGCGGAGAAGGGGGGGGAAACGGGGGAAACGGGAGAAACGGGAGAAACGGGGGAAACGGGAGTATTTGACGTTTATCATTCATCATTCATCATTTTTCCGAATTCTGCGCTTCCGCGCTTCCGAACTCCAAGCCTCCCAAGCCCCCGAAGCCTCCGAATACCTCACGTGCTAGCGTTTGAAAATCAAAGATCCCTCCATTTTGCGAATTTTCTTTTTGAGATGCCCTGACCCGTCATGATTGAGAATTGTGATGTATATGGTTCTGGGAAAATCTAAATTCTCGACGAGTAAATCGACTAACTTTTGCGCGGCTTCTTCGCTTTCGATGAAACCTTGCTTGCGAATAATCCCCAGAACAAATAACCGCTTTTCGGGGAAATGCTCGAGAACTTTTTCCACCAAATAGGCTTCTTTAACCTGGGAGTAGGCAGCCAGTTGCTTTTCGCAGTGCCTGACTTCGGAGGCTTTTAGGGTATGGGGCTTGAGCTTGTCGGCATCGGTGACTCGATTGCGTTCGGCTTCGGCTTTGAGGAGGATTTGATAGTGTTGATTTGCCCGATCGCGATATTTTTGGGCTTCTTGGGTTCGATCGCGATCGCACAGGAACCGATAAATCGACTGACAGCCTTCGATAATCCAATCCATATTTCGATCGATCGCCTTCTCGATGCGGGCAATACCGGCTTCGTCAGCTTGGCTTAAGAGAATTTGTCCGAGGGCGTAGTTGGCCTCGGGGCGATCGGGTTCGATGGTTAAAACCTCCTCCAATAATGGAATTGCCGCTTCGTTACCCCGAAATTCCAAGGTATAGAAAGCCCGCTCCCAGGCTTCTTGGGCGCTCAAGGTCTCCTGTTGGGCTTTTTGTTCGAGGGCGTGTAATTTATTTTGCAGTTCTCGCACGTATCCGTAACGCTGCCGCCAGGGTGTCGCTGCCGCATCTTGCCAGTCGCGATCGAACTGGATGGCAAACCCCTTTACAGTTTTGCCCAGCAGGCGTTCGGCGGCACTCACACGGATGGGTTGGGGTAAGCTTTGCAAGCGAGCAATCGGATATTGAAGGGCTTTGAGTCGATCGCTCAAACAGGGGTGAGTGTCTTCATTATCGGTTTTCCGAGCCAGCGCGTCCTCTAACCATCGATCGCTTCCTTCTGCTTCCACGGGACGATCTAACGCCACCAGCATCGAGGAATAAACGTTCTCTGGCGGGTTGGCTCGATGTTCCACTTGCTTGTGAATATCCGACCAGAAGGAACTTTCGATAAACCGGGCTTTGATTTCAACATTAATCAACGCTTCGGCAATATGGCCCGCGCCAGCCAGTTGTGCCGCACAGCGATCGGCTTCGTACTCGTTCATCCGCGCCAGGGTAAAGGAGTAGGCATCAAACGAAGGCCAGTACCAGTCGAGAAAGCGATCGAATAAAATAGACGTTCCCGGCCGCTCGCTTTGATGCAGCCGTTCGTAAATTTGCAGCCAGGTTTTCCGAATTCGATAAATCCAAGCACTGAAGCGAGAATGGTTGCCCGAAAGATGACCCAATTCGTGAGCGAGAACGCCTTTGAATTGCTCGAGAGACAACGCTTGCATCAAGGGCAATCCCAACAGTAGATAGTTTTGCTGCCATCCGAAAATCCCCAATCGCGGTACTTGGACGACGGCTGCATTAAACTCTTGGTTCAATAAAATTTTGTGGAATCGAGGGGCTTTGAGTCGTGTGGTTAAATCGTCCACTAAAGCGAAGAGTTTGGGAACTTGACGGCGATCGAGCTGAATGCCTTGAGGCGGGGGAAACTTTACCCACAGCGATTGGACGATCGCCCAAGCGGGAACGAGTAAAAAAATTAGCAGCTTGATAAACGTTGCATTGATACGTTTGCTAAAAATAATCGTGGCAATGAGTAACCCGATAATTCCCAGAAGTCCAGCTAAAACTAAAAAGATATAGGTATATCCTAATGCAGCAAATAAAGCCACTCGCAAACGATACTGACCCGGATTGCGCTTCGAGAATTTTTCGAGTTTAGCAACTAAGTTATCGAATTTATTTTGTGCGATCGTCACGAGAAATAACCCCGTCCATACTGAATATACCGAGTTGAATTCAATTTCGATGCATTTTTTATTAAAAGTAAAGTTCCATCGATCTGAGGGGAAAATTATTTCGCTAATCGGGTTAATTTTCCATCCCTCATTCAAGAACTGGACTTTCTTTTTGGGAAATGGCGATCGAATTGTGAAATTCAAGGCATCTCGATCGAGTTTTCGATCGAAGTTTCGATTACAAATAGAGCGAGATCGAAACTTATTCCAAATAAGTCCAGTATCTCCACATAATCTGCATATTTCGAGATAGCCTTTCGTCTGTTTTAGCCCAACTGACAAATGAGCTTCAACGATCGCGGCAAAAAAATTAGATCGATTCGTAAGCATTCAGCGATCGGCCATCAGCTTCAAAGGGGGCTGAAGAGCTGACTATTAACTTGTGCGGCTTCGAGCAGCGATGCTTGATTGAGGTGAGACAACCCAAACAAATACTGACTTCAACTCAAATACCACCCTCAGAGTTGTTGGTATTGATGTAACAAATTCGCCGTAACCGTCTCGAAGGAAAATAGCTCGAGGGCGCGATTTTGGGCATTTCGGGCGATCGACTCTCGCAATTTCTCATCCTCGATCGTGCGTTCGATCGCGTCTGCCAAAGCCCCGACATTCCCCCGTTCGACGAGTAAACCCGTTTTTCCATCTTCGATAATCTCCGGGAAAGCCCCACCCCAAGTGGAAATCACCGGCATTCGGGCCACCATCGCTTCGACAATCGGCATCCCAAACGGTTCGTGCCACACCGAGGGAAAAATAAAAATATCGCAGTTGTGATAGTAATCGACGAGTTGCGATTGTCGTAGTAAACCCGGAAAGAAAAGCTGCCGTGCGATCTGCTCTCCCCAACGCTCGGTTAACTGCGATAAATATGCTTTCAAATAATCCGTCCAAGCCCCATCGCGGTGGAATTTTTCGAGGGCTGAGACGATCGGATCGTCGCTGAGGGCAATGCCAAATTCGTAAGGCATCACCCCAGTCGGACCGACCAGGTGAAGCTGGGTATTGGGGTATCGTTCGAGAACTTTTTGAAATGCTTCTAATAAGATATGCGACCCTTTCTCCGGACAAATTCGCCCGACAAAGAGCAAGCGTTTGCCATCTTGTTTGCAGCTTCGATCGGGCTTGGGAGCGTCGATCGACAGCCGCAAGAATCGATCGACATTGGCTCCGTTATATAAAGTTTGAAACTGCGACGAATAAGCCGGAAACTGCCGTTTGAGCTTATTGGTTACGTAATTGCTACAGGATAGAACTCTGTCAATTTGCGAGAGTCGTTTCTCCACTAACGATCGATCGAGCTTGAGCAACAACTCGTCTCCAAGATGCAACACCATTTTCAGGTTGGGGTCGATGGATTTCAGGATGGGAACGAATTGAGCGAACGTCCAAACGTGGGCGATATCCGCCCGATCGCGTTGTAACTGCCGAGCGACGCGCGCGATATAGCTGGGGAAATATCCGCTCGATGCCACCGACGGCGTTTCGGGAGACTCCAAGTCTCGATCGATTTCCAGTGTTGCCAGGGTCTCGACGAGGTGGCGATCCTCTTCGAGGGGAATGTAGCGAAATAGTATCCCCTCGTGCCGCTCTTTGTGAAATGTCTTGCTCGGGACGTAGACCGTGACATCGCAATCGCACACCAAAAGACGGGCAAATTCGTAGGTAAGAATCCCCAAAGAATCCATCGGGTGGGGAAAAACCGTCATCACCTCTGGCTGGCAGATGAAGGCAATTTTCAAACGTTCGGGTCGGTTGGGTTTGTCGAGTAACCGTTCGAGGGCCCGAACGCGCGTTCGAGCCAGCCGAATGCAAACGTCTGTTTCCTCGAGCTGGGAATCGGGCGATTCCCAGACTTGGCGATAACTCTCGAGGGCTTCTGCGTACCGCTGTTGGGATTGTCGAGCGTTCCCCAAAAGGTAGTGGGCAACGGTTAACTGCCCATCGAGCGCGGTTGCCTGTTGGTAATAGGCAACTGCCCGATCGACATTCCCGGCTTTCTGGCAGACGCGACCCAACTGGGCATTGGCAACCGCACAATCTCCGTGTCGTTCGGCAGGTAACTTTCCCTGGGCGTAGAGGGTGTTCGCCAGATTAACATCGGCTTCCCGACAGTCGGGATCGAGTTCGAGGGCTTTGCGATAAGCTGCGATCGCATCGGATAGCTTACCTTGTTGTTGTAGAGCATAGCCCAGATTGTTGTACGCACAAACCGAGGCAGGTTGCAGGTCTAAAACTCGTTGATAGCAAATGACGGCTTCGGAGAGTTGCGATCGAGCTTGGCAGACATTGCCCAAACTAAACCAAGCTTTAATAGAACCCGGCTGTATCCTCAGAGAAGCTTGCAATAATCTCTGGGCAGATTCGGGCTTACCGAGTTGCTGTGCAATCGCACCTAAGCCATAGAGCGCATCGGGTTGTTCGGGTTGGTGTTGCAGAACTTTTTGGTAAATCTGACTCGCGAGAGCCAATTGATTTTTGCGATGGTATTTTATCGCCTGTCCCAGTTCTTCTGCTACTGTTGCCATTTCTCACTATCCCGATTGCTTCGATCTGGCTTGGGTTAATCTAAAAATTTAAAAATTTCAGAATAATTGATGCTGTTTATCTGTAAGCATTCAGCTCTCAGCCGTCAGCCATCAGCTTATCTCCAGCTCGAAAAGCTAGAGTTTCAACGGACTCAACTGCCATAAGCTCTCAATTCTCGAAGAAAGCGATCGCTCTAATTCAACGAATACGAGGGCACATTTTCTTCAAAAGCGCAGATAACAGAGCTAAGAGCTGAATTTTCATATTTATTCTAAGCCGATAAAAGTTGGAGATGTTGCCAAATTGGCATGAAGATAGCTGATGGCTGGGTTTGCGGTTTGCGCTCTGAACGATCGATTTTTTCATCGATCCGTTTGCTCGATCGCCTCAGCAATTGCCTGGATATCGAACTGACAGCCTGGGGAGGTATTCATCGGGTTGCAGCGAGCAGTCAGATTCCCTGGAAAAGCGACAGAATAACTCGAAAGTGCCCGATCGGGGATGGGATAATCGGTGCTGACAAACTGCGCGCCACTGGCAAAGGCGGCATCCCGTCGGGCAGTATCGTTTGCCCTGGCTTCGTGGGTTCCGGCATCGGCGCGAGTGCGTACCAGATAGCCCTGTTGGACGAAATGGGGAATCTGGCGATCGAAAGGGTTGTTGCGCTTGAGAAATGCCGCTTCGTCGGTTCCCGGAGGTGCGTTGACAAATAAAACTCGCCCTTCGAGAGAGGGAAAACCTCGGGTATAGCGATCGCGAATTGTCCCACCATTATCCAACGCAAAGATAATTTTACCCCGAGACTCGTCGAGCTGCGGCCAACCCCGCGCGAGAACGGCTTGATTGAGGGTGGAATAGTCGCCTCGCACGGCATCGGGCGTTATCAGTTTTTCTTCTGGGAAGACCGATCGAATTTCGAGATCGATCGTCTCGAGGGCCGCTTCATCAAATGGAATCGGTTGCGTAAACTCCATCGATAAAGCTTCTTCCACCACCGCTGGAATTCGGCTATCTTTGGCTTCGACGAGTACCAAAATAGGAAGATGATCGGGGTTAGCATCAGACCATAGTTTGACTGTTTGCAAACATCGAATAAAAGTCGCGCAAGTGCTTCTAAAATCCACATCTTGAAGGTGCAAAACCTTGAGTCCGGGGTCGTTCATCTCGTCCGGTAATTCGGTATTTGGGGCAGCACCTCGAGGCTGGGAATACAGTCCCCCGTCGGGATCGGCAAAAACATCGAGTTCGATTTGCCGAATTCCCATATCGAACTGTTCGTTTAAGGGAAGATGACTGTATTCGAGGGTTTTAATATAATGCCGACTGAGAGGATATTTTTCCAAAAATTTAGCTTTGAGCGTTTCGTCGGGTTCTAAATGATAGGAATTGTGAGTACCCACCAGCTGAATTTCATTAAGCCTTAAACCGTCGGGTTCGAATCGAGCGATCGCCGGTTCTAATGGAGATGACCAAGCGGTTCCCCACGCTAGCAGCCACGCGATCGAGCATCCAAGTAATTCAGTTTTCACAGTTCGGGCTTCAAAGTTGCTTCCAAGTCATCAGTTCATTAATATCTGATGTAAATTAAGCAATTTGAAACTGAGATTAATCAATACACCAACAAGACGTTAAGTTTTATTTAAATGACATCAAATCTCTAAATAACGAATCTATTTTGTGTTTTTTACGACAATATTTGAAGTTAAACGATCGCTAGGTTTTGTTTGGGAAAGCGGAGAACGGAGAGCTTCCCCAGCTCACATCCACCCGCAAGTTAAAAACCTACACTTGTCAGCGTTTCCTCCCCCTCTCCGCGTCCCCGCGTCCCCGCGTCCCCGCGTCATCTTCTCCCCCATCTCCCAGACAGCAGAACCGATCGCGAAGAGGGCGCGAACTGATAGATATGATAGAAATAACCTGTCGATACCCGCTCCCCTTGACAAGAGGCACGCAGGCTTAACTTGTCACCCATTGCCCTTAACACACGCATAACGATGACCTGGAAACCCGACACCCCGATTCAAGGTGGAAAGTACATTATCGAACAAAAATTGGGTTCTGGTGGCTTTGGTATTACCTATCTCGCGCGACAAGAAAACGGCGATCGGGTGGCGATTAAAACTCTCAACGATAAGGTACGCCAACGGCGAAACTTCGAGAAATGCCAGCAAGATTTTCTCAACGAGGCCCTGCGTTTGGCACAGTGCCACCATCCCAATATTGTTGGCGTACACCAGCTCGTGCAGCACGATTCCCTATGGTGTATCGTCATGGACTACATCGACGGCACGAACCTCGCCCGACTCGTGGAACGAGACGGGGTACTCTCAGAAGTGCAGGCGCTTCAATATATTGCCCAAATTGGCGATGCCCTCAGAGTTGTTCACGATCGGGGATTTTTGCACCGGGATATCAAACCCTTGAATATTCTCGTCCGCAGCGATTTGACTCAAGTGGTGCTGATCGATTTTGGCATGGTACGAAAATTTACACCCAACCTCACCCAAGAGCATACCGAATACGTGTCTAAAGGGTTTGCCCCGATCGAACAATACGATCGGCGATCGCAACGGGGAGCGTTTACCGATGTCTATGGCTTAGCGGCAACCCTGTACGCCCTGGTGACGGGGGAAGTCCCGGAATCCTCCACCCTCAGAGATCGCCGCATTGCCAAGGGAGAACGCGATCCGCTCATTTCCCCGAAAGAACTCAACGAAGGTTTGAGCGATCGCATCTGCAATGCCATTTGGGCGGGAATGGCGATCGAACCGGAACATCGCCCTCAATCGGTTGCCGCTTGGTTGAGTTTGTTGGGAGTCGAACCGCCATCGGCAACGGTTGAAACTACTCCGGTTCAAAATACTCCTGCTGTCCCCATTTCTCCCTGGAGTTCGGCAGTGGGGATGGACTATTCGCGGTTGCGAGACTTACTGGTGCAAGGAAAATGGCAGGAAGCCGATCGAGAAACCGATGCGATTTTGCTCCAAGTTCGCGATCGCCAAGCCGATGGCAAAATGACCGTGGAAGACGCGCGCAAATTTCCCTGTCGCGATTTGCGAACCCTCGATCGTCTGTGGCTCGAGCATAGTGGCGGGCGCTTCGGCTTTAGCGTCCAAAATCGACTCTGGCGCAGCGTCGAAAAAGACTACGATCGATTCGGCGATCGGGTGGGATGGCGCAGTGGCGGAACTTGGCTGCCCTACAGCGAACTTAAATTCGAGGCAACCGCCCCGGAAGGACACCTCCCCAGTTGGGGACGGCGCGGGCGTTTGTGGTCGTTTTTCGGCTCGCGGATTCGTAAATGCGGCCTGTAGAGGGATGAGGGAGATGGGAAGACGCGGTGACGCGGAGAGGAGGGGACAAGGAAGAATGCGCGTATCTTGTATTTACTCTCCCTCACCTCCCCCAGCTTCCCCAGCTCCTCCGTTCCCCGTTCCCCGTTCCCTTTCCCCGCAATTCGGGATTCGACACAGAAGATGACACAAACGTTCCGATCTTTGGTTCGATGCTTGCGAGTATACTAGAGGACAAGACTAGAGCCGAATCTTTAATCGTTTCGCAATTCTTTCTTATCAGAGCTTTATGACCCAGCAGCCCGATCGCATTTCCGAGTCAGATCCCCAGTTGGAAACGGCTCGAGTCTCCGCCAACTCTCCTCCGGAAGAAGAAAATACCTGGTTGGAGATTGTCAAAACTTTGGGACTGAGCGCGGTTCTTGCTTTTGGCATTCGGACGTTTGTGGCCGAAGCGCGTTACATTCCCACCGGTTCGATGCTGCCCACCCTGCAAATTAACGATCGGCTGATGATCGATAAAATCGGCTATCGTTTCTCCGAACTCAAACGCGGGGATATCGTGGTCTTCAAACCGACGGCGCGGCTTCGGGAGGAAAAATATAAGGAAGCGTTTATCAAACGCATTATCGGACTGCCGGGAGACAAAATCGAAATTATCGACGGACAGGTTTTTGCCAACGGAGAACTCCTCGACGAACCCTATGTCGCCCACGCTTCAGATACGACTTGGGAAGGGGCGCAAGGTATCTCTGGAGGAACCCGCGTTGATGTTTGCCGCACTCAAACCCCCTATTTCACGGAAAAGCAAAGAGGTGAGACGGAAGTTTGGGAGGCGATCGTTCCGGCGGACTCTTATCTGGTGATGGGAGATAATCGCAACAACAGCTACGATAGCCGCTGCTGGGGCGTTGTGGAGCGCCAAGATACGATCGGTCGCGCGATCGTGCGGTTCTGGCCGATTCGCCGAGTTGGCGGTATCGAGCGTCCGGCTTACTTGAGCGAAGAACAAGAAAAATAATACGATAATCGAGCCTGTCGATCGCCAACGCACTCCAATCTGATGAAAACATCAATCTCGGCCGAAACTGGGGGTCAGCGCCTCGATCGCTTCCTCGCCGAACGATTGGCCGACCTGTCGAGATCCCGCATCCAACAGCTGATCGATCTCGGACGGGTGCGCCTGAACGATCGCGTTTGTACGTCAAAAAAAACCACGGTGCAATCGGGCGATCGCCTGGAAGTCGATATTCCCCCG
Source organism: Cyanobacteriota bacterium (assembly GCA_034189805.1). GTDB lineage: Bacteria > Cyanobacteriota > Cyanobacteriia > Cyanobacteriales > Geitlerinemataceae > Zarconia. The sequence continues at coordinate 14,066 of JAXHUC010000079.1, forward strand.
CCTCAACCCCTCGAACTCCAACCCCTGGATTTGCCTCTGGATATCCTCTACGAAGACGACCAGATGGCGATCGTCAACAAACCTGCCGGACTGGTGGTTCATCCCGCACCGGGACACGAAAACGATACCCTGGTTAACGCCCTACTGGCACACTGCGACTCCCTCGCTGGCATCGGAGGCGTTTGCCGACCGGGGATCGTTCATCGATTGGATAAGGACACCACCGGCGCGATCGCCATTGCTAAGACCGATCTGGCGCATGAGAGCCTGCAAGCCCAACTCAAAGAAAAAACCGCCCGTCGGCAGTACCTGGGTGTGGTTTACGGCGCACCGAGGCGCGAATCCGGCACGATCGAGCAACCCCTCGGTCGCCACCGAGTCGATCGCAAAAAAATGGCGATCGTCTCCGAAGATCGCGGCGGACGCTACGCTCGCACCCACTGGCAAATCCAGGAACGCTTGGGCAACTATACCCTGATGCAGTTCGACCTCGATACCGGACGCACCCATCAAATTCGCGTTCACAGCGCTCATCTCGGACACCCGATCGTTGGCGATCCGGTTTATGGTTCCGGACGTTCCGTGGGGGTAAACCTACCCGGACAGGCCCTCCACGCTTGGAAACTCACCCTACAACATCCGCTTTCGGGAGAAACCCTTGAGGCGATCGCCCCTTTGCCCGAAGCATTTGAAAAATTACTCAAAGTCCTGCGCCTGCGCCAACAAGGCGGCAGCGCGCGTTGATTGGGAGATGCGGAGATGGGGGGAGAAGATGACGCGGGGACGCGGAGACGCGGAGACGCGGAGAGGGAGATGAGGGAGGTGAGGGAGATGAGGGAGATGAGGGAGGTGAGGGAGGTGAGGGAGATGAGGGAGATGAGGGAGATGAGGCGGAGGATATATTGTTCCCTATTCCCCGTTCCCCATTCCCCAAATAACAAGGGTGAGTCCGATACAAAGGAAATCGTTTGTAGGCGATCGCCCTTCTATCGAACTCACCCAATGAGGCGAGATTAACCGTGAAAGTCTAGAAACGTTGATTTCTCGCTTTCTACCCGTCGATTCGCATTTTGGCTTAGCCGCGCTTGGGCACCATCGCCATGTAGTTCATGTTTTGAGTCATCACCCGTCCGGTATTACCCGGTTGAGCGTTGACGGAACGCGCCATATTCACGTACAACTCGGGGCTGCCAGCTTTGGGTTTCTTCTCCTGCGGGGTGTAGCGGCGAACCTGATTTTGCCAGACCACTTGAGGGAAGCCCAGCTGAGAGCGGTGGTATTCTCCGTAACGAGGAGTCTTCAGGTTAAACGGCGTTTCGCCCATGGCGCGCTGGGGCAAATTCCGGCGACGCTGGAAAGGGACGATCGTATCGCCGTAGTTTTCCAGGTACTCGTCGCTATCGAGCAATGCATCGATAAAGCCTTGAATCCCTTTGGTAGCAACGACGATCGACCACGCAATTTTTTCGCGCTCGCTATACACGTCGCGTCCCAACACGCGCTGCACGCAAATCTCGACGAAGCGATAGTTGTTGTTGGTCTCGAAATTCAAGCGCCGGAACGGATCGGAAAGTACCAGACCCCGGATGAATTCGCGCACGGTCAGGCGACCGTCTTTGAGTTGGGACTCGAGAAACTTTTGGCGATTGCGCTTGAGAATTTGGTGTTCGCTAAAGATTTGGCGATACGCCGCCCAAATCAGCTCGTCCCAATTGCTACCGGCAGGCAAGTTCTCTGCATCGTAGATTTTCGGCTTCTCTTCGCCGGGAACTTCATAACCATTGACCCGCACGTTTTGACTTACGGGTTTGTAATTTAGTAAAGGAATTGCCACGTTGGTTTCTCCGTAATCTTTTCCTGAAAACGTCAGCGTTTTGAATATTAACGCCCGGTACAACTTTGACCGCGATAGTTTTCCGATCGATGGGAAGATTATGCCTGCGGGTATCTTACGAGATGGGTGGATTTCACCACGATCTCTAAACCCGATCGCATTAAGCTTCAGTTGTACGAAGTCGATCGGCGCGATCGCCCGAACTACCCTTCAGATTAGGGGATTGCGTTAATACTTATCTCATTTTTATGAGTGAAAGTAACAATCTGTAATAATATCCCTCAATGTTTTGCAATCAATTGTAATACGGATAATTTTATGAGCGCTCGAAATCCAAACGCAGGGCTGACGAAAATTACAATTTTGCTCGCAAGTACGCTCACGGTGATGTCAGGAGCCACGATCGCCCCTTCTCTACCGTCGATGCAGGCGTACTTTTCAGATATTCCCAACGCTGAATTTTTAGTCCGGCTCGCCCTGACGCTTCCGGCTCTATCGATCGCGATCGGCTCGCCGATTGCCGGACAACTGGTCGATCGAGTGGGTCGAAAGCCTCTCCTGTTGGGGTCTGCAATTTTGTACGGCTTCGCTGGCGGTTCGGGTTTCGCGCTCGATTCGATTTATACCATTCTCCTGGGACGAGCGCTATTGGGACTAGCCGTGGCCGGGGTGATGGTCAGTGCGACGACGCTGATTGCAGACTATTACCAAGGCGCTGCACGAGCCAATTTCATGGGTTTGCAAGCTGCATTTATGGGATTTGGTGGTGTTCTGTTTCTCTCCTTGGGTGGGTGGATTGCGGATTTAAACTGGCGATTTCCTTTCTTAATCTACCTTTTGTCATGGCTTCTGATACCTGGAATTGCATTCGCCCTGTACGAACCATTGCGACCTCAAGCGGGGGTAGCCCGAACAGATACAGCAAATCCAACCCTTCCCACCACGAGGCTTCCTCTCAAGCTACTGGTCTTCATATACGCTTGCGTGATGCTACAGCAAATCGTCTTCTACCTCATTCCAGTACAATTGCCCTTTTACCTCGAGCAGCTCACCGGCGCGGGAGCAACTCAGACGGGGATGGCGATCGCGTTTTCTATCCTGTTCAGTGCCTTTGCGTCGATGAGCTACGGTCGGTTTAAAAAGCACTTGAGTTTCATTCAAATTCTGGCGATCGCATTTGGGCTAATCGGGCTGGGCTACGTGGGTCTTGGATTGGTTGGGAATTACTGGCTAATCTTGCTTATCCTGATTCCGACGGGGATGGGATTGGGTCTGATGATGCCAAACCTCAATGTTTGGACGACGAATGAAGTTCCAAATGCTCTGCGAGGAAGGGCGCTTGGCGGTCTGACCACATTTATGTTTCTCGGTCAGTTTCTCTCCCCGATCGTTTCTCAACCCATCAAACAAAATCTTGGCATGAGTGCAACTTACAGCTTAGTCGGAGTTTTTCTAGTCGTCCTCGCCGCACTGATATGGATATACAGACAGCAAGTCTGCCATGCCATCGATAGTACTGTTTGAAGAGTTGTTTGGGAGAATGGGGAGCTTCGGGAGAGAGATAAGGAGGCAAGGAGAATTTTGCATTTTTAATTTTGCATTCATTCTCCCCCAGCCTCCCCAGCTCCCCAGCTTCCCCCGCTCACATAGACCCATCCTCTACTCAATTCCCTCAAAAACCGGACAACTCCCATCCGGGGTCACTTTGAACCCAAATAGGGGAGAGGCTTTATTCCAGCATTGCTGTCCCCGACAGTGAATGCAGTTGGCGCAACAGGCTAAGTCGAAGGGAATGGGGCGATCGCGGTTTTGACCTAACAATTCTCTCTGAGAAACCCCTCGCAAAACCAGTTCGTCTCCCTGCCAGCGGGTTTCGATCAGTCCGGTGTCGGCGAAGTTCTGCCATCGCGGATCGGCGGTAATCGACTCGGGGAGAGTAATGGTCACCGCCCGATCGAGTTCTGTTAATTCCCCTTCGTAGGAGGTGTCTGCTTGTTCGGTTTTGATCGGCTTCTCCCGCACGGGCAATTCAACCAGTACGCCGTTTCCCGGACAGTGGACTTGATAGCGGTTCCGAAGTTCTTCTAAATTGGTCAAGTCGGCTAGATAGGTGGGGGAACCGTGAACGAATACGAGATGCTGGGGGCGGATATTGTGAATGGCTTGCGTGGTTCCGGAGCCGTCGCAGTGTTCGCTGAGGATGTAGCTTTCGATCGTCACGTTGCTCGGAAGTTGCCCGTTCCACGCTTCGTACGGGAGGGGATAACCCGGATGCTGCTGGCATAAAACCAACCACGAACCCGACTCCGAATTACAGTATTGTCTGACATCGGTTGTTTCGCGAGCGAGCACGATCGAGGGAGTGCTACCGAGATTTGCGGGGGGACGATCGCCGAGCCGCCGCATCCGAGGTCGAATCCGATCGTCCCAAAATAACGGTTGGTGGCGGGCGAAGTTTTGGACGGCGGTGGGTAATTGCGGCAAAATCTCGAGGTAGGCATCGCACCCGCTCGCCACGACGCGATCGACCCAAATATCAATGTCTTGGCCGGTAAAGTGATGGTGGGAGCGCAGCAGCATCAACAGCTCTTGTCCCAATCCCAGGGGGGGAACGGGAAGCAAAATCGAGTAACCTTCACCGATGGCTCGATCGATGCGTTCGGCCAGTTGGTTTTCCTGGGTGCGCCGTCGGGGATAGCGGGCGGTTCCGTAACTTCCTTCGATAATCAGTACGTCGGGGGCGGAACCTCTCAATTCTTCGAGGGGCAATCCTTCCACCAGACGGGAGTTGGAGAGCAAAAAATCTCCCGTGTAGGTGAGGGTGTAGGTGAGGTTGGCGCTCGCGTAGCTCAAACGGACGATCGCCGCACCGGGTAAATGTCCGGCGGGGAACAACTCGACCCACAAATCTTCTTGCAACTGCACGGGCGATCGCCAGGGCAATCCCTGACAAAATTCAGGTACGTCCTCGACTTCGGGCCAATTGAGCGGGAGCAAACTGGCGGTGACTTCGCTGCCGTAAACGGGCAGATCGGGCATGGCGCGGTGCAAGTCGAGCAAACTTCGGGCATGGTCGGCATGGGCGTGAGTACACACCACCACATCTGCGATCCGCAAACGTCGATCGCTCTCGAGAAGACTCGAAATATCTCGCAGTCCGCAATCGAGCAGAATGCGATGGGGTCCCATTCGCACCCACAAGCAGATACCTTCATCTGCATGACCCGCACCGTAGGGTAAACATTCGAGATCCATAAGCATTTGCTCTCGGTCAACGCACGTCGCCTTTCAATTGGGGATGATGGGGGAAACTGGGGAAACGGGAGAAAGTCGATCGCCCTTTATCCCTCCAAAACTCCCCGCGTCCCCCAAACCTCCCCTGCTTTTCTCTATTTCCTCTATATTTTGATGCTATCAAGTTCGGGGTTCTCGTCACTGTCGAGTTTGTTTAGTGATTACTGAACAGACGAAACGTGCTAAAATTAAAGTACGTAAAAATTCGATTTGACAGGATGCAAAGGCTTGACCCATCGGCAAGATCGACAAAAACAATTTATTGAAGAAGTCGGCCTGGGATTTGAACGGCTCGGCTTGCCGCGCATGGCGGGTCGTATCTTAGGCTGGTTGCTCATTGCCAACCCCTCGCACCAATCCCACCGGGAACTTGCAGAGGTGTTAGCGGCGAGTAAAGGGTCGATCAGCACCACCACTCGACTGTTGATTCAAGTCGGTTTAGTCGAAAGAGTCAGTTTACCCGGCGATCGCCTCGACTACTTTCGCATCAAACTCGGCGCGTGGTCGTCTTTGATGGAGCAGCGATTGGGGCAAATTTCTGCCATTCGCCAAATTGCCGAACGGGGTTTGGAGTTAGTCGATCGCGACGATGCCGAGCAAAATCAGCGACTTCAAGAAATGTACGACATCCACGCTTTTTTCGAGCAACAGTGGCCCGAGCTACTCGCAAGCTGGCAGCAACAACGGACGCGACAATCTACAGTTGAACCTCTCCAAACGCCAAACTGACCCCATAATTGCTAGCTTCGCAAGACGTATTTTTCCGACCGCTTCTCACTGTTTCTAACTCCAAAAACTTAGCTGGTAAGCGTCGAACATTCCTCAAAAAAGTGCGAATACTTTAATGGAAAACACAATCGAAAATATGGCTCGATCGCTTTTGCATTCGTCAATTTAAAACCGCTTGTTTTCTCCAAACTAAACCCAGATTCAAGACAGTCCCACTGAGTTTTTCTGATGAGTTTTTCGACAGTCCGATCGACTCAGGATCTCAAGTCAATATCTCAAGTCAACTCTTCAGTCTTCTATCCCAACTTTGAATAGAAGTTCGACCTTTTGAAGATCGGCAGTCTTCTGCAAACTCGCTCTTGACTTCATCCATCATTTCGGTCAAATCATGCAACTGCTATTTAGCGAAAAATTTAAGCCTCCGAAGTCGGCCATCATCGGGCTAGCGATTATCGGCATCATCGGGACGGCAGTGACCGGGATTGCCATCTCTCGCCGAGGGAACGACCAGCAAGCGGCAATCGAAGAATTGCTCGTCTCCGTCGATGCCGATAATGTCACCGTCCGCATCGAAGCCAACGGCGAAGTCCAACCGGTGCAGCGAGTCAACGTCAGTCCCAAAACTCAAGGACGCTTAGATCGAATCCTCGTCGAACAAGGAGAACTCGTCGATCGAAACCAAGTTATCGCCCAGATGGACTCCGAAGAAATCGAAGCCCAATTACGGCAGATGGATGCCCGTTTAGTGAGGGCACAGGCTAATCTAGAGCAGCTTCTCAACGGTTCGCGCCCCGAAGAAATCGATCGCGCCGAAGCTCGTCTAGAACAGAGCAATTCCCAACGGGCACAGGCGCAAGCTCGAGTCGAACAAGCCCGAGCCAGAGTCGAACAAGCCGAAGCGAACCTGGCTCAATTACGTGCCGGCAGCCGCCCCGAAGAGATTGCCGAAGCCGAAGCGAGCGTATCCCAAGCCTTCGCACGGGTCGATGAAGCCCGATCGCGCTTGAACCTCGCCCAAATCGATGTCGAGCGCAACCGCCGCCTAGAAGCTGACGGTGCAATTGCTCGCAGCGACCTGGATACGGCCATTGATGAGGAACGTCGCGCCAGTGCCAACGTCGAACAAGCTAAAGCCGGACTCGAAGAAGCCCGACGGCGTTTGGAACGCTTAGAAAATGGGACGCGCGTTGAAGAAATCGATCGGGCTGTTGCCGAAGTGGACAGTGCCGAAGCCGATGTGGCCAGTGCGATTGCCGAAGTAGACAGTGCCGAGGCAGCCGTGTCAGAAGCCCGCGCCCAGCTCGAGGAACTCCTCAACGGGACGCGCGCCGAAGAAATCGCCAGTGCCGAAGCTGAAGTCGCCGATGCCCAGTCGCAAGTCGAACTCTACGAAACCCGCCTCGAAGATACGCGAGTGCGCGCCCCCTTTGCGGGGATTATCACCCAACGCTATGCCGACCCCGGTGCGTTCGTTACCCCGGCCACATCGGCCTCGAGCGCCGCATCGGCGACTTCCACGTCAATTGTCGCCCTAGCAGAGGGTTTGGAAGTCCTCGCCCAGGTTCCCGAAGCGGATATCAGCCAGATCGAACCGGGTCAAGCGGTGGAAATCGTTGCCGACTCTTTCCCGGATGAGGTTTTCGAGGGGGAAGTGAAACTAATCGCCCCCGAAGCGATTGAAGATCGGGAAGTCACCGTTTTTGAAGTCCGCTTGAAAATTGAAACGGGATTGGATAAGTTGCGCTCTGGGATGAATGTGGATTTGACGTTCTTGGGCGATCGCCTCGATAACGCTCTGGTGGTGCCGACGGTGGCGATCGTCACCAATAAAGGACAAACCGGGGTGTTAGTTCCCGACGAGGACGATCGCGCTCGGTTCCGAGAAGTGACCGTCGGACCGACGGTGGGCGATCGCATTCAAATTTTAGACGGAGTGGAGTCAGGAGAACGGATTTTCCTCGGCTTACCCGAAGGGCAACAGTTAGAAGAGATTTTAGAACCCGAGTCTTTGTAGAGTCTTGTTAATAATGGCTGGCAGAAAACTCCAAACAATCGTGTATTTTTCGAGCGAAAATCGTCATTTACAGCAACAAAAATGAACGCTTTTGAATCTTTTAAAATGGCAGCCCAAACCCTGGTTGCCAATAAAATGCGCAGCAGCCTGACAATGCTCGGAATTATTATCGGGAATGCCTCGGTGATTGCGATGATTGGCGTGGGGGAGGGGGCGCAGAAATTTGTTTCCGACCAAGTTTCGTCTTTGGGTACGAACCTGTTGTTTATTTTACCCGGTAGTCCCGAAGCTCAGAGCCGTCCGGTCTTTTCCCCGCAAACATTAGTTTATGAAGATGCTCTGGCGATCGCCGAGCAAGTACCTTCCGTGCAAGAAGTCGCTCCCCAACTCAACAGCAGCGAACTGGTCAGCTATCGCAATAAAAATGTTTCTTCATTGATTTACGGTACGACACCGGAGTTACTTTCGGTACGAGATTTTGATGTCGCCCAAGGAAGATTTATCACGGATTTAGATCTCAAACGCAATCAACAAGTGGTGGCGATCGGGTCGGAACTCGCCGAACAATTGTTTGGGAATCTCAATCCCGTTGGCGAGCAAATTCGGATCAAAAATGCCTCCTTTACGGTGATTGGCGTGATGCAGCCGAAAGGGTCGAGCTTCGGTACGAATTTAGATGAAACGGCATTTTTACCTGTAACGACAATGGCCAATCGTATCGTCGGGAAAAACTCTCCCTACGGATTGAGTGTCACGTTTATTAATGTCAGTATCGAAGATGAAAGTCAGATGCGGGCGGCACAATTTCAAATCGAAAACTTGCTGCGGCTGCGCCATCAAATTACCGACGAAGATGACTTTACCGTTCGCAACCAGCAAGACTTACAAGAAACCACTGGCGCGATTACCGGAGCGCTGAAGGTGATGCTCGCGGCGATCGCAAGTATTTCTCTATTGGTTGGCGGCATCGGGATTATGAATATTATGCTCGTTTCCGTCACCGAACGCACCAAAGAAATTGGACTGCGCAAGGCGGTTGGAGCTTCGGCTCAAGATATCCTGTTGCAGTTTACCATCGAAGCGGTGATTTTGTCGATCGTCGGCGGTGCGGTTGGCACGGGGATTGGCGTAAGCGGGATTATCGCGGTGTCGAACTTCAGCGATTTCGATGCCGGGGTCTCTCCTACGGCGATCGCCCTAGCAACGGGAGTATCCGGCGGTATCGGTCTCTTTTTCGGCGTGTTTCCCGCCCAACGCGCTGCCAAACTCGATCCGATCGTCGCGTTGAGAACTGCTTGAGGAATGGGAGGCTTGGGTAGCTCTCGGGGGATGGGGAAGCTTCGGGGGCTTTGGGGGCTTGGAGTTCGGAAGCGCGGAATTCGGAAAAATGATGAATGATGAATGTCAAATATTCCCTTGTCCCCATTTCTCCCTCACTTCCCCTCTCCGCGTCCCCGCGTCACCGCGTCACCGCGTCCTCTCTCATCTCCGTCGCGCACCATTCCCCAAATTGCCGCCAGTAACAGCCAGCCGAGTAAGTTAATTCGCGAGTCGAATAAGGTCACGTCCACCAGATGAAAGGCGGTTGTTGCCCCAAATGCGACGAGATAGCTAAAGAAGATCAGGCGATCGCCTTGGGAGGGATCGGAGATTTCTGGGGTCTTTTCGGTGGCTTCGGTTTGGGCGATCGGGGAATGCCAAGTCGTCAATAGCCGCACACCGCGAAACATAATCCCACCCACCAATCCGAATAAGAGCAGTGTCGCCGGAATTCCGGTTTCCGCACTCATCATCAAGGCTAAGTTGTGAGGGTGCCCCAACCACAGCTCTTTTTGCGCTTCGTAGAGGGTGGTAAAACTGCGCAAACCCCAGCCGGTGAGGGGACGTTCTAAGGTGAGATTGCCGGCAAATTCCCACTGTGTCACTCGCAGTAGAGCATCGGGTCGATCGGAATAAAGCCGATCGCTCAATCGCATCCAAAGCCCATTGGGGACGATCGCCTGCAACCAAGATTGTAGGGGCGGTGGGGCAAAGGACGCACCCATTACCACTCCTGTATAAGCGGTCGCGCCCAGCACCAGCGATCGCCAACCCAAATACACGCCGTAGACCAGACATCCCAACACCGTCACCCCCCAGGCGTTGCGAGAGGAGGTGAGGGTGATGGCAATTCCGTGGGCGGCGAGCAAACCACTGAGAAACCGCCAGCGCAGCCGTACCCCCCTGGCATAGCGCATCTCTTTCTGGGCGGGGGTCAGCTCTCGTAACTGGCGATGGGTTTCGAGCCACAATCCCAAGGCAAGCAGAAAGACGATCGAGCTGTAGTTGGCCAGAACGTTGGCATAGTCGAAAACCGAGGCCATCCGTCCCGGTGGCGTACCTTCGGGTTCCAGGGGCCAATTGACCACCATTCCCAAATCGATCGGTCCCGTCCATCCTGAGAACATCTGTCCGATGCCGATTAAGGTCACCGGGGCCGAGGCGATCGCCAAAATCCAGGACGTACGCCGAAGTCGATTTGACGATCCCAGAAGCAAACTCGCCGCCGCAAAGATAAAGATAAACGGCCAAAAATTAAATAAACCCAAAAATGCCGATTCGCGATCGAGTGCCGTACTCGCAGAGAGAACGAGCAATCCAATAAAGAGGGCAAACCCTTGATTGAGGCGAGAACCCACGATCTGTTTGCAGCGTTCTTTCCAAACCCAGACCGTCGCGATCGCGACTCCCACTCCTCCCAGTAGGGGACTTAGGGGTAAAAAAAGGAGTCCGATTTGGAAATAAATCCAGGGTTTTGGAGGGTTAGATGGAGAATCGGATGAAAGCAATTGAGCCATGGAAACAGGAAAAGCCCGCGTCGTTTGCAACTGAACCCAAGACCGGTCAGAGGCGATCGCCCGAAGGCAATAGATCTATTTTGACACTCTCGCGCGATAAAAGGGGGATTCGCACGCGGGGCAATCCCAGCCTCGATCGATTCAATCTCGATCGAGGCATAAAGGGTGTTTAGATTCGATCGGCTGACGCTGACAGACCCATCATTCGCTCGATCGATTTATCGGTTGAAACCTCAATCATCGGCAATGAAGCGACCTTGAAGTTCGGCGGGAGTTACATTCAATGCCAACCCGAAAATCGTATCCGTTCCACTCAAACCAATTACCGTTCCCGAAAACAGGCCATCTTCATCGGGATCGAGATTGCTCAAAGCAACAACACCTTGAGCGACGGAATCTACAATGCCGACAGGGAGGGCGATCGCCTGACCTGTCACTTCCACGAGCAGGAGGCGATCGGCGCTCAGTTCGTCTTCGTCTTCGACAGTAAAGAAATCACTGGCGGGGTCGAAATCAGTGAGAATGTCGCCGCCGATTCCCGCTGAGAGTTGAGCCAGGGTGGTGCGATCGCTAAACTCGATCTCGAAAAAGTCGTTGCCTTCTCCGCCTACGAGGAGATCGAAGCCTTCTTCTCCCGTAAGAGTATCGTTCCCTAAATCTCCAAAGACTATATCGTTACCTTCTTCTCCTTCCAAATAATCACCATCTTTTCCACCGAATATTAGATCGTTTCCGGTTCCACCTTCAATTGTATCGCTTCCAAGGTTACCAAAGAGAACATCGTCATTATCATCTCCGTCAATTTCGTCGTTGTCGCGACCTGCGGCAATAATGTCATCTCCATCGTCTCCATCAAGAATATCTTGACCTTGATTGCCAAAAATAATATCGCCACCAGAAGAACCCTCGACGCTATCGTTTCCTCCTAAGGTTCGCAACCCTAGAGGAAAGTTCGTCAATAATCCGTCAGGAATCAAGACGTTATCGTCGCCATCAGTTAAATCGAGAACTACACCCGGTACGGCATTCGGTTCGTTGCCAGTTAAAACATCTGCCATGGTTAGGAAACTGCTCGAAGCAGCTAGATCGAGGATCTGTGTTGAATCAAAAAAAGCCTCTTCAAGCCATAAAACTGCTTGTTTTTTTATGGATGAAAAGTATAATTTTGTTATTTTAACAGATATTAAACTTTCTTGACAAAATCATCTAATTTCTCGGTGATTCAGAAAAAAATCATTTCAATTCGATAGGAATTTATTATCAGTCGAGTATCATTAAAATCCCTGCACTACAAAGATTTAGGCCCGATCGAATTAAGCTTTATAAAAGCGGATAAACCCAACGATACAACTTACCCGATTTAGAAGATTAAAGTAACTCTTGATGGTAATGAAGTGAATGAATCTCTGAATCTCCACAATCGAAGCAGAAGAGACCCTAGAAACCCTTCAATTGGGGGTCTCCCCCCACATCCCTTATATAAAAAAGTCAGCTTGCGATCGCGGATGAGTTCGATCGGGTTAAAAGAAGTAAACTTGACGCTCGATCGAACTGCTTAACTGGTCACGATTCGAGTAAACTAACAGCTAAATACTGAAAATTTTTCTAACAGCTCTTATCCACACCCTTAAATCTTCGGAGTATTGCGATGAAAAGGTTGCGTCACGATGTCAAACCGCTATCTCCCGAAGAGGTAGCACATTTAGAAAAGCTGAAGTCGATGGTAGAAAAAGCCCTAGAGAATGGAACTTTTTCAATTTACGAACTCGATCGAATCAAAGCCCTCATCTGGGCAGATGGTAAAGTCTCCTACGAAGAGTTACGAACGGTGAATGAAACCATCGAAGCGGTGATGGGAGATGAAATTCCCGATCGAGAATGGGAACCGTATTCTCGTTGACGGCGAACAGCTGAATGCTGACAAACATCAAGTACGGGAATTTGTGGAAATTTCCGTTTTTCTAGCTTATAGCGTTTTTCAAATGGGTGAGGTACGACCAATGTAGGGGCGGGTTTAGCTAAAAATCTTGCTCTTACTGAGATTTATAAATCAAAACCCGCCCTCGATATGTACCTCGTTCAAGAGAGAATCGCTATACAAAAAAAGCGCGAGAACTGCTATTTCAAATTAACCGCACATCTGTTACCCCAAAAAAAAGGAGTCCGAACGCTGCAAAGTTGGGACTCCCAATTCAATAAAGTAGACCTCAACAGAGGCTCGATCGCATTCGATCGATTCGGGTTTGAGTCGATCGAATGCCGATTACAAACGAGAGGGAACCTAATGAGGCCAAGTCCACTCGCGAATTTCCGCTTTGTCCAATCCGTACTCGAAGGCGTAATTGGTATTTTCGATGATGCTGTTCTTCATCCGCTCTTTGACGTAAGCGGCGCGAGATCCGAGTTGGGGAACCCGATCGATTACATCGATGACCAAATTAAACCGATCGATTTGGTTTTCGATCGCCAACTCCAGCGGCGTATTGATATTTCCCTCTTCCTTATAACCCCGAACGTGGATGCGCTCTTGATTGGTGCGGCGATAGGTCAACTTGTGAATCAGCCAGGGATAGCCGTGGAAGTTGAAAACCACCGGCTTATCGGGGGTAAACAACGTATCGAAATCGCGATTCGACAAACCGTGGGGGTGTTCCCGTTCCGGCAGCAGGGTCAACAAATCCACCACGTTAATAAACCGGACTCGCAAATCGGGGAATTCTTCCCACAAAATCTCCGTTGCCGCTAGGGATTCCATCGTCGGAATGTCGCCGCAGCAAGCCATAATCACGTCCGGTTCGTCGGGGTCTTTGCCGCGATCGTCGTTGCTGGCCCACTCCCAAATGCCGATCCCCTTGGTGCAGTGGGCGATCGCTTCCTCCATGCTCAAATACTGCAAGTGCTTCTGCTTGTCGGAGACGATGACATTGACGTAATCCCGACTGCGGAGGCAGTGGTCGGCTACCGACAGCAAGCAGTTGGCATCGGGGGGGAAGTAAACCCGCACCACATCGGGACTCTTGTTAATCGCCAAATCGATGTAACCGGGGTCTTGGTGGCTGAAGCCGTTGTGGTCTTGCCGCCACACCAAAGAAGACAAGAGGATATTGAGGGAAGACACCGGGGCGCGCCACGGCACTTCTTTTTTACAGATATCCAGCCACTTGGCATGTTGGTTGAACATCGAATCCACCACGTGGGCGAAGGCTTCGTAGGTGTGGAAGAACCCGTGGCGACCTGAAAGAAGATAGCCTTCCAACCAACCTTGCAAGGTATGCTCGCTGAGCATTTCCATTACCCGTCCGTCAGTGGCCATTTCGCTGCCGTCTTCATCCTCGGGGAGGTAATCTCCCATCCACGCCTTTTTACTGACTTCGTAGATGGACTGGAGGCGGTTGGAAGCCGTTTCGTCGGGTCCGAATACCCGGAAGTTCTTCATGTTGCCCCGCATCACTTCCCGCAGGAATTCCCCGAGGATGCGAGTATTTTCGACTTCCACCTTACCCGGTTTGGGGACTTCAACGGCAAAATCGCGGAAGCTGGGCATCCGCAGTTCCTTGCGCACCCGACCGCCGTTAGCAATGGGATTGTCGCTCATTCGCCGCAGTCCTTTGGGGGCAATGGCTTTAATCTCAGCCATCAAGGAACCGTTTTCGTCGAAGAGTTCTTCGGGTTTGTAACTCTTCAACCAGGTTTCGAGCATTTTCAAGTGTTCGGGGTTTTTGTGGATTCCCCCCATCGGGACTTGGTGCGATCGCCAGAACCCTTCAGTTTTGTGCCCGTCTACGGTTTTCGGTCCCGTCCAACCCTTGGGGGCGCGCAGAATTATCATCGGCCACTTGGGACGCTTGGCGACCCCGGTGCTGCGGGCTTCGGCTTGGATCGAACGAATCTGGCTGATGCACTCTTCCATCGCGGCAGCCATTTTCGGGTGCATCACTTCGGGATCGTCCCCTTCCACCACGTAGGGGGTGTAGCCGTAACCCCGGAAGAGGCTTTCGAGTTCCTCGGCAGAAATTCGGGCGAGGATCGTGGGGTTGGCAATTTTGTAGCCGTTCAGGTTGAGAATCGGCAGGACTGCCCCATCGCGCACGGGATTGAGAAACTTATTCGAGTGCCACGCCGTTGCCAGGGGTCCGGTTTCGGCTTCCCCATCGCCGACGACGCAAGCCACGAGCAAATCGGGATTGTCGAACGCCGCCCCGTAAGCGTGGGAGAGGCTGTAACCGAGTTCGCCCCCCTCGTGGATGGAACCGGGGAGTTCGGGGGTGCAGTGACTGCCGATGCCGCCGGGGAAGGAGAACCAGCGGAAGAGCTTTTTCATCCCCTCTTCGTCTTCGCTTTTATCGGGGTAGACTTCCGAATAGGTTCCTTCGAGGTAAACCGGACCGATAACTCCCGGCGCACCGTGTCCGGGGCCGGCCATGAAGATGGCGTTGAGATCGTACTTATTGATGAGGCGATTGAGGTGAATGTAGCTAAAACTCAACGCCGGAGAAGCCCCCCAGTGGCCTAAAAGCCGCTTTTTCACGTGTTCGGTCGTCAGGGGGTCTTTGAGCAGGGGGTTATCGCGCAAGTAAATCATCCCCACGGCGAGGTAGTTGCAGGCTCGCCAGTAGGCATCCATGAGACGCTGTTCTTCAGGGGATAGAGCGTCTGTCGTCTTGACGGGCTGAAAAGGAGCTTGTGTCATGAGGATCTCTATTGAAAACTTGTTTAATGTCGTGCGGATGCGATATTCGATCGCGCCGATAAACGGATTCCGATCTCGAGAATACCGATCGAAAAGTCTGGGAAGTATTGATTGGCTGGCGATCTCGAACCGATCTCTTTACAATTTTCGAGGCAGACAGTTATCTAGTTTATCTGATGGAGCCGAAAGTCGATCCCGTGCCTTAGTTTTATCAGAGCCGAAATGGGCAGATCCCGCAAGAACTCCCGCTACACTTCAACCGAATAGTTACAGACAATTGAAGAAAAGTTATCGATAACTCTGTGGCATTTTTAAGGATTTACTTGATTAAAGTATAGATTGCGAGAAAAAAGCAAATTTTTTATATTTTATTTAGGCTCGATCGAAAAAATATGAGCCAGAGATATTCCAGAATCTCGCCGATTTATTGAGGGTTCGAGTAAAATGCGATCGAGATCGATTTGCAAGCCATGAAGTTCGATCGGTCCCTTGCGGATATTTGTTTCGATCTATCCTTTTAAGAGACGATCGCCGATATGTTACCCTCAAGCTATAATCGAACTATTGAATGGCTTTGCGAGGTTTGCACCGCACTCAAAGAAGTGGCGCGCGACGCGATAGTTTGCCCACTTGCCCTCAGTCGATCGACCAGACGAGCCGATAATCGTCAATGCCAGTTGCTACCGATCTTTAACTCTAGACCCGATCGATTGATTAATGAAATGATGACATTCGATCGCATCTTTTGAGATTAGCGAAAATACATTAAAATCGATCGAAAGTTTTCTGGCTTCAGCTCGGACTCTGGTTGGAGTTGCCGCACGAACGACCGCGATTCCATCAGCTTTAAAAAGATTTTCAGTCGTCACTCTCTCAATTTCCTCAACGCCAAAAATGATGTATGTTCGATCTGGGTTCTCTTTCCCCATCGAATAAATGTTTATTCTTTTCCTTCAAAAAAACGATTGTAGATATCGCTTGGGTCGAACGAGCGCCGATAAATAACGAGGGATCGCCTATTTTTGCGGGTTTGAGAGGAGCAATATCTTCCCTGGAAAGAAACTTCTCGATTTTCTTTTGCAATTGTATTTTGAAAACTAATCTTATTGATTTAAAATCTAAATCTTATGAGCTGAACTATGAAAATTTTAGTTCTCAATGCTGGGTCGAGTACCCAAAAAAGCTGCCTGTACGACATTTCCGGTTCCGCTTTGCCCGAGTCGCCGCCAGAACCCTTGTGGGAAGGGACGATCGACTGGGGCAAATCGACTCAGGGTGCCGAATTCACCGTCAAAGCCAATCGCTGTAAATACGAAACCACAATTGCTGTCGATTCGCGATCGAGCGCCCTAGCCAAACTCCTCGACACCCTGACTTGTGGAGATACGGCCGTTCTCGACAGCCTCAAAGAAATCGCGATCGTCGGACATCGAGTCGTGCATGGCGGCACGGAATACAGCCAATCCACCCCCATTTCCACCGCCGTTAAAGAAGCGATCGCCCAGTTGATTCCCCTGGCTCCCTCCCACAACCCGGCCCATCTCGAAGGCATCGAAGCGATCGAGCAGGCTTTACCCGAGACCCCCCAACTGGCTGTTTTCGATACCGC
>JAXHUC010000008.1:0-77608 GCA_034189805.1 Cyanobacteriota bacterium
ATAGCCAAGGCCGCGTGATCAACACCTGGTCTGATATCATCAACCGCGCCAACCTGGGTATGGAAGTGATGCACGAGCGCAACGCTCACAACTTCCCCTTAGACTTGGCTGCTGGTGAGTCTGCCCCCGTGGCTTTGACTGCTCCGGCTATCAACGGCTAATTTAGAGCTTCTAAGTTAGACTAGCGATAAAGTCATCTAAACAAAAAGCGCCTTCCTGTATACAGGAGGGCGCTTTTTTATGGTTTCAACGATGCATAATTTCATGTCACCTGTAGCAATGTCATAATTGTTACTTTAGCGACGTTTTAATGTTTAGCTCATAAACATAACGTTACTTAAAAAAGAAATTAGATAGAAGTAGCAACAGACCCAACCACACGGTCTCTCACTCGATCGAACATCGAGCTTTTTACCATTTATGATAGCGGTGGGAAGCAAAGGCTTCGAATAACATATTGACAAGACTGTAGGTTAAGCCGATCGCGACTATCCCTTCAATCGGATTTCCATTACCAAAAATCGTCAGAATATCCACAGCAGATTGCATTCCCCGATCGGCAAACTCACTGAGTTGGGGGATATAGCCGATCGTTAACAGGCAAGTAAATCCCAGACCCACGACAAACCAAGGGGTAAGAAAACTAAAAATTCCTGTTATAACTAGAGAGCGCAAAAATAGTGACAAAGTGCTCATTAGAGAAAATCAGAAGGAGTGAAATGGACGAAAAACTAAGGTATACAGATAGAAGATCGCCAATGGCTCTCAATTCTCCGAATCGCGCGCGTGATTTTTGCCACGTGAAGCCAAAGATCTCGAAACCGAAAAAGTCGATCGGGTACTAATTTCTACAATAGATGCGATTTGAGAGATCGTCCCGGTCGTGTGAGAATTCTTAAACATCCATTAGAAAACTTCGTTATAAATCCGATCGCACTTTTCATTCTTTCTCAGTTGGTATACTTTTGCTGACCTCTCAATGTAACTGACCTCGTGAGTAAATCTGCTGCGATCTCTAATTTTACGAAGTGGAGTCGTCGATCGCTTGCGGCTATCTTTCTAGCCGGACAAACCGTCGTGCATTTAGCGCGGGGTAAAATTAACCGTCGCAATGTCATCGAGCAAATGGCGATCGTCGGTCCGCAATCTCTGAGTATTAATACTCTGACTGCGGCTTTTGTCGGTATGGTCTTCACCATTCAAGTCGCGCGGGAATTTCTCAATTTTGGCGTGGGGAATGCCGTAGGTGGTGTTTTAGCAATTGCTCTGACCCGAGAACTTGCCCCGGTACTCACGGCGGTAGTGGTTGCCGGTCGGGTGGGGTCGGCGTTTGCCGCCGAGCTAGGTACGATGCAGGTCACCGAGCAAATCGATGCGCTCTACATCCTCAAAACCGATCCCATCGACTATCTCGTGATTCCCCGCATCTTGGCCTGCGGCGTGATGGTGCCGATTTTAACCCTCTTTTCTCTGCTGGTGGGAATGACTGGTGGGCTGGCGGTCGCCACGAGCCTGTATGGTATATCACCAACGATGTTTCTCGAGTCCGCCCGTAACTTTCTGCAGGTGTGGGACTTAATCAATTCGGCAATTAAAGGCGGCATTTTTGGTAGCTCGATCGCTGTAATTGGATGTAGCTGGGGATTGACCACCACCGGCGGCGCAAAAGGAGTCGGCGAATCCACCACGACCGCTGTGGTCACTGCCCTGATGGCGATCTTTATCAGTAACTTTTTTCTCTCCTGGGTGATGTTCCAAGGATTGGGAGATGCGAGTTTGTAGTTTCAGCCATCAGCCAATCGCCGCACCGACGAGATGCGATCGACACGGAGTCATCAGCAGTTCGATCGCATTGAATCGATATTATGAATTTAAAATTTTTAACTTCGCAGTATATTTGTGTGCCGGCCGGTTGAACTCTCTGTTATCGTACCTACTAACCCTCATTACAGAGCCTAGTCGATAAATCTATGAAAGCTCTACTTCTCGGTCTCAAGGCAGATTCGATTCTGACTGCCCAACTCGAACCGTTTGCAGACGAGCGCAAATCCCTGCGCCGCCAACTCGATTTGAACGTGCAGTACATCGAGACCCAAAACTTAGCGCAAATGGAAGAGGCTTGCCAAAAATACGACTCGGAAGCAGTCTTTTTCTTCCCGTTTTGGCGCGAAGATGCCAGCGAGGTAGTGCGGACATTCCAAAAAATACGAAGCGAATATCCCGATCGCCAACTGATTTTTGTCGATCCGTTTGCCCAAGGGAATACGATGTTTTTGGGGGTGCTTCCCTATGTCGATGTGCTGCTCAAACGTCAGCGCTTCCGCGACCTCAACGACTATAAGCGGGAATTTGTCGGTGGCAACGAGTTTATCGAATTTATTGCCCGACATTGGAATATCGATCTCGAAGGGTGGTCTGTCAGTTCTGAGGTTCCCGAAGGCTACGAACACCGAATTGCTTCTGGTTGGAGTTTGGGGACGGCGCGCCGTTTTCGCAAAGCACTGCGCCCACCTCTATTTTTTCCCAAGCGTCCGATTTCCAAGAAGTTGGATGTATTTTGCCGTCTGTCTTTAGGACACAAGCGCAAGCAAGAATGGTATTGCGAGTATCGCATGGCAGCGGCTAAAGCCCTCGAACCCCTAGAATCTGACTATCAGATTGCCGTCAGCGCTCTATTTATTGATGATGGATTAATTTCCAAAAAACAATACGCACGAGAACTCAGGCAAAGCCGGATCGTCTTCAGTCCCTTTGGCTGGGGAGAAACCTGTTGGCGAGATTTCGAGGCAATTTGTAACGACAGCTTGCTAGTTAAACCCTCGATGGCTCATTTGGATACCCAACCGAATATTTTTGTCGAAAACGAAACCTACGTACCCGTGCGCTGGGATTTTGCCGATCTCGAAGAGAAGTGCCGCCACTATCTAGAACATCCCGAGGAGGCAGCGCGAATTATCAAAAACG
Organism: Cyanobacteriota bacterium; assembly: GCA_034189805.1. Taxonomy (GTDB): domain Bacteria; phylum Cyanobacteriota; class Cyanobacteriia; order Cyanobacteriales; family Geitlerinemataceae; genus Zarconia. Next base: position 2,965 of record JAXHUC010000008.1, read on the forward strand.
CTCGACAGGTTTACACCGATTATCTTGAAAGAGGAGGATTCGCCAGAACCCTCGAAGATATCCTCTCGAAAAATCATCGGACTGACAACCCCTCAACCGAGAAGTTATCGAGTACCCTTTAAAGTTGGCAGCGTTTGTCCTTCAAACGATACAGACGATCGGATTGAGGGTTTTGCCCGCTGCGTGCGATCGACGATCGGATAAATTTGCTAACTTATCGATAACTTCTCGATATTTCCGCCCGATCGCCAAATCCAGCCAATACTTAATTGCGCTTGTCGGGTTTGGTCGAACGACTTCCAATTTACACAATTCCCAGTCGAAACATGGACGATCGATTACCTACTGTAGAACGCGATGCGAGTGCCGTGCAAAGTCTGCCCCTGTTGATTCATGTTGGCTATCCCAAAGCCGCTTCAACCTGGTTGCAAAATATTGTTTTTCAAGATGAAGATGCGGGATTTTACGCCCCCTGGGGTCTGGCTTCAGGTCCGGCAACCGACCAGTTCGTCCTCGCCAATGCATTCTCCTTTTCGGCGGATGCGGCGCGCAAAGTCTTTGAGGAGGGATTGAAAACCGCAGCCGAGCGGAATCTGGTTCCAGTATTATCTCAAGAAACATTGGTGGGCAGCCAAATTCGCGGTCGCTATTGGGGGAAAGAAGCAGCCGATCGCATGCATTCAGTTTTTCCCGACGCTCGCATTCTCATTATCCTGCGCGAACAAAAGTCGATGATTCTTTCCTCCTACCGGGAGCATATCAAGAAAGGAGGACTCAATAAAATCGAACGATTTATCGGTGTCGAAAACCGCAAACCTGGGTTCGGTCCCATGTGCCGATTGGACTTTCTCGAATACGATATCTTAATTTCCTACTATCAGAATCAATTTGGGAGCGAGAACGTTCTCGTGTTGCCGTTTGAGTTACTCAAGAAAAATCGCCTGGACTTTCTCCAGAAAATAGGCTTTTTTGTCGGCATCGAAAATCTCAAAGATTTTCCCCAAAAGCCTCAAAATGTCGGATTTCATGGGGTGACCATGAAGTTTCGACGACAGCTGAACTATTGGTTCCAAGCCGATGACTTTGGGGGCAAAAGTATTCCCTTTAATTGGCGGGTGGTTCAAAAGCTCTCCTGGATCTTCGATCGAGTGGTTCCGGAGTCAGTTCACGAACAAGCCGAACGGGAACTCAAAGACTTTATCGCTCAGTCGGTTGCAGGAAAGTTTGGGGCGAGTAATCGAAAAACTAGCGAGTTAATCGGAATCGATCTGGCCGATTTTGGATATGACTGCTAAGTCCTGCTGAGTCTATCTTCATTGAAATGGATTTCTCGCTTGTCTGGAAGGATAAAGATAATGACTGATTCTCGAATTTTAATTCATATCGGGTATCCAAAAGCAGCATCGACATGGCTGCAACAGGTAATTTTTAAAGATGAAAACTCGGGCTTTTACGCCCCTTGGGGACTCCCCTCCTATGAAGCCCTAGACAGCTTTATCAACATCAGTCCCTATCACTTTTCAGCGGATTCCGTTCGGCAAACTTTTAATCTCGGCTTAAAAAATGCTGCCGAAAAACAACTCGTTCCCGTCATTTCTGAAGAGTTTTTAACCGGAGATCAAACTCGCGGAAAATACTGGGGAAAAGAGGTTGCCGAGAGACTTCACGCCGTTTTCCCAGAAGGACGAGTTCTCATTTTGATTCGCGAGCAAAAGTCGATTATACTTTCTGCTTACCGCCAGTATATTCGTCGGGGCGGATTTGTCAGCCTCGAGCGATTTTTGGGAATTAGCACTCAAAATAAAACAGGAATTGGTCCGGTATGTCGATTAGATTATTTTGAGTACGATCGACCCATCGAACATTACCAAACTTTGTTTGGTTCTGAAAATGTCTTGGTACTGCCCACCGAATTCTTAAAAAAGAACGCGAAAGATGCGATCGAAAAAATTTTAAGTTTTTCCGGATCTCAAGGAAATCCCGACTATCAAAAAGTGGCTCAAAATGTGGGCATTAAAGGAGGAACTCTTGCCTTTCGCCAAAAACTGAACAATTTTTGCGCGCCACCGGAACAGCAAGAGTCAGTTCAAGGTTTTATTTGGCTTTTGGGATATAAAATGTCTGGAACCATCGAGAAATTTCTGCCGCAAAAATATCACGATCGCGCCGAAGAAAACTTCAAAAACATTATTGCTCAAATAGCAGGAGATTCGTTTATTCAAAGCAATCAACGCACCAGCCAATTAATTGGCATGAACTTGAAAGACTTTGGCTATAGTTGTTAATCTCATGCGGAAGGGTGAGGTTAAAAAAGAGGAAGCCCAAAAATTAGGCGAGTCTGGGTTTCGTGAAATATTCGATACTGTTTGGGGAATTCTCACTGACGATCTCAAAAATCGTCGCTTCTGTAACTTTTACCTCACTCAACCCCCGAAATGGCAACGATGGCGATCGAGTAATGATTCGATCGGGGTATGTGTAAAACTAAACTAAACAAGACTAGATTAACGAACGAAGCTTATCTCGAAAATAGCAGAAGCTCGGCGATCGGTTCTTCTCGACATCCATCAGTGGTGATATTTTTTTAGCCCAAATTGTTTTCTCTTGCCCGACAGCCTGCCAACCTTTTTTAGATAGATTTGTAGAACCACCAGGAAACACCGCATCAGCTAATTTTTCCCAGGTATCGCAGATATCATCATTTTTATATGAATTTAATGCTGATTTTTTGGCTTTTGGATAAGCCGATTTTATAGCTTCAAAGTCACCTAAGTACCAAGCTTCTCCCTCCTCGATCGCAATACAGAAGAATGTCTCTGGACTAGGGTCGCACTGGCTTACACATTCTATTAACTCTTGGCGAAAAGCTTTGAGGCATCGATTGTCGAGATCGCAAATAACAATCAGTACGGCTGGGTACTCAGGAGGATAGCTAGAAAATGTTTTGCCGTAGCCTTGAATGAGGCGAGGTAGTTGAGAAAGCAAAATTCGTTTTTTGGGGTCGGTCTTCGGTTTTAAGTTGCCAGGAAGACGACCTATTCCTTTATAAGAATGGATTGTAACTGAATGCTTTTCGGTGTTAACAATCTTTGGTATCAGGAGGTTGAGAGCTGTTTTTCCCGATATATCTTCAACCAAAATCTCAAAGTGCATACACTTACTGTTCATCTAAGTAGTTACTATACCAAAGACTACCAAGAGGTATACCTTCAGAAACAAGATTTTGGATAAGAGGCTCTTGACTAGCACGTTCGATTGTCGAAAACCCATCTTCTCCTTTTTCTAGCACCCATACTTCGTCAGGTGTTAGTGCATCAACAAAGTAAGGTTGATGTGTTGTAATAAAAATTTGAGAGCTGCCTTTTCGTCCAGTTGCATGTTTTCGGAATTCTTTTGCTAGCATCTCTAGAATTTTATGATATAGTCCATTTTCTGGTTCTTCAATACATAAAAAAGGTGGAGGTGAGGGGTCTTCTAAAAGTAATAAATACGCAAAAAACTTTAATGTTCCATCCGAGACTTGTTGAGAATAGAATGGATCTTTGAATCCTCGATCGTTAAACTGAAGAAGTAGTCTTCCATCAGGACTTCTGTCGGTTTCAATGCGATGAATACCTGGTATCTTTTGAGAAATACTTTGTAAGACTAATTTAAACTTTTCTGGATGCTCTCTCTCCATGAACTGAACGACATTTCCCAGATTATCTCCATGAATATTCAGATGCTTTTGCGGCCCGGCAAGGGGTAAGCTTCGAGCTGCATCGGGTGTAAAGTAGCTAAGATACCATCCTTCAATAAATTCGCGAAATACTGAGATTCGGGGATGTTGTTTGAGCGCACCTAAAGTGGCAATTCCTAGTTTTCGCTTATCGCTTAGTTCGACCACCTCAGTTTCTTTACTTTCTTCTTCCGCTTGTCCGCTTTGTATTCTTTTTACTAACTCTAATAAATCAAACTCAAAGTTGTTTTCTTCAACTAGTTTTCCTTCATCTTCTCCTTTCCAAGCTATACCCTCCCCTTCATTTAATATTAAAAAAGAAAATGGTCGTCCCTGGCGTTGTCCCCTGCGCCGCTGTCTCAATCTTTCTCTTTTAACATAAGGTCGTCCGGTCAAATCTAAGTCTATTTCTAGCTCGTAAGTAATGGGTCGCGCATTGCGATCTTGCTTGTAGTAAACTTCAAATTCAATACCTCCTTCTTGCCCCTGAGATCGAATTCTCCTAAAGCCACCTCGACCCCGAGAATCACAGGCTTCTTCAACTCCGACACGCAAACAATCTGCCAAAAAACCAAAAGCATCAAACAGCGTACTTTTTCCCACGCCATTTTTGCCAATTACAGCTGTCATTGGCGTTAAGGGAGCTACTTTTTGCGTATTCCATAATTTTCCCAAAGTAATATCTCGCAGTGTCCTATAGTTTTTTACTTTGAAGCCTTCTATGCCGGCCATGTCATTACCTTGTATTTAGGAAAATTTCTTCAATCAGTCCGAGCTTCGATCGACTGTTACGAATAAATTACATAGTTTACGAATTACGATCGACTAATTCTCCCATCTCTTCAACACGCTACAATCCGATGCATCGAGCTAGGGGTGCCCGCGCCATCGGGCTGAGATTACACCCTTAGAACCTGAGTCCGGCTAATACCGGCGGAGGGAAGCTGTTAATTGAGGATACGACATATGCGAACAGAATGGGTTGCTAAGCGCCGGGGACAAGCCAATGTCTCCCAGATGCACTACGCGCGTCAGGGTTTGCTGACTGAAGAGATGCACTACGTCGCCAAACGGGAAAACCTCCCAGCGGACTTGGTTCGCGAGGAAGTGGCGCGAGGACGGTTGATTATTCCCGCCAACATCAACCACACCAACCTCGAACCGATGGCAATTGGCATTGCTTCCAAGTGCAAAGTCAACGCCAATATCGGCGCGTCTCCCAACTCGTCGGATATTCACGAAGAAGTCGAAAAGCTGAATCTCGCGGTGAAGTACGGCGCGGATACGGTAATGGATTTGTCCACAGGTGGGGGCAATTTGGATGAGATTCGCACCGCCATTATCAAGGCTTCTCCCGTCCCCATCGGTACGGTTCCAATCTACCAAGCCTTAGAAAGCGTGCACGGTAACATCGAAGACCTTACCGCTGAGGATTTCCTCCACATCATCGAAAAGCACGCCCAGCAAGGGGTCGATTACATGACCATCCATGCTGGAATCCTGATCGAACATTTGCCCAAAGTGCGCAGCCGCATCACCGGGATTGTCTCGCGCGGGGGCGGGATTATCGCCAAATGGATGCTGCACCACCACAAGCAAAACCCTCTTTACACCCATTTCGACGACATCATCGAAATTTTCAAAAAGTACGATGTCTCGTTCAGTTTGGGGGATTCCTTGCGACCGGGTTGCACTCACGATGCCTCTGACGAAGCGCAGTTGGCAGAACTGAAAACCCTCGGACAACTGACGCGCCGCGCCTGGGAACATGACGTGCAAGTGATGGTGGAAGGACCCGGACACGTCCCCATAGACCAAATCGAGTTCAACGTCAAAAAGCAGATGGAAGAGTGTTCCGAAGCACCTTTCTACGTCCTCGGACCGTTGGTGACGGATATTGCGCCCGGTTACGACCATATCACCTCGGCGATCGGGGCGGCGATCGCCGGTTGGCACGGAACGGCGATGCTGTGCTACGTCACTCCCAAAGAACATCTGGGATTGCCCAATGCCGAAGACGTGCGCAGCGGCTTGATTGCCTACAAAATTGCCGCCCACGCTGCCGATATCGCCCGTCATCGTCCGGGGGCGCGCGATCGCGATGACGAACTGTCCGCCGCCCGGTATAATTTCGACTGGAACCGCCAGTTCGAGCTATCTCTGGACCCGGAACGCGCCCGCGAGTACCATGACGAAACCCTCCCAGCAGATATCTACAAGACGGCGGAATTCTGCTCCATGTGCGGACCCAAGTTCTGCCCGATGCAGACCAAGGTGGATGCGGATGCACTGACGGAGTTGGAGAAATTCCTCGCCAAAGATAAAGAAACTGTCGCGCAGAGTTAATGGCAATCGGGGAGATAGGGAATTGTTCGTTTTTTCCATCTCCCCGAAATTACCCCACCTCGAACTGTGCTAACTTCAAGTGCGATCGTACGTTAAGTAAATATGACCCAAGGGGCGACCTTGATAGCTGCGCCGCGTAAACCGCCATCCTGGATGTAGCTCGATTTTTAAAAAGTCGGAAGCCACGCCGTAAGTGCGACCAATTTCAAATGCCTCTTCTCCTTGACTGAACGGAACGCCTTTGAGAACCAGGTCGTTTCCCTCTCGATAAATTCTCAGGGCGTAGTCCAATCCCCAATCTTCATCATCGACGCGAATAGAGTAGCCATTACTGTCAGTGCTACGACCGCAAATGCCGCTAAAGTCGAAATCGAGCAACAAGGGGTCTACGAGGATCGGACTGTTGTTGCTTTCGCTCCAGCATAACTGGGAATCGGAAACTTGTTCTAATATCAGCAGTTGAAATCCCAAAGTTTGACCGACAGGAGCAGCAACGGCGATGAAGTTTTCTTGCTCGACTTCTAGGCGATCGAAGTTTGCGTTGGCTGCGTTGAAGGGAATTAGAGAGGAAAGCGCCGCTGTTACTAATGCAGCGAACCCCAGTCGCAATGAAGGTTGCAATGAAGTTTTCACGAGTCTGAACTGATGCATCGATGTAACTAAGTTGCCCTTGGAAGCTGAAGCTCGATCGGGCTGCGATCTATTCTACTCCTTTGAGGAAGTTCGATGCTCTGCGATCTGGGCAGGATTAATTTAATTTTTGTAACTGACGTTTACATTTAGCAGCAAAGCTCGAGTATGGCGATATTGTCGAACTGCTGGTCGATTGTAGTGCAAATGTTAATGCTTTAGATCTCAGTGGGCAAAATTCATTATTTGAAGCAGCGCGAATTCATCGGCTACAAATTGTAAAGACTCTCTTATCTCGTGGTGCTCAAGTCAATATTATAGATAATATCGATCGAACTCCACTTCTAAGTGCATTTCAAAGAAAAGGTGGAAATGAAATTATTAAATCTCTGGTCGCGTACGGTGCAGATGTAAACGTTAGATCTTCTTATGGCGAGAAGATGGTTACCCCCTTAGATATCGCGATCGCCCCAATATATATTGCCGGATTTCCCCCACCACCGACCCAAGCGCGTCCGGTTTTCAACCAAACGACCGATACAATTCAAAGTTACTTCGGTCTGCCTTTATCTGAGGCGATCGAAGATAATCAAACCACCTACACTTACATTTCTGACGAGATTTGGCAGCAGTTCCCCGGTTTTGAATCGGGGGGAGAATTGACGGTAACGTTCGTCAGAGATCGGGCGACGAGGATCTTTTTTTCACCCACAAGCGATCCCAACGATCCCTTTGACGGTGGTTCGGCCGTCGAAACCCTGTTTGAGTCGGTGTTCGGCTACCAACCTAGTACTCGGCAACCCTATCCAGGGCATACGAGCAGCGGCGAAGGTTTTTTAACCTACAAAGAGTGTTTGGGTGATGGGGTTGCTACTACCTACGACTACATTGGCACCCTGGGGGGATCGTTCTACGTTGGATTTGCATACGATCCCACCTGCGAGATCGAATTACCAAAGTAGGGGAAAAGCCGGACGGGGAGGCTCGACGGGAGCTGGCGATTCGGTTTCTACCGTCTCCTCGATTTCAACGGTTTCTTCGGTTTCTACCGTCTCGACAGTTTCCTCAGTTTCAACGGTTTCTTCGATTTCAACAGTTTCCTCGGTTTCAACGGTTTCCTCTTCAACAGCTTCCTCGGTGACGTTCGAGCCAATTCGAGTCGGACATTCCCGATTATCTTCAGTGGGGTTGGCTTCGCGCAAGGTATTACAGACTTCGAGTAACTTCTCGCTATCAGGTAGAGCAGTGGAAAACCCTTCAAATAAGGGACCTTCGAGAATATCGATGTAATCTTCGGTGGGGATGAGTTCGACGGGGGTCAGTTGTTCGCCGGCAATTCTCACCTGCTGACCTTGAGAGACGGTGGTGATATTCCCGTCTTCATCGACAACTTCGACATCGCCGGTCAAGACCTGAAATTGACCCTCATCGTCATCGCTATTGCCGATGACGTAGATCGTCCCCTGGACGTTAGCGGTAAACCCAGCAACACAGCCGTTCACCGGACCGCTTGCCAAGAGTTGACCGTCGCGCACTTCCACGCATTGACCGACAATGACCGAAGAGTTGTATCCGAGTCGTCCGGCTGCGAGGTTGCTAAAGGTCAGTTCCGTTCGCGAGTTCTCAGTGCTGACGGTTTCGCTAAAGGCTGCCACCTCGCCGACGGTGGTTTTCGCTTGTTCGATAAAAACTTCATCGCCATCCAAGATTTCTTGGACGGTGGCTTGGGTAATTTGTGCGGATGCCGGAGCGCTAGGAAGGGCGATCGCGAGGGTCAAACACGCACCGCTCTGTATTCCTAGAAACTTACGCCACCAGTATTTTTGGGATTTAATGCGATCGAATTTGCAGCTATTCATCAGACCTCTTTTTGAATTGAGAAAAGAACCTAGATCGGGATCGTCAAAAGGGCTTTTCATCTCACACAGACATTTCACGCAGACATTGCCAATTACGGGTTAGCACGGCTGTTTTAACTGCCGAGCTTTGAGATGCTTTTCAGTCTATCTTCCTAGAGTGCGAAGTGACTCGCCTTGTTCCGGGAAGACATCGGCAGCGATACCGACCCGACAAGGCAATCGAAGACACTCGTGAGGATCTAGACAAATGTATCTGTCAGGGATTCAAGAAATTTCACCCCACGATATTTCTCGATTTTAGGGGTGAGTGCGAGTACTTTGTTAAAAGGAAGAAAACGACAAAAACACCACTGAGCAAGGTATTTTTTCATTTATCTTTCGTCATTTTCTCTATTCCCCATCAAACTCGATAAACTAAAGATTTATTCTATACCCTTGACATTGACCCCCACAACAAAGTAAAAAAAATACACTGCCCATTGTTGCGTAAAAAAAACAATAATTGGTAGCTTGGCTGGAGTGCGAGAACTTAACCGAACCGAATGCCGATCGAAGTCGTGCCGATAGACCGATCGAGCCGTCGTTCAAGTGTGAAACTTCTCAAATCAATTGGGTACTCGAGTTCCCGAAAAAACCACGCCATCTACACCCAATGCCCAACCTCAATCGTACAAAAGAGGATGCCTCAATCTCTTAAAACCACAATTCTAGTTATTGGTGGCGCGGAAGATAAAGTTCACGGAAGGGAAATTTTACAGACGTTCTTCAATCGTTCGGAAGGAAGAAATGGTCGTATTGCCATTATTCCGTCCGCGTCTCGCGAACCCGTCGCGATCGGGGATCGATATCGCTACATTTTTGAAGACATGGGCGCGAAAGCCGTCCAAGTGCTCGATATTCGCGATCGCTCTCAGGGAGAAGATCCCATTTGGCAAAGTTACCTCGAAGGCTGTACCGGCGTTTTCATGACTGGAGGCGACCAACTGCGCCTGTGCGGTTTGCTCGCCGATACGCCGTTAATGGAAAAAATTTTACTTCAAGTCCAGCTCGGTAACATTACCCTTGCCGGAACCAGTGCGGGGGCAGCCGTGATGGGCCATCACATGATCGCCGGTGGTGGCAGTGGCGAATCTCCCAATCGCTCTTTGGTGGATCTGACAACGGGATTGGGCATTTTGCCCCAGCTCGTTGTCGATCAGCACTTCAACAATCGCAACCGAGTCGCCCGCTTGCTCAGCGCCATTGCCTGCCATCCCGATCGCATCGGCATGGGGGTGGATGAAGATACCTGCGCCATGTACGAAGGGGATGGAACGATTCAAGTCCTCGGGAAAGGAAACGTAACCATTATCGATCCTGGGGAACTCTCCCATACCAACGAACCGTATGTCAGCGCTAGCGATCCGTTGAGTTTGTTCGGCCTGCGGGTCCATATCCTCACCCACGGCGATCGCTACAATCTCAACACTCGCAGCATCGTGCCCCCCGAAGAACGAGTGGCCGTCTAACAGGCTCGAGCGCGTGGGTTGCAGCCAAGAACCAGACTGGGTTCGAGGGTAAACTCCTTATACCTTGTCTGGCTTTGCTATTTTCGCTTTTTTTGGCAAACTGCGAGCGTTGAAATGCTAGATTTTAGAGTGCCAGTCATCCCAATTCTCACTCAAAATTTCTACTCAAGCCCCAGTCTTACTACAGCTCGATCGATATAGGTGTTCGCCACGAACAGTTTAGGAGCCGCGATCGGTCTGACACTAGCCTAATGATTCCTAGCCCTCTCTTCCGTTCTATCCTCAGAGACCATTATGAAAATACTGAAAATCCAGACCTTACGCGGGCCTAACTATTGGAGCATCCGAAAGCACAAAGCAATCGTCGTTCGTCTGGACTTAGAGGATTTAGCGGAACGACCTTCCGACAGGATTTCCGGCTTCTACGAAGGCTTAATCGACTGCTTGCCGAGTTTGGTGGAGCATTTTTGCTCCCCCGGCTGTCGCGGTGGATTTCTCCAACGCGTTCGCGAAGGGACGATGATGGGGCACATTGTCGAACACGTCGCCCTCGAACTGCAAGAACTTGCGGGTATGACCGTGGGATTCGGGCGCACTCGAGAAACTTCCACCCCCGGCATCTACAACGTCGTGTTCGAGTACATCGACGAACGAGCGGGACGCTACGCCGCCCGAGCTGCCGTTCGGTTGTGCGAGAGTATCGTCGATACCGGCAGATATCCCCAATCCGAACTCGATCAGGATCTATCGGATTTGCGAGATTTGCGAGATGAATCCGCACCCGGCCCGAGTACGGAAACCCTGATCGAAGAAGCCGAGGCTCGGGGAATTCCTTGGAGCGAATCGGCGGCGCGATCGATGATCCATCTGGGTTACGGCATCCATCAAAAGCGCATTCAAGCGACCCTCAGCGATTTTAGCAGTATCCTCGCCGTCGAACTCGCCTGCGACAAAGAAGGAACCAAACGCGCTCTCCACCATGCCAGCATTCCCGTACCTCGGGGAACGGTGATTCACTATCTCGACGAACTCGAAGCAGCCATCGACGAAGTAGGGAGTTATCCGATCGTCATCAAACCCCTCGATGGCAACCACGGTCGGGGAATCACCATCGATATCAACACCTGGGAAGATGCCGAAGAGGCTTACGACGCAGCCAGCGAAGAATCGAAAACCAAATCAGTCATCATCGAACGCTACTACCAAGGTCGAGACCATCGCGTCTTAGTCGTCAACGGTAAAGTCGTTGCCGTCGCCGAACGGGTTCCCGCCCACGTCGTGGGCGACGGGCGCTCGACGATCGCCGAACTGATCGAACACACCAACCGCGATCCCCGCCGGGGAGAGGGACACGATAATATCTTGACCCGCCTGAGAATCGATCGCATCAGCATCGGACGTTTAGAACGTCAGGGTTACGCCCTCGACAGCGTATTGAAAGAAGGCGACATTTGTTACCTGCGGGCGACGGCAAACCTAAGTACTGGAGGGATTAGCGTCGATCGCACCGATGACATCCACCCGGAAAATATTTGGCTAGCCCAGCGTGCCGCCCGCACTATCGGTCTGGATATTGCCGGCATCGACGTGGTGACCACCGATATTTCCCAACCCCTGCGGGAAACCGACGGGGTGATTGTCGAAGTGAACGCCGCACCGGGATTTCGGATGCACACCCACCCCAGCCGAGGCACGCCGCGCAACGTCGCCGCCCCGGTGATGGATATGCTATTTCCCCCCGGAACCGATAGCCGCGTGCCGATCGTCGCCATCACCGGAACCAACGGGAAAACCACCACCACCCGCCTGACCGCCTATATTTTCAAACAAACCGGGAAAACCATCGGCTACACCACCACCGACGGCACCTATATTGGCGATTACCTCGCCGAAGCCGGAGATAATACCGGGCCGCAAAGTGCCAAACTCATCCTTCAAGATCCCACCGTGGAAGTGGCCGTTCTCGAAAGCGCGCGGGGCGGTATTCTTCGATCGGGTCTAGCTTTTACCGAATGCGATGTTGGCGTGGTCTTGAACGTTGCCGCCGATCACCTGGGCTTAGGAGATATCGACACGATCGAGCAGATGGCCCACGTCAAAGCCGTAGTCGCCGAAACCGTCTCGCCCGATGGCGTTGCCGTTCTCAACGCCGACGATCCCCTCGTCGCCGAGATGGCCGGGCGGGTGCGGGGGAAAGTTGCCTACTTTTCCATGAATCCGAATAACGAGCGGGTGAAAGAACACCTTCTGGCTGGGGGCTTGGCGGCGATTTACGAAGAAGGCTACTTATCGATCGCCACCCAAGATGAAACCCTGCGGATCGCCAAAGCCGAGGACGTACCTCTGACCTTAAAGGGAATGGCTCCGTTTATGATTGCCAACGCCCTGGCCGCCAGCCTCGCCGCCTATGCCGGGGGAGTCACCCTCGAGCAAATTCAGGCGGCCCTGTCCACCTTTACCGCCTCCACCGAGCAAACCCCCGGACGGATGAACCTGTTCGATCTTGGGGACTATCACGCCCTGATCGACTACGCCCACAACGCGGCTAGTTACAAGGCTTTAGGGGACTTCGTACGCAATTGGCCGGGTTCGCGAATCGGTGTTATCGGCGGTCCTGGCGATCGCCGCGATGAAGACTTTATCGAACTCGGCAGACTGGCGGTGGAAATTTTCGATCGGATTATCGTCAAAGAAGACGACGATACCCGAGGTCGTCCCCGAGGCGACGCGGCAGATTTAATTTGTAAGGGAATCGGACAAATCGATGCCGGATGCCGTTACGAATCGATTCTCGACGAGGGCAAAGCCATCGAAGTGGCACTCGACGAAGCCGGTCGGGGTAGCTTGGTGGTGATTCTACCCGAAAGCGTCTCTCGGGCGATCGATATAATTAAGAAACGAGAACCCGTTGGCGATCGAAGCTAACCGTCAGATGGACGATCGGTCGTGGGTTCCCCGGTTCCTTTCACTCACTCGGCTATGGTTCCTCCGGTTACATCACCCGATCGCTCCACCTCTTCCGAGAGCGAATCTCCCAGTATCATCAAACTCGACAATATTTCCAAAGTCTACGGCACGGGAAATACAGAAGTTCGCGCCCTCGATCGCGTCAGCCTGCGCGTGGATGAGGGTGAGTACTGCTCGATTATGGGTCCCTCGGGTTCGGGCAAGTCTACGGCAATGAACGTCATCGGTTGCCTCGATCGACCCACCACCGGGCACTACTATCTCGATGGGGTGGATGCGGCGCGAGTGTCCGATCTCGAACTCGCCAGCATTCGCAATCAAAAGCTCGGTTTCGTCTTCCAGCAATTCCACCTACTGCCCCAACTTACCGCCCTCGAAAACGTGATGCTGCCGATGGTGTATGCGGGAGTTTCCAGTGGCGAACGCCGGGAACGGGCTACCGTCGCCCTCACTCGCGTCGGACTCGAAGATCGCCTGCACAATCGCCCCAATCAGCTTTCAGGGGGACAACAGCAGCGGGTTGCCATTGCCCGCGCGATCGTCAACCGTCCCGTTGTGTTACTCGCCGACGAACCGACCGGGGCGTTGGATACCCAAACCACCCAAGAGGTGATGGATATTTTTGCCGAACTCAATGCCAGCGGGATTACGATCGTCATGGTGACCCACGAACCGGAAGTCGCCCGCCAGACTCAACGGATTGTTTGGTTCCGCGACGGGTGCGTCCTACACGATCGCCTCACTCCAGAAGACTTGCACCAAGCCGTCGGTTAATATGTAAAGTCTGGTACAGTGAAGCGCTACTGTATTTAAAACACCACTGTTTTAAATCTATATTATCTAGGATCGCTCAAATGGACGAATCAATTCCAAGTTGGGTTAGAGTTCCAGATGGAATCGCCTTCTCCGATGTCCCCGTTAGACCGGGAGGGCAGTTACCTAAATTTGCGATCGTTGGGGCGGCGAAGGCCGGAACGACCGCATTAAATCAATATTTAAGCCAACATCCCCAAATTTTCATGTGTCCCCTGAAGGAGCCTCACTTCTTCTCAACCGATATCATTTACGAACGCGGATTAGATTGGTACGAAGGACTCTATGCCGATGCGAGTCCCAATGCTATTTGCGGAGAAGCCTCAACTTCCTACACGAGGTTTCCGTTTACACAGCTGACTCCCCAAAGAATTCACGCAGTCATTCCCGACATCAAACTAATTTACATTCTCCGAGAACCCGTCGCACGAGTCGAATCAGAATGTCTCCAGGAATGGAAGTACCGACGGTACGTGTTGAACGTTGATTCTTTGCCTTATTCGTGCGATCGCATTCTCGACTTTTTACTCGCCCAAAGCCACACATCGGGAACCGACCCAATTCGGACGAGTGAATATATCAATCAAATTGACGAATATCTTCGTTTTTTTCGCCGCGAGCAATTACTGGTTTTATTTCAAACAGATTTAATTGAAAATCCTCAAGACACTTTAAAGAAAGTCTATCGTTTTTTGGATGTAGATAGCGAATTTATAATCGAAACCTCTGTAGCAAAGAACGTGACGGCTAACTTTACTCAGGGGATGAAGAATGAAAAGCTATCGACTGTATTAAACAAAATTCCCAACTACTCCGCCATTAAGTCTTGGATTCCCGCGTCAATTAAAAATTCCATCAAAGGTTTGTTGACTTCAAATATGTCTCAGGTTTTCGAGCCGATGTCTGATGGCAAACGACGGGAGCTAGCGCAGCACTTCAAACCATCGAACGATCGGTTAGCCGATTTTCTCAATTACGATCTTTCCGATTGGAACTCGAGCGAATAACCGATTTGCATATTTCAGCCAGAAGCTGACAAACAAGAAAATTTCCTGCGGTTTTCTTTTACTGAAGTGCAACTTACTTCCATGCTAAACAGAAACGTTTGACTTGACCATACGTACAAACTCGTAAGTCGAACTTCTGTAAAACTACAGGTTTTGCCGATTCGATCGAATTTAATCAGCGATCGAATCGGTTGTTTTGCCATCCCTAAAAAAACGATTTGTAGGGTCCAATACCCGATGGGTCTTATACTTTAGGTTGCGATCGCTCTACACGAGGGGTTATGCCCCTCATCCCATTTTTAGGAAAAATTGACACACAATAGATTAGAGAAAAACAACCGAATGAGAAATGTTCGCGCATTCGGAATCGTCGTTTTAGATCGGATACGCACTGACTATGTTGAGATTACAAATCTCTTCTGGGTCTAGATACCAACTCTCAAAATGCTCAGAAAAGATGGTTGATATAATTTGGGGTAGGACAGCGCGAATCTTGGTCTGAATTTTTAGATGACGATCGACCGAATCGGAAATATCCAAAAACTTAACCAAATACAGTGAGTGATATTGCAGAAAAAACGGGCAAGCTCATTGCAAACTTAATTTTTAAATGAATTGTAGTTTGCTTGAAATTAGGGGTTTTTTAGCTCAAAATTCGGATGCAACAAAGCTGCTGATTGATTCGATAAAACTGGAATATATTGTCATGTGGAGAATTCCTAAATGACCGTTGGGGATCGCAAATACCAAAGCTTATCAGAACCAAACAGATCGATGGCAAATAGATCGAGAAATGTACAGGTCGATCGAAATCCTGTCAAGCGGTTGCTGGAAACCAAACAATGTCCTGGAGGAGATCTAGGAGAAGCCTATTTAGCCAAGCTCGATCTCACCGAGGCAAACCTCGGCGGTGCGAAGCTACTCTTTGCCAATTTCAATCGTTCTCGTCTCGATCGAGCGAACTTTAGCGGCGCGGATTTGGGTTTTGCCACCTTTGTTAATGCCTATTTGAAAAATGCCGACCTCAGTGGCATTGACGCTCGCGGCAGTCAGTGGTTCGAAGCCAATCTGTCGAACGTCAATCTTTGCGGCGCGGATTTGGGATACGCAACATTAGTCAACGCTCAACTCGATCGTGCCAATTTGAGTGGCGCGCGTTTAGATGGAGCCAATTCGATCGGGGTCAATTTGAACCAAGCGAACTTGAGTGGAGCGGATTTAGGGGGCGCGAACTTGGGAGATGCAACGCTAATCGATGCGAATTTAGCCGATGTCAATCTCCAAGACGCTCGGTTAGTTAAAGCCGACTTAAGAGGTGCCAACCTTCGGGGAGCAAACCTTCAAGATGCCAACCTCTTAAGTGCCAACCTTCAGGGTGCAGATCTCACCGATGCCAAGTTGGGTGGGGTGAATTTAGCCGGAGCGAATCTCGAGGGAACGATCGGGATCGAGCGCATGTCTCATCTGTCTCAAACCCAAACTTCCCCCGAAAAGTCTCAAACGACCCAATCACCATCGAGTAGCGTACCCGAATCGAAACCGAGTCGATCGCGTACGTCTAGCTTGAAAACTGCCTCTCCTTCGCTTCCGGTGACCTCGAACTTGAGCCATTTAGGGTTTCCCCTACCCACGGGAATGGAAGATCGACCGGTATTTCTAAGACATCGCGCTGGCTAAAGCATTTTCGGTGGCACTCAAAGCGCGATCGATTTCGTCAGCCGAGACAATCAAAGGCGGTACGAATCGGACGACTTTGGGGCCAGCCGGCACGAGCAGTAACCCAGTTTCCATTGCGGATTTAACGATCGAAATCGAAATATCCTCAGACAAAACCAAACCGTTAATCAAACCCCAACCCCGAACTTCAGTGACGATTTCGGGGTATTTTTTGGCAATTTTATCCAAACCCGCTCTTAACTGTTCTCCTCGTTCTCGGACGTTCTCGAGGAGATTTTCTGCTTCTAAAGTCTGGCAGATGGAAAGTGCCACGCCGCAGACGAAGGGATTTCCCCCGAACGTACTGGCATGATCGCCCGGTTTGAGGACGTTACAGGATTCTTTACATAGCAGCGCGCCGATGGGAATGCCACCTCCTAAGCCTTTGGCGCTGGTAAATACATCGGGTTCGATTCCCAGGTTTTCGTAGCCCCAGTATTTACCACTTCGTCCCATTCCCACTTGCACTTCGTCGAGAATCAGCAAAATTTGTTTCTCGTCGCAAATTTGGCGAATTCGTTGGAAGTACGCCGCATCTCCGGGGTTCACACCGCCCTCTCCCTGTAACGGTTCGAGCATAATTGCCGCCACCCGACGTTCGTGGCGATCGTATTCGGCAATTTTGGCTTCTAGGGTGACCAGATCGTTGTAAGGAACGTAGTCAAAACCGGGGACGAGGGGATTAAAATTCTTTTGGTATTTGGGCTGACCCGTGGCAGTAATCGTCGCGAGGGTGCGTCCGTGGAAGCTGGCATTCGCAGTTAAAATAATCGGGTCGGCAATATTAAGAACGGTATGGGCGTATTTGCGAGCGAGTTTGATGGCTCCCTCGTTAGCTTCGGCACCGGAATTGCAGAAAAAGACCCGATCGGCACAGGAATGTTCCGTCAACCATTGGGCGAGTTCGCCTTGTTCGGGGATGTAGTACAAATTAGAAACGTGGTGCAGCTTCCGCACTTGTTGGCTGACCGCTTCGACAAACCGAGGATGGGCGTGTCCGAGGGTGCAGGTGGCAATTCCCGCGACAAAATCGAGATATTCTTTACCCTTGGTATCCCAAACCCGACAACCAGAGCCTTTTTCCAGGGCGATCGGGAAACGTCCGTAGGTTCCCATGACGTGGGTATCGAAAAGGGTCGGATCGAAAATTGAAGTTTGGGGTTCGGCAACGACTGGACTCACAAATATCACCTCTGGCTAATCGACTTAAGACTTGAGTATAAGCCAGCCCGGTCACGAGGTGCTACAGGTTGTATTGAAAGTACCACAACCCCGACGGCGCGCTAAATTGTTGTTCTCATTCGCGTTGTCAATCCCAGGACAATGTTTGGGCGGTTAGGCAGATCGTTCGTTGGATTCGGGCCAGATACTTGGAATCGCCATCAACAGCAGCATGATGAGATTTGCCGCCCAAAATACCAGCATTAACCACAAGAGTCCGAACCAAGGTTGAGGGTAAACAGTTAAGTGTAAACCTTCCCAAAGCTGCCAAACTCGAAAACCCGTGTAAAGGGTGCCAATCGGAACGAAAACACTTTTAACGAACCAACGACTCAAACTGACTTCACTGGCAAGCTGAACGACGAGTACGACCAAATAGCTCGCGAGGAAGTGACGGACGATCGGTCGATCCCACAATACCACCAGCATCACCAACGGCACGATCGCCCCGATTGCCAACGCCACGTTCACCCACACGCGCATAAACTGCCATTGGTTGGGACTAAATCCCATCATCGCTTTAAAGGGTAACGTCCCGGTTTTCACCCATTGACCGAAGCCGATACTCAAAATGGTGGCAAGTACGATAAAAGCGATCGAGATAAATGCGCGATGGGCGATCGGAGTGACATTCACGTTCTTAGTTAGTGTGGCAAAAGAAGCCAATTTTTAGAGAGCAACTCGTTGATTTTATGTTACGGCTTGCTCTCCTAACCGATCGAGAACCTGCCAAACCTCTTGCATCAGTCGATCGAGTCCCTTCCGAGAAACGGCGGAAATTTGAAACACCGGATCTCCAGTTAGCTGGTGCAACTCGGCGGCGATTTCCTCAATTTCCTCCGGTTGGCGATCGACCGCATCCATTTTATTCAAGGCTAAAATTTGCGGGCGATCGGTCAATCCCCTGCCGTAAGATGTCAGCTCATCTCGAATAATTTGATAATCGGCGATCGGATCGGGTGCGGTGATATCGAGTAGGTGTAATAACAGCCGCGTTCGCTCGATATGGCGCAGGAACTCGTGACCCAATCCCGCCCCTAAATGCGCCCCTTCGATCAGTCCGGGAATATCGGCAAACACCGTTCCATCTCCCGTGGGTTTGCGCACGACTCCTAAATTGGGAATCAGGGTGGTGAAGGGATAGTCGGCAATTTTCGGTCGCGCGGCCGAGAGGGCGGCAATCAAAGTGGATTTTCCGGCGTTCGGCAGTCCGATAATCCCGACTTCCGCGAGCAGTTTCAACTCCAAACGCAGTTGGCGGACTTCGCCGGGAAGTCCGGGTAGGGCGTGTTCTGGCGCTCGATTTTTATTGCTGAGGAAATGCTTGTTCCCCAATCCTCCTTTTCCCCCCGGTGCGACGCATATCGACTGACCGGGGGCGACTAAATCTCCGACGACTTCCCCGGTATCGGCATCGTAGGCGACCGTGCCGCAGGGCACTTCGAGGATGCGATCGCTCCCCGATGCCCCAGTCCGATTGCTCGGTCCCCCGCGCTTGCCGTCGTCGGCTTTAAATCGGTGGGCGTATTTGAGATCGAGGAGGGTTTGCAGGCGTTCTGTTGCCACGAGGACGACCGATCCGCCCCGTCCCCCATTGCCCCCCGAAGGCCCTCCGGCAGGCACGTATTTCTCGCGACGAAAAGAGACGATGCCATCGCCTCCTTTGCCCCCTTCAACTTCTACTTCAACCCGATCGATAAATTGCATAGCTCCCTGGAGTCAATTGCCGATCGCCTTGCGGTCGATTCTCTGTCCCAATCCCACCGCTGGCAATCGGCAATTTTCAGTTTGAATTTAGTAACGTGACTGAGTAACGTGTCAACAGGTTATCGACTGTTTTCAGCTTCTTGACCCCATCAAACGTAGGGCGTGACATCTTCTCCACATTTATCGGCCAGATAAGACAAAGCCCGAAAGCGCAAGCCCACCAACTGCTCGTACAGGGGATTGAGTTTGCACATGGGGGGAATGCGAACGATCTTGCGACCGAACAGCTTCACATCTCGCTCGAAAGGACATTGGGAGGGAATCATTTTACACAAAAATCGGGCCACTTTGGGATCGTGCATCTCCAGACCGTCGAGCCATTCTCGGACGGGAGCTAGAACTTTGATGTTAGCTCCTCCCTGGGTTTGAGGGGGATGCAGGGGCGTTGCCGCACCCGAGGTGACTTCGGTTTCGTCGGACTCTCGAATATCTTCGAGGGTGTGGCGCAGGGAGTCGATCGCATCGACTTGTTGGTTGAGGGCGACGCAAAATTGGTGGAGAAGCTCGTCTTCGCCAGTGGTATAAATGCCGTCCGCGAGAGCCACCATCACCGCCGTTCTCAGGAAATTTTGGGCGATCGTCTCGTCAGCACCGAGTACTGCGGCTAAGTCTTCGGGAGAAATCGGTTCGAGAGTTGCTAAATCGAAGCGATCGTCATCTTGAGTTAACGCAGTAATGACTTTTTTTTCTTCCTCGTCGAAGTCGCCATCAGCCCAGGCGATCGCCAACAAGCCCCGCAGCCACGCGGCGGTTTGTCGATCGGAATAGGAGGATTGAACCGTATCTGTCATAAAGTTTGGAAGCTCTCAACTATAATGATGTTTTGTGGACTGAATCTAAGAACATTTTGACAATCTTCATTCCGCTCGATTTTCGCTCGCAAAACAGCCGCTTGTTTCCCAGAACAATATTCGATCGAGCTGCCTCCTTTGAGTTAGGTAAGCCTGTTCTCACTTCATCCGCCACGGCGACACGTTACGATTTCAAGACGATATGACCACCCTGGAATTCGGATTGTTCTTCATTTCAATTTTAACGAATGCGGTGGGGCAATATCTTCTCAAATCCGGCGCTCTGAAATTGGGGACGGTGAACGCTCGCGATGCGATCGGCTACATTTGGAGCGTTGCCACCACCCCCGAACTCGTCGCTGGATTGTTTTGCTACGGAATCGGCGCGCTAGCTTACATCCTCTTGCTCACCAAGGTCAATCTCAGCGTGGCCGGACCGGCGATCGCCCTGGTATACGTCATTTCGGTGCTGTTGGGTTTTTTCGCCTTCAAAGAAACCATTCCCCCCATTCGCTTGGTGGGTTTGGGGTTGATTGTCTGCGGCGTGATTTTGGTGGTGTGGAGAAAGTGAGCGATCGGGCATCGGGCGGGTTCATCCTTCGACGAACCCGCCCGATCGCAATTACGTAAAGACTCGAGCTATCCGGCTGCTTTCATCGGATAGGGACTCGTCAGCTGACCGAGCTGCTGCACGAGCAAACTGAGGAACAAGCCCACATCGGTAACGACTCCGGTCGATTCCACCGAACCGCGATCGCTGAGTTTCGTTACCACCGCCGGATTGATATCGACGCAGACCATCTTCACTCCGGCAGGGGTCATATTCCCCACCCCGATCGAGTGCAGCATCGTCGAAAGCATCAAAATCATCTCCACGCCATCGAGCAACTGGGCGTATTCTGCCTGGGCCTTAAGTAAATCCATCTGGGTATCTGGCAGGGGACCGTCGTCGCGAATCGAGCCAGCCAGGGCAAAGGGGACGTTATGTTTGACGCATTCGTACATCACCCCGCGCGTCACCACCCCTTGCTCGACAGCCTGGGCAATACTGCCGCAGCGACGAATGCTATTGATAGTGTTCAAGTGGTGTCGGTGGCCGCCCCGGACGGCAACCCCTCGCTTCATATCCACTCCGAGAGAAGTGCCGAGCATCGCTTGTTCCATATCGTGGACGGCGATCGCGTTGCCTCCTAATAGGGCCTGGACGTAGCCTTCGCGAATCAGCCGCGAGAGGTGTTCGGCTCCTCCGGTATGGATCACCACCGGGCCGGCAGTAACGGCGACTTTACCGCCCCGATCGCGGATTTGGCGCAATTCCCACGCCACTTGTTCGACGACCAATTCCACCCGACGCTCGCTCGAGACTCCAGCGGACATGAAGCCGAATTCTTGGGATTTGAGCGCCCGTTCTTTGCGCAGGGTGCGAATGCCGCCCACACCAGTGACGACTCGATCGCCAATTTCCAAGTCCCGCAAGAGCTTGCATCGAGCAACGGAACCGTTGGAAGTTTCCGTCAGGGCAATTGCCCCATCCATCCGCTGATTTTCGACCCGCACCCATTCGCCGTTGATGCGCACTTCTGTGGGATAGATGGTGGTGACGTAGAAATCATCTGGCGAGACCCCGGCTTGGGTGACCAGTTCCAGGTGGGCATCCTGTTCGTCTTGAGGTAAGGCAGTTGCCCCCAAATCGATCGACTGGGCGACAATTTCTTCGAGGATTTCTGGAGAAGGAGCGGAAACCCGAATTTCTGCTGTGGAGGAACTCTGGCGTTGTGCCCCTAAATGGAAGTTGAGGACTTGGAAACTGCCACCACCATCGATGACCAAATCTAATACGCGGTTGATCGAACCCGAATCGAGCAGATGACCTTCCATCTTCAGGGTGCAACTCTGCACCAAAGCTGCTGCACTCACGTCGGCATCCACGGGTTCGGTGACGCGCAAGGTGAGACATTTTGCCGCCCCCCCAGCTTTGAGGAATTCCGTCAGGGGGGTTTCGATGACTTCAAACCCTTTGTCAGCCAGTTCTTGCTTGAGAGCATCGCTGGCTTGATTCATCACTACCAGGCGATCGATATTGACGGCGTTACAGGCAAAGTTGACCGCATCGGGTTCGCTTAAGGCAATCCGCTTTTCTGCGGGAACTCGCATTTCGATCAGGCGGTTGGAATAGAAATCGAAAGCGGGGGGATAGTAGAGTAAGTAACCTCCCGTCAGAGGACAGAAGCAGGTATCGAGGTGATAGAACCGCTCGTCTACTAAATGCAGGGAGAGGACTTCGATATTGAGCCACTTGGCGAGGTAGGGATGGGAGTCGAGTTCCGATCGAAAGCCGTATCCCGCCCACAACCAACGTCCGGAGCGATCGAGCAGGGCATCTCCAGCCCCTTCAAAGGGTAAGTCTTCGGGGAGTTCGCAAACGGTGAAACCCTCGGCTTCAAACCATTCTTTAAAATGGGGTTCTTCTCCTTGGCGTTCGGGATGGAAGAAGCGACTGAGAATGGCCGTTTTTCCGAGAATTAACCCCGCATTGGCGGTGAAGACCATATCGGGCCAACCCTTTTGCGGGGCGACCAAATCGACGATCGCCCGCTCTTTGAGGCAGTTGTAGAGTCCCTGCCACTGTTCGACGGCTCGATCTCGAGAAGATTTGTGGATATTTCCTTCCATCCAGGGGTTGATGACGTAATCCACGTCGTAGTGCTCGGGGGCGCACATTAGGAAACGAATCGGATCTGTCATAATAGAGCTATTCCTCAACAAAACTTGAAGTCAACAAAAATTCGCCCAACTAAAAAGCCACTCCTGACGTGTTGGCATTCGGGAGTGCTTCGAGTATGAAATCGAAAGGCTTGATGGCAAACTGAAAGCTAGCACTCCATTTTATAACGCCAAGCGACAGCCGATCGGGGAAAATGTCAGAGATTGGCGACCTCACTCCCATCCCTGACGTGGGCGCTCGATCGACTTCGGTCGGGTTTCCTCACCACCAGACCTCCGATCTAACGATGATGCAGATAGCTTTGAGGTTTTATCATAGATCTAGCCTCTCAATCTTGCGGAGTTCGTGTAGATATGGCAGTCAAAAAAAAGTTCGGCAGCTTCCAAGAATTACTCGCCGAGTCGGACGTTCCGGTTTTAGTAGACTTTTACGCCCCTTGGTGCGGGCCGTGTCAAATGATGACACCGATTTTAGAACAGGTCAACGATCGATTCAAACAACAGTTGCGCGTCGTCAAGATTAATACCGATAACTACCCGAATTTGGGGACGAAATATAACATTGCGGCGCTACCGACGCTTGTCTTATTTAAAAACGGTCAACCCATCGATCGCATTGAAGGTGTCGTTCCGGCAGATCGATTGGTTCCGCGCTTGGAAAGTTTTCTGTAGCGAAAAATAGAGATCGGTAAATGATGAATTCAGAATGGCATACCGTTGAGAATAAACTGCCATCATTGACATCTAAAAACCGATCGCTATTTCGTTATTATTTTTTCATTTCCCAGCCAGAGTAACAAGCCAGAGCCATAAAAAAGAGGGATAGATTAATTTAACCTATCCCTCTTTTGAGATTGAATTCGCTCTCTATTTTGTTCTCAATTCTCAAAATTCAAGTCACTTTAAACGACTTGATAGTTGGCTCCGCGATATTTCAGTTTCAGGTGAGCCTTGAGTCGTTGCATTAAAGGCTGCGAATCCTGATGGACTTTACAAGGAACTCCTCGATATTTTCCCATCACTTCTGGTGCGGTAGCGGGTGCGGGTGTCGAGCTTTTTTGATAACGAACACCGCGATAACAGAGATTCATCGTTTCTAGTCTCCAAAAAACAACTGTTTCGATATGCGGTGCGTTCCTTCGGGATATTTCCCTACTTCCGTCCCTCAATAAGAGTGGATGAACGTTCTGTCTGTATTTATTGTTACCGTTTTAGAGGAAATTGTCAAGAGCTGACGAAAGTTTACAAAATAGAGGAGTCGGTTGTAAGATTGGGGCGCTCGATCGGGTCTAGACCCCTAGGTTCTCAGACCCCTTATTTTACGTACAGTTGCCAAAGAGTCACTCTCGACTTCTTGGCGAGTTTCGCTTCTCGCTAACTTAGAAGAGCCTTAAATTTCATACAACGCACATTATGCGGATTTTCCTCATCGTCTGGCTGGGACAGATCGTGTCCCTTCTGGGTTCGGGCCTAACCGAATTTGCTTTAGGTGTGTGGGTGTACCAGACTACAGGGTCGATCTCGCAGTTTGCCCTGATTTCATTGTGCATTCATCTTCCAAATATTATTGTTTCGCCCTTTGCCGGAGCGATCGTCGATCGGTGGAGTCGTCGCAGGGCAATGATTTTGAGCGATTCCGTCACTGGAGTGGCGGCGATCGTCGTTCTTGGGTTAGTTTTATCCGATCGCCTCGAAATCTGGCATATCTATGTCGGCGTAATCGTCAGTGCCGTCTTTAACACGTTCCAATGGCCGGCATACATTGCCGCGATCGCCCAACTCGTCCCCAAAGAAAACCTCGGTCGCGCCAACGGCATGGTTCAGGTTGCCAGGGCGGTTGCCAAGATTCTCGGTCCGATCGTCGCCGGTTTTTTGTTGGAGGCGATCGAGTTAAAAGGCATTCTCCTCGTCGATCTGTGTACGTTTGTCTTTGCCATCTCTACCTTGCTGTGGGTCCGGTTTCCCAAAGTCGAACGCACTGCCACCACTTCCCAAAAAGTCAACCTCGATCGATTGTGGGGAGATATCGCCTCGGGTTGGAATTACATTGCCCAACGACCGGGCCTGCTCAAGCTGACGATGTTCTTTAGCATCAGCTACTTTTCCGAAGGGATGCTTCAAGTCCTGTTTTGGCCCTTGGTGCTGGCGATCGGTTCGGAAAGCGAACTGGGGATGGTCCTATCGGTGAGCGGTTGCGGTATGTTACTCGGCAGCGTCGCCATCGGTGCTTGGGGCGGTCCGAAGCGGAAAATGTATGGCATTTTGGGATTTGTGGCCCTGCAAGGTCTATGTTTGTGCTTGGGCGGAACCCAGGCAACCGTCATCGGGGCCGCATTTGGAGGCTTTGGCTACTTATTTGCCCGACCGATCGTCGCCAGTTGCAACCAAGCCATTTGGCAGAGTAAAGTCCCCTTCGATTTACAGGGAAGAGTCTTTTCCCTGCAAGGGGCACTCGAGCGATCGCTTCTGGTCTTCGCCCACCTTAGTGCCGGGCCCCTAGTCGATGGTTTTCTCGAACCGATGATGGCAGACAACGGACTCCTGGCCAATAGTATCGGTCGGCTGATCGGTACGGGAAGTGGACGCGGTATCGGTTTGCTCTTCTTGGTGCTGGGGATCTCGAATATTATCGTCACCTTTATTGCCTATCGATCGCCGCGCTTGCGTCGAATCGAGCAAGAACTCCCCGATGCGAGTGTCGCTAATTTACAGGAGGCGACCTCGGAAACGGTAAGTCCGGACCCCTATTCGGCGACTGGAGTTCAATAGCAATTTCGACTCAAAAGATGTCGATCTCAAGAGGTGACAAGAAGGCTGTAGTGGCAGTGCGTTCGCTTTGGTTTCGCTACAATGCGAACGGGATTTCTGTGGGGCGATCGCACTGCTGGGTGCAGAGCTACCGCTGAAGTTTTGACAACTTACCATTCGGCAATGACCCCAAATTTTCCATCCCTCAAGACGACCGGATACCCGCTACCCGTGGCGCTCGCCACCTCGATTCTCCTCCTAAATATACCTTCGCAGGCACTCGCCCAAGTCGCTGAAGTTCCCCGACCCGACAGCAATGGCGATTTTACGACCGCCTTCGTGCAGGGCAATCTCGGTTATTATGCCAACAAGCAATGGCTGGTTGTCGCGCAAAGTGGCGATCCGCGCGATGGCTTTCTCAACTGTCGCTACGCACCTAACGGAGAAATTCGCTCTCGCGTTCCGTCCGGTGCGATTGTTGAAGCGGTTTTTCTGGGGGAGTTCGGCGAGCCGAATCCCCCCAGAATGCTCGAACTCAACCCGGCTAACGATGCCATCATCCTAGAAGACGGAGCGCCCTGGTTGCGAGTTCGGGGGACTTCGGGCTTGTTTTATCCCGCCCGAGCTGGAGATTGGGAATCGTTGGGGGAATGCTACGTGCGAGCCAACTGGCAGTACATTGCCCCGGTCAACAACGATTGGTCGCTCCCTGGACGATGAAGCTCTTGCCATCTTCCCAAACGCAGAACCTCGCTCTTGTCACCCCTCGAGTCAGCCATCAGCACTCAGCCATCAGCTTGTCGATCGACTTGTTTCAAAGCTGTCAAACCCTCTCCCTATCTCCCTATCTGTGTCAGCGCCATCAACGTTACTTCCCACACCAGTTTCGGTTGGGCGTAGGCGCGAAGGTAGCGACGGGCGTTTTCGAGGGGTTGTAGGGGCGAAACGGGTAAGTGGCGATCGATAAATTGCTGCCAGTAGCTGTGTTGTAAATAGTTCAGCAACCACAACTGGTCGGCTGTATCTAAGGTTTTATCGATTTGCTGGGCTAACTCTAAAGCTTCCCGGAGCGATCGCGGTAATCCCTGCAAGCGTTCGAGAAGTTCTGGGGGAATATTCTCGAGTTGTTTCCAGGCGGCGATCGCCTCTCCCGGACAACCTTGGGCGGCAGCTAACACCGGAGAATTGCTTAAAATTGCCTCGTATCCCGTCTGTTGCAGGACTTGCGCCATCGCTGCGGGGGAGAGGCGGTAGAAGGGGATGCGCTGGCAGCGAGAAACGAGGGTGGGTAAGAGGGATTCCGTCGAGGGTGCCATTAAGATTAAGGTAGCCCGACCCGGTTCCTCCAAGGTTTTCAACAAGCCGTTAGCCGCCCCTTCACCCATCGTTTGCGCCCCTTCTAACACCACCACGCTGCGGGAGGCTTCGAGGGGAGGACGACTGAGAAATTTACCGATATCTCGCACTTGTTCCAAGCGGATTTGCGGCGACCCCCTGCGTTTGAGGCCTTTTTCTTCGGCTTCGCGGGGGGTGAATCGCTGACCGTCGTGCAAGTAGGTCGGTTCCACCCAGAGTAAGTCCGGGTGATTTTCGAGTTGTTTATCCCGTTCGTCCGGGCGATCGAAAGTCAGTAGCAATCGGGCAAAATACCGGGCGGCCATCGATCGACCGACACCTTCGGGACCGGCAAATAAGTAAGCCGGGGCGATTCGCTGTCTGGCAATGGCGGCATCGAGGAGTTCCATGGCAACGGTCTGCCCGATGGGTTGGGGAAAGTCCGGCATGATTTTTGCTGACACCATTTTTGTATTAATAACGTGAAGCGCGAGTTAAGTCGCAGACGCTCTCGGTTAATATATCGGAGGTGAGTACACTACGGGTGGTAAATTTCCGCTTCGGGTGAGAGGGGCACGCATTCCACATTTCCCATTCCCCATTCCCCGTTCCCCGTTCCCCACCTTCACCGGAAATTGTCTTACCCTGCGCCTGACGTTTAATAGCGATCGACAAATGGGGTAATTGTCTCGATAAATTCTGCGGTGGCTTCGTAGGGCATCACGTTGCGGCCCGGCGCGATCGCCCCTTGGGCGTTGGGAAAATTCGATCGATAGTCCTCCAGTCGCTTCTCGGCAGAATCGGTTTTCCCCGTTTTGCTGATGCCCGAAGCTTTTTCCCCGAATACGGCAAAAATCGGCTGCTGCAATTGGGCGATCGTACTGCGATAGTCTCGCCGCCAAAAACCCGCCAGGAACGAAAAGACGGCATAGCGACTGGCAGGATCTGTCGCCCCGGCTTCCAACATCTCCAGCCACTGGGCATCGACATCGGCTTCTCGGGCAAACAGTTGTCGTTGGGAAAACGATCGCAAAAACGCCTCCCGTCTGGCATAGCGATAGAAAGCGTTGCCCAATCCCACGGGAGAATCGAAGAGCAAATTCCACAGTAGTTTTTGTTGCAAGGGCTTTCCGGCTTCGGTTATCAACGACCAAGATGGCGGCCCGGAGAGTATCATCGCCCGAACGCCATCGGGTTCCAATCTCGCTAGGGTCAGCCCGACGGTAAATAGCGCCCCCTGAACCACGAGAATGGCAGGCCCCTTCACCACGGTTTCGAGGAAGTATTGCAACTGTTCGGCCCAATCGGTGGGAGAATAGGCAACGCGGGGCATGGCGCTGTCTCCGCACCCGAGTAAGTCGGGATTGTAGATGGGGTTGGCATTCCCGGCCGCGTACCACTGCTGGCAAAACCGTTGCCAAAATTGGCGCGATAAGCCCACGCCAATCGGATGAATTAAGAGGAGGGGCGTTTTTCCTCGGGAATTTTCCGGTTGATGCACTTCGTAAGCGCATTGATATCCCTTCCAGGTATAAAACTGGGTTGGGGGACTGGTTTGGCGATCGCGAGAATTGACGATATTAGTTGCCATTGTTTTAGTTGTTTTTTGAGTTTGGGTGAGGGTCTTTAAAGTTGAGTCTTTTAAGTTTATTGGATTTAAATTAATGAGTTTGGGGTCAATCGAGACTCAGGAAAATAAGCTTAGGTGTCGGTATCACATAAAGTGGGATAGACAAATGAATACCCCGCATCTTTGAGTTTTTGGTTGGAAACTTTGACATTCGCCCGCTCGACCGATTGCGAAGCATCCCATGTCACGGGAGATAGTTCGTGCTTTTCCATCACCCGATCGAGTAATTCTTTCCGGGTTAAGTGCAAGCCATCAACGACGTTATAAATTCCGTCCAATTGCTGTTTTCTGGAAAACTCTGTTACCCCGACAATATCATCGAGATGAATCCAGTTGGTAATGCCTTGCCCGCTTCCAGGTCGAGTCTGTCCCGCCGACCGTCGAAAGATTTTAATCAGTTCTCGATCGGGTCCGTAAATCCCCCCGAGGCGCAAAATACAAACCTTTAAGTTTTTGTTGGCTGCTGACAGAAAAACATTCTCGGTGCGTGCGAGAATTTCTCCATTGGAATTCATCGGTGATACGGGAGTTTCTTCAGTCACCTCCTCTCCATTTCGATTGCCGTAAATTCCATAACTACTCGTATAAATAACTTGTTTTAAATTTGGCAGTTCTGGGGCAACTTCTGCCAAACTTATCGCCGTTTTTAAATAAGCGTCTTCGTAAGAAGTCGATCGAGGACTCATACAAAAGAGCGCCACTTCTCGATCTTTTAAAATCGATTTAAGAGCGTTTCTATCTCCGCCAGATAAAACCTCGGCACGACTAGAAATAGCTTCGAGAGCGGGGACGTTTTCGGGTGTTGTCGTAGTGGTGGTAACCGCTAAACCTAAATCTTGACTCCAAAGACGAGCCACAGCGCGCCCGACATAACCACAGCCAATAATTGCCGCATTCATGACTCGTTTTGACTCCTAACAATTCCCGCGCTAAATAAGTCTAAAGGAAAGTGACCGTAAAGTTCGTTAATTCCCTGAGAATTGGGAGACTGACATGAGACTAAAACCCCTCGTTCTCGACCGACATAGGGACTGATATACCGCAATCCCGTCTGAGGATTGAACTTAATGTACACCGCTCCTTCAATGGGGTCAAAATCGAGCGGAACTTCGTAGCCGAGTGCTACAGAATAGGTTTGAAGTGCAAATATTCCTCGATCGTAATCTTCAGCACAAATACCAATGATTTGATATTCAGAATGTTGTTTGACACAGAAAATTGCTTGTTGAATGCGATCGAATTCTGAATTGTCCAAAGAGTCTATCGTGGGGGAGAGACTATAGGCGCGAAGAAACTTTTGCGCTTCGGCAACTGTTGAGAATAAAGATTGAGACATTCGAGAAAAAGTGTCTCCCTATTAATATTATGTTACAATATATTAAGATTTTGATAACCCAATAATTTTAACACGTCCTTCCAGGAGTCTCAAGGAATGCCTGAAAAAGTTAAAAAAACAGAATCGGAATGGAAAGAACAGCTCACCCCCGAGCAATTTCGCGTCACTCGTAAAAAAGGCACGGAGCGAGCATTTACCGGAGAATATCACGATAATAAAAAGTCGGGAACTTACCAGTGCGTCTGTTGTGGAGCCGATCTTTTTTCTTCAGAAACTAAGTTTGATTCGGGGACGGGCTGGCCGAGTTTCTGGGCACCGATCGACGAAAAAAACGTGAAAGAAGAATCGGATGTCAGCTTTTTCATGAAGCGCACCGAAGTCTTGTGTGCGGCGTGCGACGCTCATCTGGGTCATGTCTTCAACGATGGCCCGCGTCCCACCGGACAGCGCTACTGCATGAACTCTGCCGCTCTCAATTTTGTCAAGGCCGACGACGCATAATTTTGGGTCTCCGGACGCTTCAGAAAGGGAAACTGATAAGTGACGAATGATGAATTGTCAATGGTTCGGGATTAATTTCTTCGCCCGATTCTCCATTTTCTGTTTCTCGTTCGTCACTCGTCATTTGAAATTTCAGCTTATCAGACTTGAAACAAGCTGACTGCTGAATGCTTACCACCGCAAAATATTTGCTGCGCCGATCGCGAATCGACAGGTATTGGTTTTGATTTGCGCTCGATCGAGATCTAAAATAGTCAGGCTCGATACAGGGGTAGATTCGATCGAACGTGATGAAACAAGCGCTAAAACTGCCACAAAAACTCATGCTCCTCGGCTCTGGGGAGTTAGGCAAAGAATTTGTCATCGCCGCCCAGCGTTTGGGGAACTTCGTCATCGCCGTCGATCGCTATGCTAACGCCCCAGCCATGCAGGTTGCCGATCGCGCCGAGGTGATTTCCATGCTAGACCCCGACGATTTAGAGCGGATCGTCGCCGAGTACGAACCCGATTTCATCGTGCCCGAAATTGAAGCCATTCGCACCCAAAAGCTAGCTGAATTCGAGCAACGGGGTATCACCGTCATCCCCACAGCAGCCGCCACCAACTACACCATGAATCGGGATAAGATTCGGGAGTTGGCGCATCGAGAATTAGGCGTGCGGACGGCGAAATACGGCTATGCCACCAGCCTAGAAGAATTAGTGGCGGTGTCTGAGGAAATTGGTTTTCCCAACGTCGTCAAACCGGTAATGTCTTCTTCGGGCAAGGGTCAATCGATCGTTCCTTCTGCCGAGAACGTCGAAGCGGCGTGGCAGGATGCAATTGCTGGGGCGCGAGGGGAAAGCCGCAAAGTCATCGTCGAAGAGTTTATCGATTTCGAGCTAGAAATTACCCTGCTAACGGTGAAGCAGTGGAATGCCCCGACCCTGTTTTGCGAACCGATCGGTCACCGTCAAGAACGAGGCGACTATCAAGAATCGTGGCAACCCGCCCACCTGAGTGAAGCGAAGCTCGATCGAGCCAAAGACATTGCCCGTAAAGTCACCGATGCCCTCGGCGGTGCGGGTATTTTTGGGGTCGAGTTCTTTATCACCGATCGAGAAGCGATTTTTTCCGAGCTATCCCCGCGCCCCCACGATACGGGAATGGTGACGTTAGTATCGCAAAACCTTAACGAATTCGAGTTACATCTACGGGCGATCCTCGGATTGCCGATTCCCCATCTGGAGGTTTTGTCTCCGGGTGCGAGTGCGGTTATTTTAGCCGACAAACATGCCGATTCGATCGGGTATCAAGGTCTGACGGAGGCCCTATCCGTCCCCGATGTCGATATCCGATTGTTTGGCAAGCCCAACTCTCGCCCCTACCGACGCATGGGAGTTGCCCTCGCCAAAGGTGCAACGACTCAAGAGGCGCGAGAAAAAGCGGTCGATGCAGCCCGGCGAGTGGAACTGGTCGAAGGGTAATTCGGCATGAAGCCGACCGCCCTCGAACGCGGTATCTCGATGGAAATACCTTACCCGGATGATGTCCCGATCGATCGGTGCAGTTACGATATCGGTTATCAGCTGCCAGATCGCTTGGGTAAGACTTCCGGTTTGCCTTTACGGAGGGAATCGGTTATGTCCTTTGGGGCAGTGAGTGCTTGAAATAAGGTTTCGTAACGATTCAACGCTTGCCGGAAAGTAAAGTGCTCGACCGCATACTGTCGCCCCGTACGTCCCAATTTGGCAAGTCGATCGCGATTTTCGTACAGTTCCTGAATACTCTTTGCCAATCCAATCGGGTCTTCTGGCGGAATGACCAATCCCCCACCACTTTGCCCGACGGCTTTGGCAGCCGTTCCCGCCAGAGGAACCGATGCGAGAATCGGACAGCCACTGGCAAGGAGGACGGGAATTTTCGAGGGCATGTTAATACAAATCACGTTACGCTTCTGCGCCACCAATCCCACATCGGCTGCGGCCAGCATCGTCGGCAGTTCTTCTCGGGGTTGGAACGGCAACAACGTCACCTGCTCTTCAACCTTCCACAGCTTCCGTACTCGCTTCAAGCTTTCTAACGCTCGACCTTCACCGACGATGACGAGTGCCACATCTCGCAGGTGACGCAGGTAGCGAGCCGATTGCACCACCATTTCCACCCCTTGCGTCAGGGCGATATTCCCCGCATAGAGGACGACGAACTTACCCTCGAGTTGGTTGGCTTGGCGGAACGCATTATTCTCTTTGGGCAGCGGTCGGATAAAATTCGTATCCACCCAGTTGGGAATCAGGGTCATTTTTTCCGATGGCACGCCCTTATCCTGTAAGTTTTTCGCAAAGCCATCGGCAATCACG
This sequence comes from Cyanobacteriota bacterium, assembly GCA_034189805.1. Taxonomy (GTDB): domain Bacteria; phylum Cyanobacteriota; class Cyanobacteriia; order Cyanobacteriales; family Geitlerinemataceae; genus Zarconia. The sequence goes on from JAXHUC010000008.1 coordinate 35,921, forward strand.
CTAATTTTGGTGGCGTGGCGATAGGCAAATCGTTCCAAACCTTCAAACACGCGAATTAGGGCTTTATTGCGCAGCAATCCGGTATTAACCGCCGCATCGGGTAAGATATCTTGCAGGTTCAATACCAAGGGACAGCCGTGGAACCAGGCGAGCAAAGCCGCAGGCACGCACGCAGGCAATGGGGGAACCGTGAGCAACACAATGTCGGGGGACCAACCGTTTAAAGCCTGGAGAAAGCTGCTGAGAACGAAGCTCCCTTCAAGGAGAATGCGATCCATGAAACCGGGTTTGGGACGAACCCAAATATAGGAGCGCTGGATCGTCACTCCGTTGATTTCTTCAGTACAATAAAGCTTTCCTCTATAGCCGTCGTAAATTCGACGCTGGGGATAATTAGGCATCCCCGTCACCACTCGAACTTCATGACCTTTATTGGCGAGTCCTTCCGCTAGTTCGGTCATCAACGGCGCGATGCCGATCGGTTCTGGATGGTAATTGTAAGAATAAATTAAAATTCGCATCTTCATAACACCACCGAATATCAGGCTTGAGCTTCCAGTCTAGCTATTCCACTGGGTCAGTCGCAGTGGCAGCGATCGCACACTTTAAGTGAAACAACGACTAGAATACAAACTCAAAGATCTTTAAAGTTTTCGGGTAGATGCGGAGGGTCTCGATACTCAACAAATGCTATCGACTGCCTACATACCATCCTACACTGTCTGAGGAGTGAGATGGAATCCGGGTAAACACCGAACCGATCGCCATTCTTCACACACGGTTGGGTAGCAATCCATAGGGCGATCGTAGAAGGTCAGCGGTATCGGATGAAGATTGTTGGTGACGAGTTAAGTTTGCGTGCCACTTTTCCAGAAGAGCGGCGAGACGGAGAATATCGGTCTGTCGAAGAGAAAGTTTATATTTAGGCAGTATACCGATCGACAACACCAAATCTAGGGCTTGACAAATCAGAATAAATTCTTATTTTTAACCTTTTACCAATAGACACAGGCAGACGAGGCAGGGGCAGACGACCAGAAGAAGAATCAACGAATAAGTGGGTACTTGACGTTTCCCATTCATCGCCGATCGTTCCTCTACTCCTCCTTCCCCAACCTTACCGAAAACTGCCTCATCCCGAATTGAAGGTCGATGTGGGCACCTTTAATCTAGAATTGCATTGAGCAGCACTTCCGAAAGCGTCGATCCTTCCATGCGATCGAGAGGTACGGTATCGACAATATCGAACTTGGCTCCGGCTTCTTCTAGGCGATCGTCGAGGGCTTTGAGAAATTCCGTGACCTTGGGATCGTCACCCACCTGAATGAAGGAGATTCCCATTTCTTCGTCCTTATCGATCCGGCGCGAAGCATCGATCAATAATTTCATCACCCCTTTGCGATCGTCGGGTTCGCCATCGGTAATGACCAAAAAAATCTCCCCATTTTCTTTAGCTTCTCCGGCAGCTTTGCGCGTGAAATAGTTCTCGAGCGCATCTTTAAGAACGCTCGCGAGATCCGTTCGTCCCACTGGTTGGTTTTCTTGGAAGATTTCGGAGACTTTATCGGCGGTTACGTTATCGTAACGCTTAAATCGACTGGAAAACACGTAGATCGTAATCCCGTCGGGGTCGAACTCCTCACATTTTTGAGCCAGCGCTAAAGTAGACTCCTGGACGGCTTCCCAGCGGCTTTTCCGTCCCGCTCGATCTTGGGTAGACATGCTACCGCTTTTGTCAATAATTAGGGTATAGTCGCGATTTTCGAGCATAGCTACCAAAGAGGATTTACGCCTTCAGATTTTAGCAGTTGTCTCGAGATTCGGGAGGGGTTAAGAGCGTACTTCTTTGAGGGCTTCTAGATAATCGATCGCCGCCTCGAGTTGGGAAGGATATCCCTGGGCAAATTCGGTAAACCACAGCCCTTCCCCCGAATAGCGATCGAGATTTTTTAACCAAGTCTGCGCTGCTTGTTGTCGGGACTGACGCTGTTGTTGGTGCTGTTGCTCTTGCTGGCGGCGTTCTCGATCTTCGCGTTCTTTAGCTTTAGCGGCTTCGAGGCGATCTCGGTCTTGGTATTCGCCCCCTAGTTCGTTGAGCAGGCGATCGATCGGAGCAGAGGACGCAGGAGGGGTTTTCGGAGTCGTCGGGTTAGAAGTTGACTTGGAAGGGTGCTGGCGCTGTTTTTTGAAGGTTTCAGCGCGCTCTTTGGCGCGATCGGTATACTCTGCTTTTACTTGGGCGAGCAAGTCATCAATCGATTCCATTACCGACGATCGGGGGTGACTACATGTATCTATATTAACGTCAGGCGCGCGATCGGAGAGTTTCTGGCCCGAATGGGGACAGGAAAATGGAGTTCTCGATCGTCACTGAATATCCGGTCGTCCCTTAAGTGCGAACGATCCACACCGAACAACGAGCGCGGTGGAAAACGTAATTACTGACGCTTCCCATGAAAAATTCCGATAATTCCGACAGTCCCCGCCGTCCCATGACGATCGTATCGGCATTCCAAGTGGCAGCAAAGTCGCAGATCGTCGGACCGGGACTGCCGATGGCTTGATGGGACTGTGCCTTAACTCCAGCAGCACTCGCTTCGGAAACCCGAGTTTGCAGCAGTTCGAGACCGTCTCGAGCGTATTGTTCCCATTCTTGGCGAAAGTGTTCGATCGTGAAGGTCGTCAGTTCTGTATAGCCTCCTACGAGGGAGGTAGAAGGCAGGATTTTCGGACAGGCAGACTCTTCCGGACTCAAAACGTGGAGTAACATCATCTGTGCGTTTAGCCCTTTGGCCAAAGACAACGCCTCTTGAAACACGTTTTCGCCGATAGAAGAACGATCGATGGCAACTAAGATTTTTTGCAGCGTGAGAACCATCTCTATGACCTGCATTTCGTAGGTCGATCGTATCACGAAACGCGATCGACTCCATCCGGGGTCCGGGAAGATCGACGGGACAACTCACCAGACGATGGAAAAGACCGCCCATGCTAATGCGATCGCCAACGATAATAAACCCACTTTTTCCAGCCAAATTCCCCAAAATTGGGATTGAGATTGAAAAATTTTCAGATTTTTGCGGAAAAGTTGAGTTTTGGGATGGTTCGCACCCAAGGTATCTCGACTCAGTTCCCAGGCCTGTTCGTAAAGACGCTTAGCTTCTCGCAGACGACCTTGAGCGTAGTAGAGAGAAGCGAGGTTGTTGTAGCTCGTCGCCACATCTGCATGTTCTTCGCCGAGAACGCGCTTGCGCAACATCAGCGCTCTAGCGTAGAGGGGTTCGGCTTCCCGGAGGCGACCTTGAGCGTAGTAGGAAGAGGCGAGGTTGTTGTAGCTTGTCGCCACATCTGCATGTTTTTCGCCGAGAATGCGTTTTCGCAACTCCAGGGCTTTCACGTAAAGGGGTTCGGCTTCTTGGTAGCGACCCTGAGATTTGTAGAGATAGGCAAGATTGTTGTAGCTGGTGGTGATATCGATGTGTTCGGGACCTAATTGATTGGTCACGGCTTCGATACAGCGTTCTCCCCAAGGTTGGGCAATTTCGTAGAGACCCTGTCCCGCATAAAATCGAGCCAGTCCGACAAAAGGCCAGGTCAGATCGCTCGGATCGAGAACTGGGGTGAGATTCTCGGCCACTTCCACCCAATGGGGAACGGTCAGCTCGAAGGGGGCAACATCGGCCGGATTTGCCGATTGGGGGATATCTCTAGCGCTTGCGGCAATCGTCTTGGCAACAACCTGCTGGAGGGCGATCGCCCGATCGCTGCGCAGGGTATCGAATTTCGCTTGCAAACACTTGCGAATCAGAGGATGGATCGTGTAGTAGTAGCCTCGATCGTCCTGAGCGTCCATAATTCCGGTAACGTCGAGCTGCTTTTTGACCGCCTCGACTTCTTCGGCAGACCAGTTGAGAGTTTCGGAGATGACTTTGACCCAAGACCAGGCGATGGGAGTCGGCGCGAACAAACTGAGGGCTTGACTGATTTGTTGGGCCAGGGGGGTTAAGGTCTCCCAAATCAGCTCGAATGTCGTTCGGACTTCGACATTCTGGCAATCGAGGATGCGAACGCGAACTCCGCGAACTCCATTGAGAAGTTGGCGAGCGTGCAGTCGTCCGATGAGTTCTCGAATCGGTAACTCCGGCTGTTGCGACCAATACCGCCCTGCTAAATTGAGTGCGAGGGGAAAGTAGCCTAATTCTTCGCACAGGTCGTCAAGATCGGACGCACTGCCCAATGCGGGGGGAACTCGTTCGAGACCGGCTCGTTCGAGCAAAGTACGACGCGCTTCTTCGTCACAGAGGCGATCGAGATAAATCGGGACGAACTGACCGTCTAGGGTATCGATTTGGGTGGCGATGAGTACGTAAAAGCGATCGGCAGTGGGTAAGAACTGTCGGCAGCGATTTAAATCGTGGACTTCATCGACGATGATGAGTACCTTACCCGTTGATGGGTTCCAATGTCGCCAGCACCATTCCACCTGTTGGGATAGACTCAGCAGCTTACCGTCTTCTTGGTGGGGAACGCTCAAACGCATCCGAAAGCGAGCAAATTGAAGAATTTCGGCGACTACAGGGAGAATGGGCGTTGCGCTCAGCCAGCAAATCCCGCCGGGATAGTTCTCATAATGCTGCTGGACGTATTGCAAGATGAACTCGGTTTTTCCAATACCGCTCGGACCGACCGAGGCGACAAATTTACCGCGATCTCGCTCTTGTAGGAGTTGATGAAGTCGATCGAGTTCCTGTCGTCGTTCCACTAGGCTAACCTCTCCCGGTTGAGAGATCGGTTGAGTTTGATTGAACACCATGTCATTAAAGTTTCGACAATATCTTCAGCACGAGTTGCTTGACTTTCGAGTCGGTTGCGGAATCTTGGTTTCCAAACCGAAGCTACATTTTGAGGACTTTTTGTCAACTGGGTTAAGTCAAGAGACGGGCTGTTGTAGAGCACCTGACGCTGCGAGTTCGAGCGATACCCCGATGCGATATCCAACCTTTGAAGTGTAAGCCTCACTTTCAACGCCAGTCGAACGATCTCTTTTCCTTTTTTTGCGAGTCCTGGTTGCTAAGCAGTTGCGATCGCTTCAAGTCTTTATCTGAATCGCAAGCTTTCTCGTTTTACCGTACTTTCCTCGTTTTTGCCAAGGGAATCAAAATGCAAAAGTCGAGAGCGGGGTCAAATTGAGAACTTCTCATAGTTTACCCGGTTCTTGCGCGCAATGATTCTTCTAATTTATCAGTTTCTCTCGTGCGAGCGGTCGAGAGATGAATCCGAACTTGGATATGACGCTCTGCGAAATTTCGCGGATTTTTCATAAATTTGGCGATCGCAGATACAAATTTATGACTCAAATCAGAAAAAAGTTGTCATATTTTTTAACAAATATTAACTCTTAAAATTTTGACGATCTTCTGGCGCTGGTGCGATCGCATCGCACCCACCCAAAATAAAAATAGGAAGTCAACGCGGGTCAGGGGAAAATGGTTTTGAATAGTAAAATCGATTACAATCGCCAACTATGTCTCAACCGACCATCGAATCCATCCTGCAAGAAAAACGCACCTTTTCTCCACCCTCGGACTTTGCTCGGGATGCCCGCATCAAAAGCATGGAGGAGTACCAACAAATTTACGATCGCGCCGCCGCAGACCCGATCGCGTTTTGGGCCGAACTCGCCGAAAAAGAGCTGCATTGGTTCGAGAAGTGGGAGACGGTACTCGACTGGCAACCCCCCGTAGCGAAGTGGTTTGTCGGAGGCAAAATCAATATTTCCTATAACTGCCTCGATCGCCATCTGACCACCTGGCGAAAAAATAAAGCCGCCCTGATTTGGGAAGGCGAACCCGGCGATTCCCGCACGCTGACTTACGCGCAATTACACCGGGAAGTGTGTCAGATGGCAAACGTCCTCAAGCAGTTGGGAGTCCAAAAAGGCGATCGGGTGGGATTGTACATGCCCATGATTCCCGAAGCGGCGATCGCCATGCTGGCCTGCGCCCGAATTGGGGCGGTTCACAGCGTCATCTTTGGCGGGTTCAGCGCCGAAGCCCTGCGAGATCGCCTTACCGACGGGGAAGCCAAACTAGTGATTACCGCCGATGGGGGCTACCGCAAAGATGCCGTTGTTCCCCTCAAAACTCAAGTGGACAAAGCCCTGGCAGATAATGCCGTTCCCAGCGTCACCAACGTTCTGGTGGTCAAACGCACTGGAGAAGCCATCGATATGGAACCGGGCCGCGATCGGTGGTGGCACGATTTGCAGAAGACGGCTTCGGCCGACTGTCCCCCCGAACCGATGGATAGCGAGGATATGCTGTTTATCCTCTACACCAGCGGTAGTACCGGAAAGCCCAAAGGAGTCGTCCACACCACCGGAGGCTACAACCTCTACACCCACATGACGATGCAGTGGACGTTCGATCTCCAAGAAACCGATGTCTATTGGTGTACGGCCGATGTGGGTTGGATTACCGGACACAGCTACATCGTCTACGGTCCCCTCTCCAACGGGGCCACCTCTTTGATGTACGAAGGGGTTCCCCGCCCGTCCAATCCCGGCTGTTTCTGGGATGTGGTGGAAAAATACGGCGTGACGATTTTCTATACGGCCCCGACGGCGATTCGGGCGTTTATCAAAATGGGCGACGAATTGCCCAAGGCGCGGGATTTATCCTCCCTGCGCATTTTGGGAACCGTGGGCGAACCGATTAACCCGGAAGCCTGGATGTGGTATCACCAAGTCATCGGTGGCGAACGCTGTCCGATCGTCGATACTTGGTGGCAAACGGAAACGGGCGGGTTCATGCTGACTCCGCTGCCGGGGGCAACTCCCACCAAACCCGGTTCGGCCACTCGTCCGTTTCCGGGGATTATGGCCGACGTGGTGGATTTGGACGGGAATTCCGTCGCCGATAACGAAGGGGGATATTTAGTCGTCAAGCATCCCTGGCCGAGTATGATGCGCACGGTCTACGGAGATTTCGATCGCTTCCGCCGCAGCTATTGGGAACATATTCCCCCCAAAGACGGCGAGTACGTCTACTTTGCCGGGGATGGAGCCCGCCGAGATGAAGATGGCTATTTCTGGGTGATGGGGCGCGTAGACGATGTGATTAGCGTTTCGGGCCATCGTTTGGGAACGATGGAAATCGAGTCGGCCCTGGTGTCTCACCCGGCGGTTGCCGAAGCGGCCGTCGTGGGGAAACCCGACGATTTGCGCGGGGAAAGCGTGGTGGCGTTTGTCATTCTCGAGGGTAACTACAAGGCGGGGGAGGAACTCGAAAAAGCCCTCAAGCAACACGTGGTTGAAGAGATTGGGGCGATCGCCCGTCCGGGAGACATCCGCTTTTCCGACGATTTGCCTAAAACTCGATCGGGTAAAATTATGCGTCGTCTGTTGCGGAACCTCGCTGCCGGACAGGAGATAACCGGGGATACGTCTACCCTGCAAGATCGCAGCGTGTTGGATAAGTTGCGCGAAGGGGCGTAGTTGTTGTGGCTTTTGGATAACGTTCGCTGCATGCGATGTCTAAAATCGTAACTTAGTATTGGGTGGATCGTTCGATCCACCTAATTTCTGAGATTTGAGGCGATTCTCGGAGAATTAATACAGAATATCGACTCGTTTATACGGTTGAAAAGGATGAAATCCAAATCGCTCAATGTCGATATCATTATTGAGTTGGGTTAGTGTGACACGTTACTTTTATATAAAATCATTCCATTCTGACACTTACGAATTTTAAATAAACCCGACACGTTTAAAATACCTTTTAAGGTTTTGACTCCATAGTTTTTAGGGGTACATTGAGGATTTTTATTTTTAATAAATTTCCCTGCGGCTGACAATGAAGTCATCCCCTCTACTTTTTCTAGAGACTGTTCGGCAAGACGAAGTAACTTTACAATTTTAGTGTTTTCCCATACTGTCTCTAATGGATTGCTTACATTAACAGTTTTGACTTCACCAATTGCTTTTGCTTTTACTCGATCGTATAGTAGATTTATTTCTGGATTAGACTTACCGTAAACTTCTCGAAATGCATAAGTTAACCCAAAACAAAAAAATTGTATATCTCTATAGAATAAAAAAGCATCTTGTCGCTGGTTTTCTAAGTAAGAGAGGCAGTCTTTACATCCTTGCTCTGTATCTAAAATCTTTAATCCTTCAGACCCTCCAAAGTGATGAACAAGTTGATTTCTGTTGTATACAATTCTTTTTAAATGCTTGGCAAAGTACTCAGTATCGCAGTCAGAATTCTTAATGAAAGTTGTCACTAAGTTTCCTAGGGTTGCTGAATCAACTTCTTGTTGTCTTTTACTCCAATCAAATTCTTCTATTTTCGACGTTGGATGAGACATGAATGGAAGAATTATTTTTAGACCTTTCTCTATTTGTTGAAATAATAATATATTTTGCCCTATTTTCTTTAAAACTCGATCTATTAACTCTTTATGACTATCTTTCATTGAGAACAACTTAATCTACCTATCTTTTCAGGGTAGCATATTTGCATTTTGTATTCTCTTATACTTTTTTTTAGTAACCGCTTGTAACTTTTAACGCCTAAATGTCCGAAATCCTACTCATTTACCCGCACCAACTTTTTGAAACCCATCCCGGTCTTCTTCAAGATCGCACCGTTTTCCTCATTGAAGACCCCCTTTTCTTCACCCAGTATTACTTCCACAAAAAAAAGCTGCTGCTTCATCGATCGACGATGAAAATGTATGCGGATTATTTAATATCGAAGGAGTACGAAGTTCGATACATAGAAGTTGGCGAATTAAACCAATCCCATGAAATTTTTCGTTTTTTAGAACAGGCGAGCAAGATTTGGGTTTGCGATGTTTGCGATGACTGGCTATCACGGGCGATCGAACGCAGTTGTCAAATCGCAAATGTCCCCCTCGAAGTACTGCCCTCACCCAATTTTTTGACCGATATAGACTGGGCGAAAACCTACTTTGCCAAACAAAAGCGATATTATTTCACCTCGTTTTATCGCGAACAGCGTCACCGCCTGGATATCTTACTCGACTCCGATAAAAAGCCACTGGGAGGAAAGCTAACCTTCGATACGGAAAATCGGAAGAAACTGCCGCGAGGTCTTGGCGTACCCAGCATCCGGGTGGATGTTTCTAACTCATATATAAGCGAAGCATCAATGTACGTCCGGGAACATTTTCCCGACAATCCCGGAACCGTTGAAAACTTTTGCTATCCCGTCACATTTACCGATGCGCGGGAATGGCTCGATCGATTTATTCGAGAGCGATTTCGAGATTTTGGACGGTATGAGGATGCGATTTCTCGCGATCGCAACTTCTTGTTTCATTCCGTACTCACGCCGATGCTCAATATCGGTCTTCTCAACCCCCAGGAGATTCTCAACCGCGTCCTCAATGAGGAGAGTACTCGAGATGTTCCCCTGAATTCTGTTGAGGGTTTCGTCCGCCAAATTATCGGATGGCGAGAGTACATGCGCCTGTTGTACCTTCTCGAAGGTCGATCGCAGCGCACCAAAAACTTCTGGAACCATTCTCGTCCCCTACCCCCGTCATTCTGGACGGCAAACACGGGGATTCAACCCATCGATACAGTCATTCGCAGAGTTCTCGACGATAGCTACACCCACCATATCGAACGGCTGATGATACTCGGGAATTTCATGCTGTTGTGCGAGTTCGATCCCGACGACGTGTATCGGTGGTTTATGGAACTGTTTATCGATGCCTACGATTGGGTGATGGTGCCGAACGTATATGGCATGAGTCAATATGCCGATGGCGGCTTAATTACCACCAAACCCTACGTCAGCGGTTCGGCGTACGTCAAACGGATGAGCGATTTTCCCAAAGGAGACTGGTGCGAAATCTGGGACGGTTTGTATTGGCGATTCCTCGAAAAACATCGGCACATCTTTAGCAAGAACCCCCGTTCTAAAATGGTCGTCAGTCATCTCGATCGCATGGGACCCGAAAAGTTAGCCACCCATCGGCAAACGGCAGAGGATTTTTTAGCGCAACTCGAATCAGGGAAATGACAACGATGATGGTGTGCGAATAAGAGACCTCACATTTCCCCTTTCCGATATTCCTTCCTCCCTAACTGCCCCGTTTCTCCCCCTCTCCGCGTCCCCGTGTCCCCGCGTCCCCGCGTCATCTTCATTCCCTATTCTCCCAATTCCAAAACCGCTTCGGCCACCCGCGCCGACACAAACGGCAACAACGTCTCGCTTTTCGCCTGTACCTTCCCTTCCGAAAACACCACTAATAAGTACGGAAGACGATCGCCAAACTCGATATATGCCGCATCGTGGCGCACTTGGCTGGTGAGTCCGGCCTTCGACCACACCTGAGTTTCTAACGGTAAGCCATCTCCTAAGAAACCCGTCACTTGATTTTCCGGATCTGCGGCTAATGCTGCCGGGTCGAGGCTGCGTTTCATCAAACCCATCATCTCCTGCGATCGCCCCGAAGACACCGCGACACCGCCCACAATACTATGCACCAATCGCGCCGTGGCATTGGTGGTGAGCATGTTCCGATTTTCCATCATTGTGCCCAGAAATTCTCGCTCTCGACCGTAGGGGCCATCGCACCAAGTTTTTTGATTGACGTTAATCGTGTCCAACTCCGACCAACCCAAAGATTGAAAATAGCGATTGACAATGTTGCGCTGGGACTTCCAGGTTTCAAAGGGACCTGCGGGTAATTCCGGGCCGCTGGTGGTTCCGCTGAGTACGTCTACGAGAAATCCCGTGGCATCGTTGCTCGAATCGACGATCGCATCTCGCGCGGCCCGTTGTAATTCCACCGAGGGAGAAATCATCTCTCGTTCGAGCCATTCGTGTACTGCCACCAAGTAAAATAATTTGACGATGCTGGCGGGGTAAATTCGCTCGACACCCCGGTATTGAAAGCCTCGGGGTTGATGCTTCCAAAATTCCTCCGCACTCATTGCCCCCCCCGTGTTGGCAAATGCGGGCGGTTCGTACACCAGCCAAGTCAGTGCCAGTTGGTTTTGAGCGAGTTGGGGAAATTCCGCCCAGGTGGCTGTCAAAATGCGATCGCCAAGTTGAGTCAGTTCTTCGTCTTTGCGAAAAAAAGTCATTTTTCTTGAATTAATAATTAATCGTTAGCAATTTGCCCGTTGTATGCTCTCTTTATCCGAACTTCAACTCGCGATCGAATATCAGTGTTTGGCCAACCTCAACCTGTACGATTCTCCCAAATGCGATCGCCTTGCCACTCAGGCTGCGACCAACCGACACCTGACTATTCTCGCACTTCCCCTGCATCTTGAAGGCGATCGGGCAATTCGAGTGCAACTGTGCGAAGATGACTATCCCGGCTGGCTGTCGATTGAAGATGCGCGGCATTTGCAACTTGCCGCCACCCCTTACGTTGCCCCAAGTCTGTCCGCGATCGAAATTCAAGCTAAAATTCCCGAGGCGATCGCCTTTACCCAGCGCGCCATGGCAGAACACGAATACTATTTGTGGGGAGGAACTGTCGGCCCCAACTACGATTGTTCCGGTTTGATGCAAGCGGCCTTTGCTTCTGTCGGCGTTCGGCTACCTCGGGATGCTTACCAACAAGAGGCGTTTACTCAACCCATTTCCCCCGACGGGTTGCAGGCGGGAGATTTGATTTTCTTCGGAACGCCCGAAAAAGCGACCCACGTGGGATTATCCCTCGGGGACGGGCGATACATCCACAGTTCCGGGGTGGAACAGGGACGAAACGGCATCGGCATCGACGTACTTTCGGCGGCAGGGGACGAAGTGAGTCGGGCGTACTACCGGGAGTTGCGAGGGGCCGGACGGGTCGTTTCGAGTTATCGACCCCAAGGAAGTCATTGAGGAGACCTCCAGAAAAACTGGTCACGGATCGCTGTGTCGGCGTACAATCTTACAACCCGCGCTTGCACGGCACCATTAGATAATCGCCCAGATATCAATATTTATCACTTGAAGCGAACGAGGGTCGAGAATGGGGCGCGCGCGTGTCCTATCTTATTATTCCCTTTCCCCAGCGCGCGGCGCTGAAGGCATTATGTCTATCATCTCCCTGAAAGCTTGGTACCTCGAAAACTACGAACCCTTGCGAGAACTCGAACAGCGTCCTCACGATCTGCGCTTGAGCAAAAATAGCCTCCTTAAATCGGGTCTGAGGGCGGATTTTTTAGAAGAAAGCGAAGCGATTAGAAGTTCTGAGTGGTTTCGGCGCTATCTCGACGGGGAAGTGGTGGAATTTTATATTGAGGGCAGCGGGGGATATGCCATTTCCAACATCGATCTGAGTTCTCACGAGATTTACTTTACCAAGCAAGACGTGATGGCGCACCTCGAACCGACGCTGTTCTTGTCTTATCCGAGTGCGTCATCCGAATCGGGGAAAGCCCTCAAAACTCAACTAACGGAGTTTCTCAAAAATTTAAACGCCCGATCGCGCATTCCCATCTCCTCGATCGAATCCGAGCATTCTTCAGAGGGTCCCCAGCGCCTCAACAGCCGCACGTTGCGCAAAATCCGTAAAAGTTTGATTTTTATCGCCGATGCCACCCCGATCGCCCAAATTTCGGGGGAAAAGCCGCAATTGCTGCCGAGTCCGAACGTCTGTATTGAAATCGGCTACGCTTTGCAGTGTAAGCGAACGGAACAAATTTTGTTAGTCAAGATGAACCGAGACGATCTCTCGGGACAATTTCCATTCGATCTGCCGACTTATCAACAGTTAGAGTTTGGCAAAGCAGCGGAACTAAGTCGATCGCTACCCGTGACGATCGAAACAATGTTACAGCGATTCAGTCTGTTATCCTAGTTTTGGGAAGTATTTTGGCGCGGGGACAACCCCAATCGTTCGACCTCGCCCAGTCAATAGATACGATCGAGGAGTTTGAAATTACCCTATGCCCAAACCGAGCGAATATGCCGTCCATCTGATGCTGAGTGGAGGACATCGAGAAGAAGTGAAGTTTCCCAGCATCCAAGACTTTCAAAAGTGGTACAGCAGCGAAATTAAACCCAAAGGCGAATCGGCCGAATTTGTCAACGTTCCCATCAAAAACATTCAAGGCGAATATATGGTGGTGCGTCCGGCTAGCATTCTCGCGATTCGGGTAGAACCCATCTATACCTCTAGCGTCGATCGCTTCTGAACCCCAGCCCGTTCGCCTCACATCGAGATCGATCGACATTCGCACTTTCTAGAGATTTATCCTAGAAATTTGTAGTTGTCGGCAAAGATCTTTAAAATAGGATGTACTTTTAATTATTACATTTTCAATTCATCTTTAAAATCAAAAACAATTGACATCCTGAATGAGAGTTGCGGTTTGAAAAAGCTGGGTTTATTTTTCTCCCCTCATCGTGAAAGTCATCCTTACTCAGCAAATGATGAGTTGGGGCGACTTCGAGTTGCCCGTCACTCTTCGAGCTTATGAATGCCACCTTTGATATTACCCTTCTCATAGCCCTGACGATTGTCGCTGGGATTGGCGCTCAGGTCCTGGCAGATTATCTCAAAGTACCGGGAATTGTGTTTCTGCTGCTCTTCGGAATCGCCCTGGGATCTGACGGTCTCGATTGGCTGCATCCGGGCCTTTTAGGAGAAGGTCTTGAGGTGATTGTCTCCCTTTCCGTTGCCTTGATTCTGTTTGAAGGGGGACTGACCCTAGAATTGCGAGATCTCGATCGCGTATCGGGTAGTTTGCGCAACTTGGTGACTGTCGGCACGCTGATCACCTTGATTGGAGGTGGGATGGCGGCCCACTGGCTGGGGGAATTTCCCTGGTCGATCGCCTTTCTTTACGGAGCTTTGGTCGTCGTCACCGGACCGACGGTGATTACCCCCCTACTTAAATACGTTCAGGTCGATCGTCAAGTGGCAACCCTACTCGAAGGCGAAGGGGTTCTCATCGATCCGGTCGGGGCAATTCTGGCGGTTTTAGTTCTCGATATCATTCTCAACGGCGATGCCGATCCCTGGAAAGTGATGCTGGGTTTGACCTTGCGGTTGGGGATCGGAGCGGCGATTGGAGCGGGTGGCGGCTGGTTGTTGGGCATGTTTTTGCGGCGAGCCAATTTTCTCTCCGAAGATCTGAAGAATTTGGTGGTTTTGGCCGGACTCTTGGGATTGTACGTCCTCGCTCAAGGCATCCGCAGCGAGTCGGGACTGATGGCTGCGGTGGTCTCGGGAATCGTTTTGGGAAGCTTGGCATTACCCGAACAACGACTGCTGCGCCGATTTAAAAGTCAACTGACGGTTTTAGCCGTCTCGGTGCTGTTTATCCTGCTCGCGGCCGATTTGTCGATCGCCAGTTTGGTGGCTCTCGGTTGGGGAAGCGTGTTTGCCGTGTTGGTTCTGATGATGGTCGTACGACCGATTAACATCTGGATCTGTACCCGGAACAGTATGCTCACCTGGCGGCAAAAACTGTTTATGGGTTGGATCGCGCCTCGGGGAATCGTCTCGGCATCGGTGGCTTCTTTATTTTCGATTTTGCTAACCGAGCGAGGCATTAACGGGGGAGACTCGATTAAAGCCTTAGTGTTTTTGACGATCATCGTCACGGTGTTTCTGCAAGGATTGACGGCGAAATCGATGGCACAGTGGCTCGGGATTAACGCCACAACGGCAACCGGGGCGCTGATTGTCGGCTCTAATTCTCTGAGCCGCCTGATTGCCCGTTTGTTTAAAGAACGAGGCGAATCGGTAGCGATCGTCGATACCGATCCCGAGGCGTGCGAAAAAGCCGAAGCTGAAGGTCTCACAGTCTATCGCAGCAGTGCTTTAGATACGAGCGTGCTTGAAGAAGCGGGATTGGCTTCGATGGGAACCTTTGTCACCATGACTAGTAATGGCGAGGTGAATTTGGTTCTGGCGCAACGGGCGATGGAAGAGTTTAAGCCCCCGCGAACCTTGGCGATCTTTCCCCGCGATCCCCAAAAAGCAGCTCCGAAAAATAAAGCTCAGGTACAGCAAGCGTTACTTCCAGAAGTTCCCCTGAAGGTTTGGAACAAGCACTTGGGAGAAGGCGAAGTCAAATTGGGGGAAACGATCCTGCGAAATGCTGGATTTGCCTTTCAGAAAGCCCATCTCCAGGCGTTGATTCGATCGGGCGATCTGCTCCCCTTGTTACTCGAACGAGATCGGCAATTGCAAGTGATAACCGCCTCTGAGGTTTGGCAACCGGGCGATCGACTCATTTATTTGCTCTACGCGCCCAAACCCAAACTGCTCAAGCGCCTCTCGGGAGCTAATACCTCGAACTTAACCCCGGAAAAACTGTCGGAAGTTGAAGAAATTGCCATTCCGGCTTCGATCTTAGATACGCCTTTAGAAGGAGTACAAGCTGAAAGTTGAGGACGGAAGAACCCACAAATAAACCCCCAATTCATACCAAGATATGAATCGGAGGTCGGCAACGCGGAAGATCGATGGTTATTTCAGTTCGATCCCATCCACAGATCGTTTATCTAAAAAGAAAGTGAGTTTTAGGATAATTCGACTCGCAAGAATCCCTTTTGCAAATCGTCGAATACCCGTTGAAGTTGACCGATTTCCTCAGCGTTGAGTTGATTTTGAGAGCGCATTAGTTGCCAAAGCGATGCTTGTTCGGAGCGCGAAATTCGGTGGGTTGTTTTGATTTGTGACACGATCTGTTCGATCGAAGGTTGAGGCAAAGTGTATGTCTGAGTTTTCATAGATTAGTCTGATTGTCAATCCTAAAAAACACATTGAGAGAATTCGGTGGGGTGCAAACCGCTTTGGCTCTCATTCCCGAATTTGCATTCCCCAATTTGCATTCCCCAATTTGCGCGATCGTGCTGTCGTGCAACACTGAACTCGATTTAATAACAACCTATCAAGAGATTATGAAGATTCTGTGAAAACAACGAAAAAATATTAATATTTTTTTTATGTTCTTGAAAAACAGTCCTCGAGACTCGGACTCATTCGCTGGGGAAAAGTAGACCTTCGGCAGACAAACGCAAACCTGTACTAAATTCAGTCGATCGGTGAAATTGTCCGATGGGTTCTTTTGATTCGATCGGGTCGAAAAAAGTGTCAAAATCGATACATCTTCGGTCTAAACTATTTGTATATAAAAGAAAACTCGATCGATCGATTGTTTCATGAGCAGCACCATTTCCATCCCCGATTCCGATTTTGAAACGGAAGTCTCCAATGCTTCCACCCCGGTCTTAGTCTATTTCTGGGCATCTTGGTGCGGTCCTTGTCGTCTGGTCTCTCCCTCGATCGACTGGGCAGCCGCAGAGTATGCCGATCGTCTCAAAGTGATCAAGATGGAAGTCGATCCCAATCCCAATGCCGTCAAGCAGTGCAAAGTTGAAGGCGTACCGGCTTTGAGATTTTTTAACAATGGCGAACTGCTTGAATCTTATGAAGGGGCAATTACCAAACAAAAACTCGCCGAAATGCTCGCAAACTTGGTTGGGTAATGCTTGCGTCAATCGATTCGCCTCAGTCTATTATCAATCCTTAGAGGTTTTTAAAGTTCCCCATTTCCGACATGCAATTTGCCACCCGATTAGATCCCCTCAAGTCAAACGTTTTTGCTGATATGGATCGCGTGAAAGCCAGCGCGATCGCTGCCGGACATCAGGTCATCGATCTATCTTTGGGATCGTCGGACTTGCCTGCCGAACCTCACATCCTCAGCGCGATCGCCGACTCCCTCGACGATCCGTCCACCCATCAATATCTCCTCTTCCACGGCACCCAAGAATTTCGAGAGGCCGCAGCAACCTGGTACACCCAGAAATACGGCGTTCCCATCGATCCGCAAACGGAAGTTCTGCCCTTGGTGGGTTCCCAGGAAGGAACGGCACATTTACCCCTGGCCATTCTCAATCCGGGAGACTTTGCCCTGTTGATGGACCCTGGCTATCCCTCGCACATGGGAGGCGTTTATTTGGCAAGCGGGCAGATCTATCCGATGGAACTGCGAGAAGAAAACGGCTTTCTGCCAGTGTTTGAGGAGATTCCCGATGCGGTGTTGGCACAATCGCGGATGATGGTACTCAGCTATCCCCACAATCCCACCAGTGCCGTGGCCCCTCTCTCCTTCTTTGAGGAAGCCGTCGCCTTTTGTCGGGAACGCAACTTAGTCCTGGTTCACGATTTTCCTTACGCCGACATGGTATTCGACGATGTTGCCCCCCCTTCAGTCCTGCAAGCCGATCGGGAAAAAACCCTGTCGATCGAATTCTTCACCCTATCGAAATCCTACAATATGGGCGGCTTTCGAGTGGGCTATGCCATCGGTAACGCAGAATTGATCCGAGCGTTGCGTCAAGTCAAAGCAGCGGTGGATTTCAATCAATATCGCGGGATTCTCAACGGGGCGATCGCCGCCTTTACCGGATCGCAAGCGGGGGTGCAATCCACCGTCGAAACCTATCGCCGCCGCCGGGATGCGTTCGTTACTGCCCTGAGTCGCATCGGCTGGCAAGTCCCCGAACCGATCGCCACGATGTATATTTGGGCAAAACTTCCCGAACCTTGGCAGCAGGATTCCGTGGGCTTTTGCACCCAGCTTGTGGAACAAACGGGGGTTGCCGTATCTGCCGGTGCGGGTTTTGGGAAAGCCGGGGAAGGATACGTCCGGTTCGCCTTAGTTCACGAACCGCCAGTCTTAGAAGCCGCAGTGGCGAGAATCGCCAAGTTTTTGGGACGGGGTTCCTAGTCTCGCTCATTCCTCCGATAACACTTCCGAAGCCACTAACGGTTCTTCGATCGCCCAGTCTAATTCCAAACGGTTCCAAAGTTCCGTCCACATCCCATCGACCTCGCCATCGTCGGGATTGGCGAAATGGAGTTGGGCGACGCGCTCGATCGCATCGTACCAAATCCCGTTATCGCGATAGAACTGATATTCCTCAAGAGGTGAAGCCGCAGATGTGGGGGTATCCAGAGACACGCGCCGCACCCACCCATTCAGGACTAAGTCGGGATCGACGGTGCGATCGGGCATACAATCGAGATTCAACCGCCAACGATAGGTTTCTCCTGCTTCGAGAGCATATTCGGGGACTTCGGGCAGACTGACTCGAACGATGCCGGGTCGGTCGATCAGCCGCAGGGTGGTGCGGTAGATCGTACGCCGTTCGGAGCGATCGAGCAGTAAAAATTCAATGGTACTGATGTCGGTGGGTTCGTAGGGAATGTAGAACAAAAAGGTTGGATGCGCCGACAGGGTTAAATCGCTGCCGTTGTTGGCAAATAAGGCAGTTAGGGGCTTTTGGGTTGGTTTGCAAGTAGTTTCGGGTCGGGTTCCCCCGACGGTGCGATCGCCTTGGGGAGTCCCCGTATCTGGGGATTCGGGTTCCGTCAAGGCGATCGAATGCTGCCCCACGGGTATTATCGCAGTGGTTGAATCTGGAGTCAGACTCGCCATTCCCGGCTGTGGAGAGAAAACAAGAAACGCAATTGGGGTGATGCCTAAGACCAGTTGAAATGGCAGTTGAAACGGCAGTTGAATAGATTGATACATAACGATCGCATTGAAAGAGAAGCTGCGGAGACTTTGGAGGCTGATGAACGATATCCCAATTCCCCCGTTTCTCCCATTTCTCCCCATTCGAGACCTTCATCAGGATTTTAGATAATTCACACCAGACATACACTTAATATCTGCAAACCTAATATTTGCAAACCGATTCCGGTTCGATGGGACAAGGTTCGTCATCTTCCTCCTCTCGGGGAACGATCGGATTGCCCTGCAAGTTGAGATAGGTTAGAGAGGTCAGTGCAGATAGGGCTTCGATCTCCGAAACGTTATTCGTACTGAGGTTGAGTAGGGTGAGATTGTTTAAACCCGAAAGCGGACGGACATCGGAAATGGCATTGTTTTCCAAACTCAGTTGAGTCAGACCGTTTAGGCCCGAGAGGGGTGTCACATCGGCAATTTTATTATTTTCGAGCCAAAGTTGCTTGAGATTCGTTAAATTCGCCAGGGGACTGATATCAGAAATCTCATTGGTATCGAGCCAAAGTTGGCTTAAATTTGTCAGCCCAGCCAGCGGACGAATATCGGAAATTTGACGGCGGAACAGCATTAGTTCGGTTGCATCCGAAAGTGTTTCATCGGCTAACGCGCAATCTGATGTTTGTGCTTTTTGAAGTAAGATATCGATGGTGAGCTGGGTTTGGCTCGGTAAGCTATTGCGAGCGGCACACCATTGGGCAAAGGTCTCGAAGGAATATTCGTCTTCGATCGGCTCGAGTGGGGGAGGTTCGACTTCGATGGGTTCGACTTCGATGGGTTCGACTTCCTCGGGTTCGTCTTCTTCGGGTTCGTCTTCCTCGGGAGATTCGCTCGGTAAGAAAGGCAGCGCGATCGCCCCAGGAACCGCCCAACCCATCAAAAGACCGATCGCAACGGCAAGGGCAATCGACTTTGGAAGGAAAATCTGCGGCCAATTAATGCGTTGAAGTTGCTGCTTGGATAGCCGTTTTGAGAACATGGCGTAAATTTCCAACCCTCGAAGGTCTTTTGAGTGAGATCGTACCAGACGATCTGGCGAGATCGAGGCCTAAAAGGTTCCCTGAATTGCCAAAAAAATACCCCATCTGCAAGGGATGGGGAATCACAGGCTTATGTCGATACTTTTAAGTTAACGCATTCTTTGGCCGATCGAATCCTCCGATCGGGCGATATGCGCGATCGATTAAAGTGAAACTTGAGGTGCGTAAAAATTGGGATGTCTAAGTGAGTCCGAGCTATTCAAAAACATGAAAAATTTAAACTTCAAGTTTGCGATCGTCAGCGACCTCCATATCGCACTCCCCCATACCATCTGGAATCATCCCAAACGCTTTCATTTAGTAGAAGTGGGCATTCCCGCCTTAGAGCTGATTCTCGAACGTTTGAGTCGGCTGGATTTAGATTTTCTCTTGCTGCCTGGAGATCTGACGCAGCACGGAGAACCAGAAAATCATACATGGCTGAGCAAACGGCTGGCACGATTGCCCTATCCCACCTACGCGATTCCGGGCAATCACGACGTTCCCAGCCTGATGGCAAACGAAACCTCCATTGCTTGGGCGGACTTTCCGGGCTACTACCGCCACTGCGGCTACGACAACCCCGAAAAACTTTACTACACTCGCGAAATTCTGCCGGGGGTGCGGTTGATCGCCCTCAATTCCAATCAATTCGATGCAGCCGGAAAACAGCAGGGTTGCTTGGATGAAGAACAGTTCGAGTGGCTTGAAGGGGTACTCGCCGATACGGAAGGCGAATTGCGGCTGGTGATGGTCCACCACAACGTTATCGAACACGTTCCCGGTCAGGCGCACAGTCCCATGGGTCGTCGGTACATGCTCGATAATGCCCCCCGATTGCGATCGATGTTGCGATCGGCGCAAGTGCAATTGGTGTTTACCGGACATCTTCACGCCCAGGATATCGCCTACGATCGCGGTCTCTACGATATTACCACCGGGTCTTTGGTGAGTTACCCCCACCCCTATCGCCTCCTCGAGTTGCGGACGGATTCCCAGGGCGATCGCTGGCTGCAAATCGAGTCCGGACGGGTGGAATCGCTCTCCGACTGGCCCGAGTTATCCCATGTTTCGCGAGAGTGGATGGGCGATCGCAGCCATCCGTTCATGCAGCGACTGCTTACCGAACCCCCGTTAAGTCTATCCCCCGAAGCGGCCGAACCCCTCATCCCCAGCTTGCGGTACTTTTGGGCGGAAATTGCCAACGGAGATGCGCGCTTTGAATTTCCTCACTTTCCCCCAACCGCGCGCCAGTTTATCGAGTCGTTCAGCGCGACTGATGGCGAAGGGAATGTTGCGGCGATCGATAATCAAGTGACGTTGAAGTTGGATGGGTTGAAGTTGGATCGCCAAACGAACAGATGTAGCGATATTCAGGATGAGACTTGACACTCGCCCACTTAAAAAGATGGGGGATTCTTGGTTCTACGATCCCGACTTACTCAGTATCGTCGCCGATACCTTGCAGAGGTCTAGATCTCCCCAAGCTTTAGATCCCGTGTGCCCCACGGTACGTAGTCCCTTTATGAGGATGTTTCGGGCGGCATTCTCATCTCTGTCAAGAACACAGCCACAATCGCAAACATGAGTTCGAGTTGATAACGATTTCTTCACCCGTTTGCCGCATTCAGAGCAGTCCTGGCTGGTGTACGCTGGGGGAACAGCTACAGTCACTTTCCCAAACACTTTGGCAAAGTATTCGAGCCAGACCCGGAACTGATACCAGCCAGCATCACTAATGGACTTGGCAAGTTTACGGTTCTTGACTAAATTTCGGATGGCTAAATCCTCGTAGGCGATTAAGTCGTTAGACAAAACTACGCACCGCGCCAGCTTAACGGCGCGATCTTTACGTTGCCTACTTATTTTGAGATGTTGCCGTCCGACTCTCTCGTTAGCTTTTCGCCGGTTGTTACTCCCTTTTTGCTTTCGGGATGCTTGGCGTTGCCATCGCTTCAAGCGACGCTCTGACTTCCGGTAGTTGCGGGGATTTGGTGCAGTCTCACCATTGGAGTCAGTGTAGAACTCTTTCAAGCCCACATCCAATCCGATGGCGCGCCCGGTCGGCTCTACGTCTTCGCGTCGGTCGCATTTAATCCCGAACTGGACGTAGTACCCATCAGCGCGGCGCACCACTCGCACTCGCTTAATATCTTTGGAGGGGTTGTAGTAGCCCAAGTCACGAGAACCAAGAAGCTTGAACCGCCCAGCCTTGAAACCATCGGTGAAGGTGACGTACTTGCGGTCGTCACTGAGTTTCCACCCGGTCGTTTTGTATTCGACCGAACCCCGGCGCTGATTCTTTTTGAACTTGGGAAAGCCTTTCTTACCAGGTCTACCTTTTTTGCAGTTGTCGAAGAACCGAGAGATTGCAGCCCAAGCACGTTCGGCGTGAGCCTGTCGAGCCATCGAGTTGAGTTGTTTGGCCCAAGGAAACTCAGGATTGTCAGCTAGAACTTTGCAATAAGAACTAAAGTCGTATTTGCCAATGCCTTTGTTGTCCATCCAATATCGGATACACGAATTACGAACGAACAGACCCGTACGGATTGCTCCATCAAGAGCATCATATTGATTGGGTTTTCCCTTAAGTTTGCATTCGTAAATAAGCATTGGGTACGACCTGGGTTCCAACTTCCTCTAGTTTACACCAAGTACATTGGCGTAAACGTAGCGACTATGACAGTTGTTCCTGACGGGGGATAAATCCCCTCGTGTCGCCTTTCTTCCCCCGGTGATGCAACGCCGCCAAAGGGGGTTTCCCCCATGAGCGATTGCTGAACCCCTTTGGGGTTAAAACACAGGGGCGGAGCGCAGCGGAGGGTTTCAGCCTCCCGTACTACTTTAGGTAATTTATGTATAATTCATTTAGATTATGGATTGCCGCAGGGCAACCGTAGAGCCAGTCGGGTGAATCTATCAAGTTGCCCACTCAACTGGTGTGGCTCGGAAACGATCGAATCTCCTCAGAAACCGAGCGATCGCCTGCAATGCACTCGTATACTGAGTTGAGAGGGTAAGCTTAAATATGGCCCAAGCCCAATTATCTAGGACGCAGAAGCCAGCGGGATCGGATTTTCTCTAGCTTAGCTTTTCCCGACTGCCCGTTCGATGTCCTAATCGCTAGTTCTTGTTGCCATATTTTTTGGCATCGCAATCCCCTTACCCTGGAGGATTCCATTTTTATGCAGTTTCACATCCAATCAGATAGTGATATTCCGGCCTCGAACCAACTATTCAATCAAATTCGATTCGCGATCGCCTCGCGGCAATTTCCCCCCGGACACCGGCTACCGAGCACCCGACAGCTTGCCATGCAAACGGGGCTGCACCGCAATACCATCAGCAAAGTCTACCGACAGCTCGAAGAAACGGGTTTAGTCGAAGCCCAAGCCGGATCGGGGATTTACGTTCGCGCCCAAGGACATGAAGGCGGCACGCAGCTCAACTCACCCACCCTCGATAAGTATCCCCAGGCGTACAAAGTCATCCAGCAAAGCCTCGACGAACTACTCAAGCAGGGTTGCTCCCTCAACCAAGCTCGAGAGCTGTTCCTGGCCGAAATTGACTGGCGTTTGCGTTGCAGCGCGCGGGTATTGGTTACTGCCCCGACCCAGGATATTGGCGCGGGAGAATTGATGGCGCGAGAATTGGAACAGGCGCTGTGCATCTCCGTCCAGTTGGTACCGATGGAAGAGTTGGAACGAACCCTCGATCGGGCTAACTCCGGAACGGTGGTTACCAGTCGCTATTTTATCGGGGAAGCGGAGGAAATTGCCGCCCCTAAATCCGTGCGGGTGATTCCGGTGGATATTTACGATCATGCCGTTGAAACTGAACTGATCAAGAGTTTACCCAAAGATAGCTGCGTGGGTTTGGTCAGCCTGAGTGCGGGGTTGCTCAGATCGGCCGAAGTCATCATCCACAGTTTGCGCGGGGACGACCTGTTGGTGGTAACCGCTCAAATGGGAGATGCGTACAAACTGAATGCGTTAGTGCGCAGCGCGCGGACGATTATCTGCGATCGCGCCAGCCATCCGAGCGTTAAGATGTCGGTTAATTCTGCCAGAGAAGATCTGATCCGTCCACCCCAAATTATCTGCATTGAAAACTACATCGGTACGAAGTCAATTAACTTACTTAAACGCGAGCTAGGACTCGATTAACGGTAGCCAAAGATACGAAAACACCCTCGATTTGAGCAAGTTAAGCCAAATGGCTGATGACATCAGCGGCGAGAATCGGTATCACTAAATGTAGGTACTCTGAGGGTTAGACACCCGCAGAAAAGCCCCCCATCAACAGGGATGATGGGGGCTTTTTTTTTGTTATAGCAGTCGATCGTCACAGTTGGCACTTTCTCGATGAGATGTGAGGTCTAAAGTGGGGCACTCATTCCCCATTCCCCATTCCGATGTTCCCCATTCCCCATTCCCCGTTCCCCACCTTCACCGGAAACAGTCTTACCCTGCGCCTGACATTTACCTATTTACCTGTTCCCCACAGACACCTGATACCAGTAACCGGCCCCAAATGCCGCCATCACGATCGCCACGACGACAGCAATCGACCATTTGCGATCGATATGTCCTTCTGGGGTACCCCAAATCGGTGGCGGACTCGCTGGCTGTTCGGTCACATTTTGGGGGAACAGAGCACCTTCAGCTCGGTTCGGTGTCCGTTTCAATGGAGGTGCCGACGGTATCTCGAGTTCGGAAATCGAGGCTTCTCCAGCCGTACCATCGCTCAACTCTTCCAAATTGGCAACTTGTCTCATCCGATCGACCGATTCGATCGTATTGGCAATTTCGAGCCGTAGCTGTCCGTTGCGATCGCTTAATTGCTTGTTTTGCCCGGTGAGTTGCTTGTTCTGCACGTGGAGGGAGTCAAGCATCGCTTGAGTCGCTTGCAACTCCGCTGCTAGCTCTCGATATACAGAGAGGGGAACCGATGGAGATTTGGTCTTGTCTGGGGCGGGTAGAGCGTTCCCATCAGACTCGGAGTTAGACATAGGTACTTTCTCGTGATGAAGTAAATGCGTTTCGCCAAAGGGCGACAGACTGGAGCTGTCGATCGTGATTTCCCCTTGAGACCGACACCCTGGGGTTTTTCTCGATCGCCAAGCAACCCAACAAAATCGAGGAACTAAGATACCTCACGTATTTCAATGTACCACCAAGCCGGCCCGCATTTATAGCTACAGGCAAGTTCGTTAGGACATCGGTGAAGGAGAGCTTGGGGGGCTTGGGAGGCTCAGATATCAGATGACAGATTTCAGATTTCAGATAGCCTGCCCACTCCATGAAAACTCACGATTAGCATAGAGCTGGTATTGATTCTCCGGGTACACAAGCTGAATTTGTCATCTGTCATCTGAATTGTCTCCCGTTTCTTCCCTCTCCGCGTCCCCGCGTCTCCGCGTCTCCGCGTCTCCAAATTATTCGAGGACGTAATCGGAGAGAGGGAAATTGCTTACCGTTCGTTGCAAGCCCACCAGAGAGCGGTTGTAGTTGATAATCGCATCGAGGAGGTTATCTTCGGCGCGGGTCAAATCCGTTTCCGAGTCGATCACCTCCGTCTGCGTCCCCACCCCGGCTTGGAAGCGCAATCGAGCTAGTTCTAGAGCTTCATTAGCTTGTCGGAGGGCGATCTCAGCCGTTTGAATGCTCTCTAAATTGGCTTCTAAATCCGAATAGAACCGCTCGACATCGAACCGTACCTGGTTGCGCTGTTCGGCAAACTGATTCTCAGCAATTTCGGCGTTGATTTCCTGCTGGCGAGCGGCCGCTCGAGCTGCTCCACCATCGAACAGTCGCCAACTTGCCGTGGCCTGAATCGAAGAACCATCTGCTAATCCTGTATCTTCCTCTAAATCGTCGAGTACGTTGTAGTTGGCACTCAGCGTCACTTGAGGGCCGATTTGAGACAGGGCAACCCGTCGCTGCTGCTCGCTAATCTCCCGTTGCACCAGCTGCTGTTCGAGTTCGGCTCGATTTTTAATTGCGGCAACGATGGTTTGTTCGAGGGACAAATCCCACAATCCCGCAATTTCTACCTCGTCGGCAGCTGTGAGGTTGACTTGTCCGTTGAGATTGAGTCGCTGAGTGAGCTGTCGCTGAGCCACCCTCTGGTCGCTCAAGCTTCCGGTTAAATCTTGTTGGGCGTTGGCTAAGTTCACCTCGGCCCGCAATACGTCGAACTGAGTTCCCACCCCTGCTCGTTCCAAGGCTTCGGCATCTTCCAAACTCTGCTGGGCGTTGGCAACGGCTGCCTCGTTAATGCGCACGTTCCCGTCGGCTTCCTGCAAGTCATAGTAGTCGGTGGCTACATCCAAGCGAATCTCTTCGCTAATACGTTCGACTTCCAACTCGTCCGATCGAATTTGTTGCTCGGCTACGGCAATTTGCGCGCGGCGCTGACCGGAGGTGAAAATATTGTAGGAGATACCGATTTGTCCGGTGAGGTTAGTCGAAACAGTGGGAGAGAGGTCTCGTATCTCTTCGGGATCTCTCAAAGGTTGCGCTTCAATCGACCGTTCGATCGATAATTCTGCTGAAGCCGAATCCGTCCGAGTCAAACCTACTTGAAGATCGATATCGGGATACCAATCGGCTTGGGCTTCCCGCAAGTTTGCGTGGGAGCGTTCGAGTTCCAGAAGCGTTCGCTGTAACTCTAAATTATTTTGAAACGCCAGTTGCAGTGCTTGCTCTAGAGAAATTGGCTCTGTTACCAGTATTTCCACTTCACTCGGTCGCGTGGGAAAAATTAAGGGATTGGGACTCGGGTCGAGGAATGATGGCGTGGCAACCTCTTGTGGAATCGGAACGGCTTGGGCTTCTTCGGTGAGTGGGGTCAAGCCCGATTGTTGGGCCTCCACGAGCGCTTCTGGAGACGATGGAGGTGGGGCGACTTCAGCCGCTTCATCGACCGCGTCGGAGGGGGAATCGGCGGCACTCTCTTCGATTTCGTTTGGGACTGCGGGTTCGGTTGTTTCGCTGGCTGCGGCTTCTTCTGTTGTCTCTGTGGATGAATCTGTGGCGTTCTCTTCTGTCTCGGCTTCTGGGGTCGTTAGTTCTGTTTCTTCTGTTGCTTCAGTTTCCTCGATCGCATTTTCCTCGATTTCGACTTCCTCAGTTTCGACGGGTGTCACCTCAAAAGATTCGATCGCTTCAACTTCTTCTGTTGCGTCTATAGGCGAATCTAAAGTACTCTCTTCGGTTTCTGGGATCGTTAGTTCTGTCGATTCCGTTGCTTCAGTTTCCTCGATCGCATTTTCCTCGATTTCGACTTCCTCAGCTTCGACGGGTGTCACCTCGAGAGATTCGGATTCGATCGCTTCGACTTCTTCTGTTGCGTCTAGAGCTGAATCTAAAGTATTTTCTTCGACTTCGGCTTCTGGGGTCGTTAGTTCTGTCGATTCCGTTGCTTCAGTTTCATCGATCGCACTTTCCTCGATTTCGACTTCCTCAGCTTCGACGGGTGTCACCTCGAGAGATTCGATCGCTTCAACTTCTTCTGTTGCGTCTATGGGTGAATCGGCGACACTTTCCTCGAGTTGGGCGGATATCGAGTTTGGAGGTTCGACTTCCAATGGCATTGCAGAGGCGATCGACTCACCCGATTCTAGCGCGGGTAAAGTTTCCTCTTCTGAGAGAACGGGTGTTTCTTCAAGGGCGAGTTGGGAAGACGCTGATGAGGGCTTAGGCGCGAGTTTGGAGGATTCTGTACCGACTAAAACATCATCCTGGGACTCTAGAGACGGAAGAGCCACATCTGGAGGAGTCTTTTCGGATGCTTGAGCCTCCCAACTATTCAAGATAATCGCTACGATCGCACCGGCAGCCATCAAATCACGAAGTGTTGCCATAAGTTTTCTGACCAGGTCTGCTTTTGAAGAAACTCTTCTCAAATGGGGACGCGCATAAAACGCGCACTTAGCACAATACCAGCTAAGGGCGATCTGCGCACGGAAAAATTATCCTCGATCGATCGACAACATGCATCGCATCCCGAGTACTGGCACAATGCAGATATTAAGTTCACTGCAACTGAGTTCGCGAAAGTACTCGATCGAGATTTCATGTCAACAGGATTGGAACGCAAAAAAGTCGTCGTCGTCGGCGCGGGCTGGGCGGGTTTGGGTGCCACCGATTGCCTCGCCCGACAAGGATATGACGTAACCCTCCTCGAAGCAGGTTCCCAACCGGGAGGATTGGTGGCGGGTTGGAAAACGCCGGGAGGCCGTTCGGTGGAGGCGGGAATCCACGGCTTCTGGTATCCCTACCGCAATATTTTTCGCTTGGTGCGAGAAATGGGATTGAGTCCGTTTACCCCTTGGACTCGTTCTTCTCAATATTCTCCGGCGGGGTTGGAAGTCGAGTCGCCCATTTTTCAGGACGAACCGCGCCTGCCTTCTCCCTTGGGTACGTTTCTCTACACGCGATTCAAGCGACTGCCCCTCAGCGATCGCCTTTCGGCACTGCCCTTACTCTACGCCACGATCGATTTCGATAATTCCGATCGAGCTTGGAAGCGCTACGACGGGGTGACGGCGCGGGAGTTGTTCAAGCAGTTCGGCGTATCGGCGCGCCTGTACCGAGAAGCGTTTAACCCGATGCTGTTAGTGGGCTTATTTGCCCCTGGCGAGCAATGTTCGGCGGCAGCAGCCTTGGGAATGCTGTATTACTTCATCTTGGCCCACCAGCCCGATTTTGACGTGGTGTGGTGTCGGGGAACGGTGGGAGACTATATTTTCCGTCCCTGGTGCGATCGAATTACCGCAGCCGGGGGTAAAATTCTCACCAACCGCCGAGTCAGCGATTTGCGATCGAACGAGTCGGGCGAAGTGACGGGGGTGGTTTGCGGCGATGAGGTATTCGATGCCGATGCCGTAATTTTTTCCGTGGGGATTACGGGGATGAAGAAAATCGTTGCCGGGAGTTCCCTGTTGCAAAGCCGCCCGGAATTTCGCAACCTGTTCAATTTGGGGGCGGTGGACGTGTTGGGGACGCGATTGTGGTTCGATCGCAAAGTCACGGTTCCCTTACCCTCGAATGCCTGTTTTGGATTTGATGCCACCACCGGTTGGACGTTTTTCGATCTCAACGCCCTCCACGACGAATGGCGCGACGAACCCGGCAGCGTTATCGAAGCAGATTTCTACCACGCCAATCAGTTCTTACCTCTCGACGACGAAGAAATAGTCTCGATCGTTCATAATTATCTCACCTCCTGCATTCCGGGTTTCCGGGAAGCAAAAGTTATCGATCGATCGGTCGTGCGCCTTCGCCAAGCAGTAACGCACTTTTTCCCCGGTAGCTATCAATACTTGCTCCGAGGACGCACGAGTTTGAGTAACGTCTACATGAGCGGCGATTGGGTCGTCAACCGCCACGGATCTTGGTCGCAAGAAAAAGCATACGTTACCGGATTGGAGGCGGCAAATCTCGTTATCGAGCGGATGGGTTTGGGGCAAAAAGCCCACATCGAACCCATCGAACCCGACGAACCTCACATTCAAATTTTGCGCAACCTCAATCGGACGGTACGGGATTTCGGTCGCACCTTCTTACCCGATATTTGGCTGCCGTAGTGGGGAGATGAGGGAGATGACGCGGGGACGCTCCGGACGTTCCATCTCCCTCATCTCCAATTTCTCCGGAAACTCTCCCAACTCCCAAAGGCTCCGTCTGACGATTTTTCTTTTACAATGAAAATGCAAAGAATTGTAAATTTAAACGCGCACCCATGACCCAACCTCAACCGACCACCTCTCCCAACCTCCCCGAACCCAAGTTCGGTTTCAACGACTATGCCGAACGCTTGAACGGTCGTGCCGCCATGATCGGTTTCGTGGCGACTTTAGCCATCGAATATCTTTCCGGACAGGGCCTGCTCTCTTGGCTGGGTTTAATTTAAGGACGAGATAGAATTGCGTCTGGACTGGCTATGTTACGGTTTGTGTTGCTAATATCCGCACGAATCCAAGTGCTTGTATAAGTTCTCGTAGCTGTCTGTACTTTTTCTGTTTCATCGGCGCGGCTACTCGTCTTCAAGCCGCGCTGATGCTAAAAGCTATTAACGCTTCGGTGCAACTTCAAATCCGATCGAAATCTGAAATCCTCGATCTTTCGTGTCGATCGAACAACGTAAATTCAAGACTTCGGAAAAAGTTGCGCGAGCCGTGATTACGGCATGTTCGTCAGTGCGTATCCAGCACCGTTGCAGTTGTCGATGACTGGAGTTTTGAGCGATCGCGATCGAACTCTCGTACGCAGGGGATATGGAGAAAGCCCCCAATGGGAGTGTTTTCAGTGGATTATTGAGAGATTGACAAAGTTAATACAACCTTCAGTACTCACTTCAAAACTCGTATAATATCAACATACACACTAAACACAAAAAGTCAACCAATCTCCCGGATGGGTAATCTTGGGATATTGTATATCTACAATAGATAACTGTCACGACCTATAGCGAGACATCTGTGATGAATGCAGCCTTGCATCGAATCTTAAAGTCCGCCTATCGCAAAGAACCCATCTCTAGCTTCATCCTCCTCGTGGGAGCAGTTGATGTGGCCATTTCGGGAGCCAACGGTAGTGGTTCTTTGTTTGCTTTCGGTACGGGAACGATCGCGATCGCCATTGCCATTCGCTGGTGGCAAATCCACCATGCCCCCACTTCAAACCCGGAGACTGCTTCAGAATACGTCTTACCTCCGAGTTCTGCAAGATCCTCTCTGCCAAACCTGAAATCGGGGAACAAATACCCTCGCTCTTAATCGACTTTGGAATGCGGAATTCGGAATGCGGAATTCGGAAAAATGATGAATGATAAACGTCAAATATTCTCTCCTCTGGAGCGTCCTTGCGTTATCTTCTTTCCCCGTTTCTCCCGTTTCTTTCCCTGCCTCCCGGATGGGCGAAGCATTTGGATTAGTGAGGTTTCGTGTCTGCAAGAATTTGTCGCTCAAATGCGCGCGCCCCTACAAATCTCCCCATCTCCCCATCTCCGCGTCACCGCGTCACCGCGTCACCGCATCGTCTCACCTTTCTACAGCCAATTACCCACTAAAACGTAAGGGGACCAGTAAATGGGATGTCGGTATTGGCGATTTTTGAGCAGGCTAATCTGAGCTTGACGCAATGCCTCGACTTTAGTCGCCCGATCGCCGCCGAGAGATTGATAAAATTGAGCCATTAAGGGGGCGGTTGCCGCATCGTCAATGTACCACAACGAAGCGATCGTACTTCTGGCTCCCGCCCGGACGGCAATTCCCGCCAAACCCAATGCCGCTCGCTTATCCCCGGCGGCGGTCTGACACGCACTGAGCACTAGCAATTCGATCGCGCTGACTTCGGGGTTGGGACGATTTAATTTGAGCAGTCGTTCTAAAGCCAAAATGCCGATGCGAGCGCTCCAAGTTAGCAGAAAGGTATCTTCGAGGGTGCTGCTGAACTGACCGTGGGTGGCGACGTGCAACACGGGGAAAGGCACTTTATCGAGAATGTCTTGAATCGCTTCTGGGGTAAAGTCGGCATCGAGTAAAACTCGCGTCTGCACTTGGGCGGAAATTGCCTCAACTTCTTCCAAGACATTGGGTAGTGGAGGGAATCCATCTCTCTCTTGGGTCAACGCCGCTAGTAAAACCCGGAATCCCGTAGATTGAAAGGGATTGGATTCGAGCAGTTGCAGACCCGGAGTCAGCGCCACGCCGTACTTTTCAATTAAAAAGCGATCGCCATCGCTCAAAGCCGCCATCGGCACGTTCCGAAACGGTCCGTCGAGAACGAAGACTAACGTTTTCACGTCTGCCCTAGCGAAATCGGCTTCCATCGGTCGAATCAGCCAATCGTAGACCTGTTCGGAGAGGGGTTGATAAGAACGAGAAGTGCGGATGACTAATTTCTGGCGCAGTTCGGCAAGAAGGGTTTCGACTTCCGCTGCGTCAATGGCGATCGAGTAATGGCGCAGGGGTACGTCGGGTAAGGCCACGATGACTTCAAGCCGCTTATCGAGAACGATCGGATAGATTGCTGCCGCTTGCCGATCGATTTCCTCAATTTGGATCGGTTCGGGTCGCAAACAGGCATCTTGGAAAAAGTTATCGAGTTCGGCGAGTTGAAGCTGTTCGATCGTATCTCGGGCTAGGGCCAAATCCTCTTGCGAGATCGATTCGCCAGGGGCTGCTCGTAACAAGACATCCACCAACTGGCGGTAGATCGGTTCGATATCCTCTTGGAAGGAAAACTGCACGTCCCGAGTGGATGCCACCAAATCCAGACGCAGGGATTGCAGGCTGGCAATGGCTTCGCTATAAGCGGCGATCGCCCCTCGACGTTCTCCCGTGCGATCGAGCAGGCGACCCAACTGCCACTGCCACTGATAGGCAATATCCGCTGCTTCGATCGTTTGGGCGAGCATCAGAGCTTTGCGGGTGACTTCGATCGCCGAACTATCTTGCTGAGTCTGTTCGTAGAGTTTGCCCAGATATCCGAGGGCATAGGATTCGCCCCGTGCGTCTCCCAACTCTTGAGACATGGCGATCGCCTCAGCTAACTCTCGCGCGGCCAAATCGAGCAATTCCGATGCTTTCTGCCTCGATTCCGTTTGGGTCTGAGTTTTTGATACCAGGGACATCAAGCTATTGGCGAAGTTGGTGCGGGCGAATACCACCGAACGGCTGACAACAAGCTCTTCCCACCCCCACTCCGTCCGATCGAGCAACTCCCCTGCTTCTGAAAAGCGATCGAGAAAGATTAACAGTCTCAACTGGTTGAGTCGAGCTTGGTTGCGCACCAGGGAGAACTCATCGAAGTCCGCTGCTTGTTGGTAATAATCGAGGGCAAGATCGTCCTGGCGGCGCGCCCAGGAAAGATTCCCCAAACTCAACAAGATCTTGCTCGCTCCTTCATGCCACCGCAACTCCTCGGCGATCGTCAAACCCTCCTTGAGTGCGACCTCGGATTCCTCGAACCGACCTGCCGTCTGCAAGGCTCTTCCCAACACGAAGAGTCCGGCAGCTTTAGTTTGGGAGTCAGATTCCTCTTTTAAGGTGTCTGCGAGATTTTCGAGCATATCCAACGCCCGAAACTGAAGTCCTAGGGCGCGCATGGCTTGGGTTTCGTTGATTTTCGCTTGCCACGATCCCAGATCGTACTCGAGGCGATCGTAAAGTTCTCCAGCCTGCTGCCAGCTATAAATTGCCTGTTCCGACTGTCCCGTCGCCCAAAACAAACGACCTTGGGTGTTGAGGGCCATCGCCAAAGCGCGCAGGTAGTCTGAAGACTCGGCATCGAAGTTGCCGTTGCGCAACAACTCCAGGCTGGCACCGATCGTTCCAGAAGCAGCCGACCAATCGCCAAGTTCCTGGTAAGCCAGGGATAAATCGCTCAAAGCGATCGCCCGTCCGAGATGATTTCCCCCGCTCGCAAATCGCTCTACAGCTTGCTGCCATGTCAAAGCAGCTTGGGCGAACTGTCCGGCATGGTAGTAGGCTTGTCCCTGCTGCACCAAACGACCCCCTGCCGAACGGGGAGAGGGGATTAGATGAGTGGCAGTTGCCAAGGGGTTATCTTCCCAGATGAGAGTTTCGGGAACCTTACCCCACGCCGGAACGGTGGAACTTCCCACGCCGCACCCAACTGCCGACAAAATAACTGCTGCGATCGTGGCGATCGCTCCCGATGGCGGCCGTCGCCATATCCCTCGTGGAGACGATCGCCAAGCCAACTCACCCCAACGGTTTCGATTCGAGACATTCATGCTAATGCTTCCCTAATAGCAGTTTTCCCGTCGCGCAACGGGACGATCTTCAAAGACATCTTCGCGGGAGCTTGGGAGGCTTCGGGAGCTTGGGAGGCTTGGGGAGCTTCGGGGGCTTGGGGAGCTTCGGGGGCTTCGTTAGCTCTCGGAGGCAACGAACACTGAGTTTTTCAACGATATCTCAATTCCCCCGTTTCTCCCGTTTCTTCGAGTCACCGCGTCCCCACGTCTTCGCGTCATCTCCTTCCCCCATTTCTCCCGTTTCCCCCGTTTCTCCCGTTTTCCCCCCTGCCTCCGTTTCCCCCTTTCTTTAGAACCTTAGAACGGTGTCCATCTCACGGAGAAATAAACTCCGTTTTCTTGCAAAGAGTCGCGATCGGGATTGTTATCGTCAATTAAGCGAATCCCCCAATCGATGCGGGCGGAAAAATCATCCCCTTGCAGCCACGCTAACCCCAGTCCGATCGCCACTAAGGTTGTCGGATCTGGCTCGGTGCGACCCTCGAGTTCGTTATTCCATCCCGTACCGACATCGAAGAACGGACTCAGTTGCAGGGTTCCTTCGCGATTGGAGGTTCGCAGAATGGGAATGCGGACTTCTGCCGAGGCAAACAAGCCATTATCGGTGAGCAGTTCGTCTTGGCGATAGCCGCGCACGCTTTCAAAACCCCCGACTCCGAATTGTTCCAGGGGAACCAGAGAGGTTGCAGCCAGTTGCAGGTCCGATCGCAGCAGCAAAGATGCGGCATTTTCCGATTCGGAGAGCAATTTCAAGTATTGCAGTTGACCGCGCCAGGTAAAAAATCGACTGTCCGGTGCGATACCGTTGACGGTGGCATCGAAGGCATCAATGCCCAAGCTAAACTGAGAACGCGCGGCAAACACCTCCCGCGCTCCCCGCTCGGTATACTCTTGAAAGAAGCGCAACACCGACAGTCGGGTTTCCCCTTCGTCGCTCGCTCCGATCGACAGGGGAAAATCGACTCCGAGCAATGAGGTGTCGCTTTCTCGTCTGGCGGCCGTCAAACCCAAAGCCAGTTCTTGAGTGGGTGTTTCCAAGACGGGTTGGCGATAGCTCAGTTCAAAGTCGATCGAGTCGGCTTCGATATCGAGGCGATCGAAGGGTTCTTCGACAATTTCGCTCGATACCGCTCGAAATCTCGCATCGATCGTCCCGTTGCGGGAGTTGATGGGGATGGAATAGCGGGCTTCTCCCTCGTTGCTTCCGTCGGTGTTTTTATAGCTGAGGGTAATGCTGTCCCCGAGGCCGAATAAATCTCGCTCGCGAACTTCGACCCCGCGCCGTAAAGTGCCCACGCTCGGAGAACGACCGTTATCGAGAAAGACATCGACGCTGAAGGTATCGGCTTCGATCACTTCGACTTCGAGCAAGTTCAGACCGGGACGAGACCCCGCCGACAGTTCGGCCGAGAGGTTTTCGACGAGGGGGTTGAGTTGCAAAAGTTGCAGGGATTCGAGCAGTCGTTCCACGTTCAGGGGGGCTTCGGTCGCTCGCTCCAAACGGCTGCGTACGTAACCTTCGTTGAGCCGTCCGTCTACCGTCACCAAAATATCTTCGAGACGACCTTCAACCACCTGAATGGTGACGATGCCGCTATCTAAGGTTTGGGGGGGAATGAGCGCGCCGCTGGTGATATATCCATTTTCCGTGTAAAGTTCGGTGACCACCGATCGAGCTTGGAGCAACTCGGCAAAGGATACCTCCCCCAGGTATTCTGCGAGAGCGTCATCGAACTCGGCTGGGGTAAACACGGTACTGCCGACGACTTCGTAACGCTCGACGGTAATCGTTCCCGGTAGAGTTTCGAGTATTTCTTCGGAGGGGAGTTCGTCGGGATCGGAGGGTTGCAGTAATTCGTCCGGAGGCGGAAGCGGTGCGGGTTCTAGCTCGGGAAATTCCGGTCGTTCGGGTTCGATGGGTTGAATTTGGGCTAGCTCTTCATTGGAGTCGTTTATCGATAGGGGGCGATCGATCTCGTCGCTCTTTTTCGCCTTCTCTTTGCTCGGTTGCGCGATCGCCAGGGGTTCGGAGTCGTCCGAGTGATGGGAAACCAGGGGAGCGATTTTGGCCGATTTGAGGGTGGCTTGGGGGGGTGATGTGGCGGTGGCACTGCCAGCCAAACCCAACGCAAACCCAGCCAGGGACAGAATGCCCAGGGTTTCTCGGGTCGAATTCCGGGGTTGCTTTCGGCGCGCGGAACGCTCGGAGGGCTGCTGCTGTTTGGAGTCAACTCGAGAAGCGCTGTTTAAAAGCCGCGCGCTTTCTGCCAATGGAGGTGCAGCAAGTGATTCGTTTGACCTGGTGGAGTTCGTTTGCGTCGCGCCCCTCAATTTTGCACAATTTCGAGCAAATAGATTCGGCATAGCTACAATTCTTGGCAATTTAGATCGGTAACAGGTATCTATTGATTCTATGCAGAGCCGGACATTTGTTTTTGGACTCTTACTGCACCCAGATGTCCCTACTATCTACGAAGAACCAGTTCCGGACAAGTGGTATTTTCCCGGAGACGGACTCTCAAGACTTTGCCAAGTCGGGCTTCCCGCAATTGCGAAAATATACGACCTGGAAGTGGAGGTTCCGCACTTCCTGTGGTGGGAAGTCGAGAAAATTTGCGTCTGAGAAAAGGACGCAAAGCTTGAATTTCGACCAATTTACTTCCGATCGTTCCTTTAAGGGCATCCTGATGTCGGGACATCGGTGATGGTTCGAGCTGGCTCTATTCATTACTCCCTCTGGTTGTCCCCAAACGTTGAGTATCGCGCCCTAGTGACAGGAGGAATTTGAAGGGAAAACTCGCGAAGCTAGGTTTCAAACCTGAGACTCGTGCGCGTGACACTCTGACAAACGGATTTTAAGCGCCTGTCCGGAGATCGCGATCGAGTCCTGACGTTCGTCACGCCAGCTCGGGTTAAGGAGGTTCGAGAGTTCGGGAGGTGATGTCAGTTCGTCTCTGGTATGGCAATTTATTCCAGAGTTAGGAAAGACTTCGTTGCTTTCGGCAGTAATTTGGGACTCGATGTCCGATTTTCCACCTTTGCCCGAAACGATCTGGTTTCCGAACTGAGGTTGCGTACGTTTTCCGGACTCAGTATAGCAGAAAGAGATCGACGAACTTGGGGCGATCGTGGGGGTCAAAACCATCAAAATCAAATCGAGATCGACACACTTAAAACCGGTAACGTCGATCGAGAATATCGGCAATGGCTTGGCTATCGATGGCGGGGGAGAACAATAAGCCTTGGCCCCACTCACCGCCGAGAGTCCGAATCTGGCTGGCTTGATGTTGGGTTTCGATACCTTCGGCAATTACGCTCATGCCTAAATGATGGGCAAGGGTGACAATGGCTTGGACGATCTCTTGATTTTTCCGAGCTTTCTCCATCTGCATGATGAAGGAGCGATCGATTTTCAGGGTATCGACGGGAAAACGATGGAGGTAACTCAACGAGGAGTAACCGGTGCCAAAATCGTCGATGCTTAATTCGATCTGACGGGATTTGAGTTCTGCGAGTAGAGTGGCAACCGATCGAGTATTTTCGACGATCGCACTTTCGGTAATTTCGAGTTTGAGAGAGCCGCCATCGACTCCGGCGCGATCGAGAATGGTGTCAATTCGATCGAGTAAATTCGCTTGGACGAACTGTCGCACCGAAAGATTGACGCTCATGGTTAGCGGTGGTGCATCGGCAGTTCGATCGTCTCGTTGGCGGCGTTGAGCTTGCCATTCTCTTAACTGGCGGCAGGCGGTTTCGAGCACCCATTCGCCAATGGGGATAATCAATCCGGTTTCTTCGGCGACGGGGATAAATTCCATCGGCGAGATAAAACCCCGCGTGGGGTGCTTCCAGCGCGCGAGAGCTTCCAACCCTTCGATCCGACCGGTTTTTAAATTGACGATCGGCTGGTAGTAGACCACGAGTTCTTCGCGATCGATCGCCCGTCGCAAATCCGTATCGAGTTGCAACACTGCCAGCACCCGATCGTGCATGGTGCGATCGAAGACTTGATAGCAAGCTCGACCTTTTTCTTTAGCGCGATACATGGCAACGTCGGCATCTCGCAGGAGATGTTCGGGTAGCTGGTAGTCTGCCGTACCGAGAACGATACCGATACTGGCATTGATAAATACTTCGTGGGGATCGAGGTGGAATGGCTGTTTGAATTGCTCGAGCAACCGTTGGGCGAGTTGGGTCACTCGATCGAGATCGCGCACGTCAGCCAGCACGATGGTGAATTCATCTCCCCCCAGCCGAGCGAGGGTTTCGACGTTGGGGGCTGACGATTGCAAGCGACGGGCAATTTCGATCAGGAGTCGATCGCCGACTAAGTGCCCGAGGGAATCGTTAATCACTTTGAAGCGATCGCAATCGAGAAACAGAACTGCAAACTGTTCGCTGGGCTTGAGTTTGACTCGCTCGAGCAGTTGCACCAACCGTTCGAGGACGAAGGCGCGGTTGGGCAGACCGGTGAGACTGTCGTAGAGCGCCATTTGCACCAATTTTTTCTGAACCCGCTTGCGTTTGATAATTTCTTGGCTTAACTCTTGGTTGGCGGTTTCGAGCTGGGCGGTCCGTTCTTTGACTCGCTGTTCGAGTTGAGTTTGCAGTTTTTTGAGGGTCAGTTGGTTCTCAACGCGCACTAACACTTCTTCGACTTGAAAGGGTTTGGTAATATAATCAACTCCTCCGACTTGAAAGGCTTTAACTTTATCGAAGCTGCGATCTAAAGCACTTAAAAAAATGACGGGAATTCCTGCGGTTTCATCATCGGATTTCAGGAAAGCACAGATTTCGTAACCATTCATCTGTGGCATCGTAATATCGAGGAGAATTAAGTCTGGCGCAGCAGCGGAAACGGCTTTCAAAGCCAGTTTTCCATTCAACGCACTCCGCACTTTATACCCAGATTCGCTCAGAATATTTGAGAGCAGGCGCAGGTTATTGGGAGTATCATCGACGATAAGAATATCTCCTCTAGAGAGCTGAGTTTTTGAGGTACTCATTAGAATTTGGATATTTAATTTTAAAATTAACGTTTCTAGTTGAGACTTCCCGAATGAAGATAGTTTTGAACCGATTGAATTTCAATCGAGTTTAAAAAGTTTTGAAGCGACGCACTCCCGAAGCGTCTATTCAACTTCGAGTTGGTATTGAGTGGGGATTTCAATTTCGATTGACGTTCCACTTCCAGGGGTGGAAAAACAACGAATTTCTCCTTGATGCTGACTGACGACGATCGCATAAGCAGTCGCCATCCCCACGCCTTTCAATTTTTCGGATGTTTGAGTGGTGAAAAAAGGTTTGAAGATCTGCCGGGAAACCTCTTCGCTCATCCCGATCCCATTATCGGTAATTGTAACTTTCACCCGCTCGGTATCGGGACGTTCGGTACAAATGGTAATCATCGGAATGGGAAACGGAGATTTGCCTTCTCGCTCTCGCCGTTCTAGAGCTTCCATGGCATTGGCGAGAATTTCAGCAAAGACTCGAGCGATCTGGCGGGGGTTGCACTCGATGCGAGGCAAGTCACCGTATTCCCGAAAGAAGCGTACCGAGGCGCGATCGCCCACTTGCCGATCTTGCACGGTCCCCACGCAGCGATCGAGACAGTCGTGCAAATCGATGGCTCGGATATCTTCGGCTCTCAATTGGGAAAACTGTTGTAGGGACTTGACAATTTTGGAGATGTTCTCGGTTTTACCCTGCATGACGTTCATCTGTTCGGGTAAGTCCGATTGGAGCAACCCGACATCGATTCTTCCCAGAAGCGCCTCAATTGCCGCAGATGGCTCTGGGAACTCTTGTTGGTAGAGTTGGAGCAAGTTCAACAGATTTTGCGTGCGATCGGTTGCATATCTGAGATTGCCGTAAATCGAATCGGCGCAGCGATCGATTTCGTCGGCGAGTGCCAGGGTCAAATCTCCCAAATTCGAGATCCGCTCGCTTTGAGCGAGTTGTGCTTGCGTTTGTTGCAGGCGATCGCGCATGGTTTCGGCTTCCTTGGCTCGCTCCCGTTCCTTTTGCTCGGCCGCGCGACGATTACCGATTTCTTGCTGCAAGCGGACGTTTTGCTCGGCGAGTTGAACCGAGAGTCGCTGGAGGTAAATATTTTGCTCGGCGAGTTGGTCGGAGAGCTGGCGCAAGGTCAGATGAGCGTCGATGCGCGCGAGCACTTCTGCCACTTGAAATGGCTTGGTGATGTAATCGACTCCACCGAAAGATAAGGCCTCGGCTCGATCGCGAACTTCATCGAGATCGCCCATAAAAATGACGGGAATGTTGCGAGTTCGCTCGTCTTTTTGTAGCTTTTGGCAAAATTCGCGACCGCTCATATCCGGCATGTTCAGATCCAATAAAATCAGATCGGGCGGGGTGGCAGTCGCTCCTACCAGCGCCATCGAACCATTAATCGCGTTGCGAACTTTGTACCCATTTTCTCCAAGGGTGACAGAAATAGAGCGGAGTTTGCTTGGCAGATCTTGAACGAGTAAGAGATTGCCCTTGGGGACATCCATTGTATGGCTGTTCATTACTAGATTGCTTGTCGAGTCCAGGTCATAATTTGATTAAAGCTAAAATTCCCCTGTACGTCATCGATCGGCTCGAGTTTCAACCGCTCGAAATGCAGTGATTTGACGGTTTTTCCTCGACGTTTCGACAAGCACGATTTCTCGATCGTGGGAAAATCGTCAGGTTTGTGTTTCCAAGATTCAAAACCTTCGGATCGCGCGATCCGAAGGTTGAAACTTTACTCAAAGCCGCGATGGCGATCGGAACCTAGAGGTTCGAGAGAATTTTATTTTTTAACGCAAGACAAAGCACCCGTAACTGTCAGCTCAACCCTTTAAATCGTAACCCGATCTCAATGTCGATGGGAACCTGGGCGATCTAAAAATCTCACCCACCCGCTACCGCCTGGGGAAAGTTATGGCTTTAGCCGATCGTGGATTAAGACATCGGTGAAAATGAGCTAGGAGGAAAAGAAATACTCGTTTGAACTCGGGTTGTCCTAACCGCTATGGCTACAGCCATAACTGCGAAGGGTCGATGTAACCTTCTGCCTAATCTTCTGCAAAGATGAAGCGACGCAAATCCGCCGGGTCGGGTTCGGGACTGCTATTGGCAAATGTCACCGAATCATCAACTGTGGCTTGAACCTGCCGTTCGATCTCTTGGAGTTCGTCGGCCGTCACTAAATTCCGTTCGGTCAAATGAGTTTTCAAGCGCTCGATGGGATCGCGAGCCAACCACTCTTCTTTTTCCGCCGGGTCGCGCAATTCATCGGGATCGGCAAGAGAATGACCTCGGAAGCGATAGGTGAGGGCTTCGATCAGGGTCGGTCCTTCTCCGGCGCGGGCGCGGGCGATCGCCTCTTGGGCAACCGATCGCACGGCCAGCACGTCCATCCCGTCCACTTCGACTCCCTTCATGTCGAAGACGCTGGCTTTCTTATAAATTTCCGGCTGGGATGTGGCCCGGTAGTGATCCATCCCGATCGCCCATTTATTATTTTCGACCACGAATAGGATCGGCAGCTTCCACAGCGCGGCCATATTCAAACACTCGAAAAACTGACCGTTGTTGCTCGCCCCATCTCCGAAGAAGCAGGCAACCACGTTATCGGCACTGTCGTCGCCCATGACTTCGCGGCGATAGCGACATTGAAATGCCGCCCCCAAGGCGACGGGAATTCCTTCAGCGACGAACGCATATCCCCCGAGTAAATTGTGTTCGGCGGAGAATAAGTGCATCGAACCGCCGCGCCCTTTACTACAGCCAGTTTCCTTGCCGAAGAGTTCCGCCATCACTTCCCGCGCCGGAACGCCGCAACTGAGGGCGTGGACGTGGTCGCGATAGGTACTGCTGACAAAATCTTCTCCCGGTCGCATCGCTTTAACGATGCCCGTGGAAACGGCTTCTTGACCGCTGTAGAGGTGGACGAAGCCAAACATCTTACCTCGGTAGTACATCTCGGCGCATTTGTCCTCGAACAAGCGCCCCAACATCATATCTTCGTAGAGTATCAGCCCCTCTTCCCGACTTACTTCTTGAGTCGAGGAATCGACGGTCGGTATAACTCGTTCTCGAACCATTCAACTTCTCCTAGAACTTCAGTGCCTGACAATTATCGATCGAAGCGCGACCGTGGAACGATCGGACCAAAGCGGACGCATTTCCCGCGTTCGATCGCCTTACCTATTCGTCCAGATGCCCAGCGCAGGTACACGTTACCACGAATGGGAAGCGGGGTGAGATAGGGGGATGAGGGAGATGAGGGAGATGAGGGAGATGAGGGAGATGAGGGAGGTGAGGGAGATGAGGGAGAGGAGGGAGATGAGGGAGATGAGGGAG
>JAXHUC010000080.1:0-2404 GCA_034189805.1 Cyanobacteriota bacterium
GGAAAGAGATGACGCGGTGACGCGGTGACGCGGAGACGCGGAGAGGGAGAGAAAGGAGAGAAACGGGGGAAACGGGGGAAACGGGGGAAACGGAGATGGGGAGACAAGGAGACGAGGGAATATTTGACGTTCATCGTTCATCATTCATCATTTTTCGGAATTCCGAATTCCGAATTCCGAACTCCAAGCCCCCGAAGCCTCCCAAGCCCCCGAGAGCTACCCCAGCTTTCCATTCCCCACCTTTACCGGAAACTGTCTTATCCAAAACTGACGTTCGCGAGCTTATTCGTCACCAAAATCGGGAATCACCCATTTCGGGGGAGCGGTCAGTTTCTTTCTGCGGGCTTCCTCCGCAATATCGTGCATTTTATCTAAAGACGTATCGTTTAAAAACTGAGTGGCCTGGCTGGCATATTGTAAATTGGGGCATTTCTCGCCTAACACGCAGCCTTGGGCGCACTCTTTGGCACAGTCTATCGTCCGTTCTTCCATGGTTCTCCTCTTACTTATTCTCAAAATTGGACCGTTCGAGATCTAGGAGACGATCGCACCAGATCTCACATCGGCATGAGTGCAACATCTTTTGTTCGAGCCGAGATGAGGATCGATCGTCATTTTTGCGATCCGCATCAATGTGGTCTGAATGAAGTGTTCTCTTTCGATTTCGATCCGATCTTGATTGTATATTTTTCGAGGAAATCCGTGCTGGCAAATCTCAGACTTCATCGGCTGAATCGAGCGTTTCCCAACTCAACCGATGGTAAACGGGCGATCGAATCGCCCCGTAGCTTATACGACTCCGGCGTTACCGAGCAGCTGAAATAACACTGAATTTATAAAACCGAGAGCCAGCGAACCGAGCAGCGCGCTCCAGATTCCCCAGCGCAAGCGAAATCCCGACACCAGCCACGCGGCAATGCCGAAAATAATTGCGTTGATGATAATGGCAAACAGTCCGAAGGTGAGAAACACCAGAGGAAACCCCAGAACATCTAAAACGGGTTTGAGCAATGCATTCAAAATCCCGAAAACGACCGCTGATGTCAGCGCTTTCCCAAAGCTATCCACCTCTACGCCAAT
This sequence comes from Cyanobacteriota bacterium, assembly GCA_034189805.1. Taxonomy (GTDB): domain Bacteria; phylum Cyanobacteriota; class Cyanobacteriia; order Cyanobacteriales; family Geitlerinemataceae; genus Zarconia. The sequence goes on from JAXHUC010000080.1 coordinate 1,081, forward strand.
GGGAATGTAAGAGATGATAATGAAACTGACTGCGGTAACGAGTAAGGTGACGATTAACCCAACAATATCAATAGTCATGTTGCAATTCCCGAATCTTAACAATTGAAATCGAGTCGGTGGAAGACCTACAGCCTCAATCTTCTGTCTTGGTGTTTTGCAATCTGTTTTGCAATTCGATCGTCCTATCCCCATAGCGCGATCGAGGCATCGCCCCCACCTCTTCTTTAAACATTAAAGCGAAATAACATCACATCACCCTCTCGAACGACATAATCTTTACCTTCGCTGCGGACTAAGCCTTTCTCTTTGGCCGCACTCATCGAACCCGTATCGACCAAATCTCGGTACGCCACCGTTTCCGCCCGAATAAAACCGCGCTCGAAGTCGGTATGAATCGCGCCAGCCGCTTGGGGGGCTTTCATCCCGGAGCGAATCGTCCAGGCGCGAGTTTCCTTGGGACCGGTGGTGAGGAACGTCCGCAATCCCAATAAATCGTAGGTGGCGCGAATCAGCGATTTCAATCCTCCCTCCGTCACGCCTAGAGCATCGAGGAAATCCGCCCGTTCTTCTTCGGGTAACTCAATCAATTCCGATTCGACTTGCGCCGAGATAATTACCACCTGCGCGTCTTGTTCGGCAGCGAGTTCGCGCACTTTTTCCACCCATTGGTTCCCGGTTGCCAAATCGTCTTCGGAGACATTCGCCCCGTAAATAATCGGTTTGCGTGTCAGCAGTCCCAACGGTTGAATTAACTCAATTTCTTCTTCGCTCAGTTGGGCCAGACGAGCGGCTTTGCCTTCGTTGAGAACCGCCGCCACCTTTTCTAACGTATCGAGTTCAAATTGTGCGTCTTTGCTGCTGCGGGCTTGCTTGCGAGTGCGGAGAATTCGTCGTTCGATTTGGTCGAGGTCGGCCAACCCCAATTCGAGATCGATCGTCTCGATATCTCGCAAGGGATCGATCGAACCGGAAACGTGGATGATATCATCGTTCTCGAAACAGCGAACCACATGAACGATCGCATCGACTTCTCGAATATTGGCTAAAAACTGATTTCCCAGGCCTTCCCCTTTACTTGCCCCCTTGACCAATCCGGCAATATCGACAAACTCGATGCGCGTGGGGACGATTTGTTCCGAGGTCGAAATTTCGGCCAGGACTTGCAGGCGTTCGTCGGGAACGGCTACCACGCCCACATTGGGTTCGATCGTACAAAAGGGAAAGTTTGCCGCTTGAGCTTTGGCATTGGCGACCAAAGCATTAAAGAGAGTGGATTTACCCACATTGGGCAGTCCGACAATTCCAGCTCTAAGCATTTTAAATG
>JAXHUC010000080.1:2504-30667 GCA_034189805.1 Cyanobacteriota bacterium
CCGGTATCCCCGACGATTTATTCGATCGACTTCCGGGTATTCCCATGAGCAAGCGCGAAATCCGCTTGTTGCTGCTCTCCCAACTGCGGCTCGATGCCGATTCGGTTTTGTGGGATATTGGGGCGGGTACGGGAACAATTCCTGTTGAAAGTGGATTACTGTGTCCCAAAGGTCGAATTGTCGCCATCGAACGAGATGAAGACGTGGCCAATCTGATTCGGCGCAACTGCGAGCGTTTTGGAGTGACCAACGTTGAAGTGATTGAAGGAAGCGCCCCAGAATGCCTCCAAGACCTGCCCCACCATCCCGATCGCGTTTGCATTGAAGGAGGTCGCCCGATTCAAGCCATCCTACAACAAGTCTGGCAGTACCTACCCCCCCAAGGTCGGATCGTAGCAACGGCGAGCAATCTGGAGAGTTTGTACGTCATTTCCGAATGTTTTGCCCAGTTGCAGTTGCGCAATATCGAAGTAGTACAGTCCGCCGTCAATCGTTTGGAAAAGCGCGGTACTCGCCAAGTCTTTGCCGCAGTAGACCCGATGTTTATCCTCAGTGGGGAGAAGTTGTAGCAGTAGGAGGCTTCGGGAGCTTCGGGAGCTTGGGAGGCTTCGGGGGCTTGGAGTTCGGAATTCGGAATTCGGAATTCAGAAAAATGATGAATGATGAACGATGAACGTCAAATATTCCCTCGTCTCCTTGTCTCCCCATCTCCGTTTCCCCCGTTTCCCCCGTTTCTCTCCTTTCTCTCCCTCTCCGCGTCACCGCGTCATCTTCCCCTCCCGTTTCTCCCGTTTCTCCCGTTTCTCCCATTTCCCCCGTTTCCCCCGTTTCCCCCATTTCCCCCGTTTCTCTCCCTCTCCGCGTCACCGCGTCTCCATTTCCAAACAACCCGATCGAATCGGCGTGGCATCGGGCATAATCGCCCCGCATAAGTCCACATCGGTTAAGTCGGCATTTTCTAAATTCGTTCCCCAGAGATTCGCCCCGGTGAGATTGGCTCCGCGCAAGTCCGTACCGCGTAAGTCGGCATCTCGGAGGTCGGCATTTTGAAGATTGGCTCCTCTTAAATCGGCATCTCGCAAGCGAACATTTCTCAAGTCGGCCTCTTGAAGATTGGCTCCACTCAAATTTGCCCCGACCATGTTGGCAATTTCTAGGGTGGCTTCGCTGAGATCTACCTCGCTGAGATTGGCTTCCGTGAGATTTGTCAAGGCGAGATTAGCTTTGCGAAGGTTCGCACCGACTAGATTCGTCTGATGCAAGTTGGCATAGCGCAAATCTGCCTCTTCAAGATTGGTTTGGCTCAAGTCTGCTGCCGTCAGAATTGCTCCGAACAGGTCGGATTCTTCAAGATCGACATTACTCAGGTTTGCCCCCGTCCAATCCACGCTGCGCAAATTGCAACCCTCGCATCGACGAGTTTCTAATAGTTTGCGGGAATCTTCAGGATCGTCGGCACGAACGAGTGGTGTCCACGCCACTAGCACGAACAAAATCGGGAACACGATCGGGATGGTGAGAGTGCGCTGCATTCAGGTTTCCTCGCTCAATGGTCTCGGGTTATCTCTGTAAGGCTGTCAGCACGATCGGCTTTGAGCAATCGAGTGCGATGGTTGTATCGCTTCGGCGTTTTCATAACAAGCAACGATTGTCAAAAAATGTCTCGATACCGCAAGATGATTAGTATTTTGGCGATCGACGAGCTAGCTGGTGACCGATCGCGCTTATGCGCGCGAGCTTACAGGCTATCTCTATTGTGTCCCAGGACTGACGGGAGATTCTCGTCGGAGGGTGAGTTGAGGCGATCGGGTTTGAGTGTATCTTCAATCGATCGCATCAATGTGACTTCGATCGCCCTACCATGTCCGAAAGATCCCGTAGAAAAGGAGATTTCGATCGCTATGAACTCCGTAAAAGCACGAGATAATATAAGAATAGAGTTAAAAGTACGTTGCAGTGCTAACCCCAAGTCCGATCGCCAACCCAAACGATTCCCAGACTCCTCGCGGTTGTTGCCTCTCGATGCGATTTCAATAGTTTTTGCGAGTCATCCCTGACAATCGACTGACGGCAACCCTTTATTACCAATCCTCGAACGAAACTTCTCGGCGCTGCATCCCATGTATTTTTTGTTCGGAGTTCGAGAGTCAATCTAGATAAACTGACTCTTTTTAATGGGAAATAAAATGGGTAGTGCGATATTTAAAATAGCATTGGAGTTCTAGGGTCATGTCCGATCGAACCGAGCAAATTTCTCATATTTCTATCTTATTTCGGGCGATTGTTTTCACAATTATATTAGCCTTAATTTCAGGTGGAATTGACGCGAAAAGACAAAATAACAGGTCAGACTTTCATTTTTTGTCGAAAACTTCTAAGTTTCGATTGATTCATGAAAGTTGCTACCCCAGTACCTGCAATCTCGGTGATTCTCTACCTTCGGTGAGTCATTCTCAGTTCAATGTTTTCTGAGTATCTATCATCCTTATTTAATTGAGTAAGAGAAGCGCCAACAAATAAATTCTATCGCTTTTTATGAGATCGATTCAACGAGTAGTAACAAAAATCGATCGATTTGAAAGCAATAGAATGACGATCGAGTAAAGGTTATTTTTATTCTTGGTCAGATTATAGAAAAATGACGATAAACTTAAAGATAGATCGTCTTCGCCTATTCTCTAACTTTACCCAATCTTGAAAAAACGGCAGAGGTCTTACGAGATTCTTTATCCCAAGTCTAAAAAAGATTGGTAAAATTACTGAGAAAGTAAAATTGGCGAAATGAACTGGCGGTTGAGCTAGCAGTTAATGCGATCGCGGTTTCGCTGCGCCTTTAAGTCCCCTCAATGAATCCCTCGCTGACGAATGAGTCCCGCTCCAGGTCAAACTTCCCCTCGCCGGAATTGAGATCGCCATTGAGATCGGGTCATCACCTCCTGTGGCACAATGAACCCTGATGCTTAAGTACGGCTGAAATAGAGCTAAGTTTCGATGACCAAATTTATCTTCGTCACCGGTGGGGTGGTCTCGAGTATTGGGAAAGGGATTGTCGCGGCAAGTTTGGGACGCTTGCTCAAATCGCGGAACTATTCGGTTTCCATTCTCAAACTCGATCCTTATATTAATGTCGATCCCGGAACCATGAGTCCGTTTCAACACGGGGAGGTGTTCGTCACCCAAGATGGGGCGGAGACGGATTTGGATTTGGGTCATTACGAGCGATTTACCGACACCTCGATGTCCCGCCTCAACAGCGTCACCACCGGGTCGATTTACCAGGCGGTGATTAATAAAGAACGTCGGGGAGACTATCAAGGGGGAACGGTGCAGGTGATTCCCCACATTACCGGAGAAATTCGCGAACGGATTCATCGAGTTGCCCGCAATACCAATCCCGACGTGTTGATTACCGAGATTGGCGGTACGGTGGGAGATATCGAATCCCTGCCGTTTTTGGAAGCCATCCGCCAGTTTCGCAAAGATGTCGGACGCAACAACCTCGGTTACATTCACGTGACGCTGATGCCGTGGATTCCCGCAGCCGGGGAGATGAAAACCAAACCGACGCAACATTCGGTGAAGGAGTTAAGATCGATCGGCATTCAACCGGACGTGTTAGTGTGTCGGTGCGATCGCCCCCTCGAACAAGGCCTCAAAGAAAAACTCTCAGAATTCTGCGACGTTCCCGTCGAATGCGTAATTACCTCCCGAGATGCGCGCAGTATCTACGAAGTGCCGCTGATTCTCGAAGAAGAAGGACTCGCCCAGGCGACATTAGAATTATTGCACCTCGAACAGCGAATTCCGGCGCTCGAGAAATGGCAAACATTAGTCGATCGCATGTACCATCCCGATAAGAAGGTGGAAATTGCGATCGTCGGTAAATACGTGCAATTGTCCGATGCTTATCTCTCTGTGGTGGAAGCCCTACGCCACGCAGCCCTAGCCAATGGGGCCGATATTAACCTGCGCTGGGTGAATTCCGAAGACCTCGAAGCCAACGATGCGAAATCCTATCTCGAAGGAGTCCAGGGGATTGTCGTTCCCGGCGGATTTGGGGTGCGCGGTGTGGATGGGAAAGTCGAAGCCGTTCGCTACGCCCGCGAAAACCGGATTCCGTTCTTAGGGTTGTGTCTGGGAATGCAATGCGCGGCGATCGAATGGGCGCGTCACGTGGCGGGTTTGGAGTCGGCCAACAGTTCCGAATTCGACCCCGAGACTTCCAACCCGATCATCCACCTCTTACCGGAACAAGAGGATGTGGTGGATTTGGGCGGGACGATGCGCCTGGGTTTGTATCCCTGTCGGCTGATGCCCGATACCCTCACTTTTTCCCTCTATTCTCAGGAGGTGGTTTACGAGCGTCACCGCCATCGCTACGAGTTTAACAACACCTATCGCAACCTATTTTTAGAGACGGGTTTCGTGGTCAGCGGTACGTCTCCCGACGGACGATTGGTGGAAATTATCGAACTCAAAGACCACCCGTTCTTCATCGCCACTCAGTTCCATCCCGAATTCGAGTCTCGGCCGAACAAACCTCACCCGATCCTCGAAGGATTTGTCCGGGTGGGGTTGGGAGAGAATCCCGTGAAGGAGGGACGAGCGAACATACATTTGGATGAGTTTCCGGCGATCGTTTCTGTGGCGGAAGTGTCTTGAGGGGACGAGGGGAATGGGGGAGAAGATGACGCGGTGACGCGGGGACGCGGGGACGCGGAGAGGGAGAGAAAGGGGAGAAAGGAGAGAAACGGGGGAAACGGGGGAAGGAGATGACGCGGTGACGCGGTGACGCGGTGACGCGGAGAGGGAGAGAATTGGGATATAGTTTAGCCTCTCTTGCCCCCGAAGCCTCACGAAGCTCCCAAATCAAATCATGTCTTCTATCCATCTCTTCGGTATTCGCCATCATGGCCCCGGTTGCGCCCGTAGTCTTCTCCAGGCGTTGGAAACTTTGCAACCCGATCGCATTTTAATTGAAGGGCCTGCCGATGCCGATGGGATTTTGCCCCTGGCAGTACATCGGGATTTACAGCCTCCGGTGGCGCTGTTGGTCTATCGATGCGATCGCCCCCAGGAATCGGCGTACTACCCGTTTGCCGTGTTTTCCCCGGAATGGCAAGCGATGCGCTACGGCGTGCTGCGGGGGATTCGGGTGCAGTTTATGGATTTGCCCCAAACCCATCGGCTGGGAGTGGAATGGCCCCAGAGTGGTTTGGAGGGAATGGAAATCGACCCTTTGGGCGAACTGGCGGCGGCTGCGGGATACACGGATGGGGAACGGTGGTGGGATGCGATGGTGGAACAGCGCCGGGATAGCACTGATTTGTTTGCCGGAATTTTGGAAGCGATGACGGCATTGCGGGAGGAGATGGTTGCCGAGGGGGGGCAAGATGCGATCGCCCTGAAAGAGGCGGCGCGGGAAGCCTATATGCGGCAGAGGTTGCGGCAGGCGGCGCGGGAGGGCGAACGAATTGCCGCAATCTGCGGGGCGTGGCACGTTCCGGCGTTGGCGCAGATGCCCCCAGCCGAAGAGGATGCGGCCCTGCTGGCAGATTTACCCACCCATCCCACCCAAGCCACCTGGGTTCCCTGGAGTTACGGACGACTGGCGGCAGGGCGCGGTTACGGCGCGGGGATCGAATCGCCCGGATGGTATCGGTATCTTTGGGAAGCTTCGGGGGCTTCGGGGGCTTCGGGGGCTTCGGAAGCTTGGGAGGCTTCGGGGGCTAAATATTCTTCCAATTCTCCCGTTTCCCCCAATTCCCCCGTTTCCCCCGTTTCTCCCAATTCCGATCCTTCCCAGATTGCGATCGGCTGGCTAACAAAGGTGGCGCGACTGCTGCGACGGTCAGATTTTGAAGCATCGTCGGCACAAACTATCGAAGCAGTCCGGTTGGCAGAAGCGCTGGCAGCATTGCGCGATCGCCCCATGCCGGGATTGGCGGAACTCAACGAAGCGACTCGATCGGTGTTTTGTGGCGGTAGCGACGTGCCGATGCAACGAATACGCGATCGGCTGATAATTAGCGATCGCCTGGGAACTGTCCCCTCAGAAATACCCCAAGCGCCGCTGATGGCGGATTTGCAGCAGCAGCAAAAGCAATTGCGCCTCAAACCGGAACCGACGCAGCGCCGTAAAACTTTCGATTTGCGCAAACCCACCGATCTCAAACGCAGCCATTTGTTGCATCGATTGAACTTGCTGGAGGTTCCCTGGGGGAGATGCCAACAAGCGCAGGGGTTGGGGACGTTTAAGGAGGGGTGGCAGTTGGAATGGAAGCCGGAATTTGCCACCACGTTACTCGAAGCCTCGGGGTGGGGAAGTACGATCGCCGAGGCAGCAACCGATCGCGCCAGACAGCTTACGGCAAGGGCAACGGAACTGGCGGAACTGACGAAGTTGCTCGATCGCTTTTTGCTGGCAAATCTCCCGGAGGCGATCGCCCAATTAACGGATAAGTTGCAAGCGGAAGCCGCCCTCACCCGCGATGTATTGCATTTGATGGATGCTTTGCCGCCGTTGGTGCGAGTCCTGCGCTACGGCAACGTGCGGGAGTACGATCGCAATGCCGTGGGGGCGATCGTCGATGGGTTGGTGGCGCGCATTTGTATCGGCTTGCCTGCCGCCTGTGCCCCCCTCAGCGATAAGGCGGCTGCGGGAATTTACCCTCGATTGCGGCAGTTTGACGAGGTGGTGTCTTCTTTACCCCCTTCCCAGGACGATCGCCTCAAATCCTGGATGGCGGTGCTGATGCAGTTCGTCGGGGGGGAGGGATTGTTGGCGGGATGCAGTTGTCGCCTATTGCTCGATCGCCGCGTTTTCGATGCAGATAAGGCGTTGCGGCGCATGGGACTTGCTTTATCTCCTGCGGGCGATCCGGCGCGGAGTGCGGCTTGGATCGAGGGTTTTTTGGGGGATAGCGGTCTGTTTTTGATTCATGACGATCGCCTTTTTGGTGTCGTCGATCGTTGGGTGCGATCGCTGGGTGACGATCGGTTTTTGGCAGTGGTTCCCCTGCTGCGGCGACAGTTTGCTACGTTTTCCCCCGCAGAACGCCGTCAAATTTGGCAGCGCGTTTGTCGGGGTTCGGTGGTGCCGGAGGTTGAGGTGGGGTTTGAGAGCGATCGGGCAGATGCGGTGTTGCCGTTGGTGGGGAAGTTATTGGGGTTGTCGGTGAGGGGGGATTGATGTTAGCGGTGGGTGGAGCTGGGGAATTTTAGAATAAGTTTATTCAGCTTTAATCCATTAGAGGAGACGATCGAGCGATGGATTTATTAAACACCGAGTATCGCGATATTGTCGAGAAGATTCTTCAGGACTATGCCGACTTTTTAGATGGCGATGATGACGTGGAAGTCGAACTGGTTTTCGATCGACCGCGCGATCGTTACCTCTTGGTGGAAGCGGGTTGGCAAAACGGATATCGCATCTACGGAACTCTGTTGCACGTCGATATCGTTGAGGGTCGGCTGTGGATTCAGCACGATGGCACGGAGGATGGTATTGCCGGAGAGTTGGTAGAAGCTGGAATTCCCAAACAGGATATCGTATTGGGTTATCGATCCTCTGAAGGGCGAAAACTGACGGGGTTTGCCATTTCGTAACGGTTGCCCCGAAATTTGTTCGCCAAGGTGCTAATTCGGTTTTTGGCGGTAGTTCCCCTGCTGCGGCGACAGTTTGCCATGTTTTTCCCTTGGGTTTGAGGGCGATCGGGCGGATGCGGTGTTGCCGTTGGTGGGGCGGTTGTTGGGGTTGTCGGTGAGAGGGAATTGATGCTAGCGGGGAACAAGAATTCTGGTGCGATTGCCCGAACCTGGAGAATCGTTAAAGATTGCTCCTCGCCGGGTGAGGTCGGCTCTCATTTCTTCGGACACCCCAGTATTATCTCCGAATTGGGCATTCTCGACATTGGCTCGACTCAGGGTAGCTCGACTCAGGTCGGCTCCAATCAGGTTGGCTCCAATCAGGTTGGCTCCAATCAGGTTGGCTCGACTCAGGTTGGCTCGACTCAGGTTGGCTTCAATCAGGTTGGCTCCAATCAGGTCGGCTCCAATCAGGTTGGCTCCACTCAGGTTGGCTCCACTCAGGTCGGCTCCACTCAGGTTGACTCCACTCAGGTTGACTCCACTCAGGTTGACTCCACTCAGGTTGACTCCACTCAGGTTGACTCCAATCAGGATGGCTTGACTCAGGTTGGCTTGACTCAGGTTGGCTCGACTCAGGTTGGCTCGACTCAGGTTGGCTTGACTCAGGTTGGCTTGACTCAGGTTGGCTCCAATCAGGTTGGCTCGACTCAGGTCGGCTTCAATCAGGATGGCTTCACTCAGGTTGGCTCCAATCAGGATGGCTTCGCTCAGGTCGGCTCCACTCAGGTCGGCTCCCCACAGGAAGGCTCCCCACAGGTCGGCTTCAATCAGGTCGGCTTCAATCAGGATGGCTTCACTCAGGTTGGCTCCACTCAGGATGGCTTCGCTCAGGTCGGCTCGACTCAGGTCGGCTCCAACCAAATCCTGACGCGGATCGAGATCGAGCATCCCGGCTAGCGTCATAAAGTCATCGGTATCGGCATCGATGACATTCTGAATTTGAGCTTCGAGTTCCCGTGGCAATTGATTTTCAGTCATAGTGCAACTCCACCCGACTCAGATAGGGGGTCAGCTTTTCTCGAAGCCACCAAAGAATAAGTTTGTTCTCGATGACCAACTGCTTGTTGCGGCTCAGGTGGTTGAGCCAAATGCCTTCCCCCCTGGAAAAATAGACATCTCGCCGGGACACCTCGAACGTCGCTTCGACTCGACAGGACTTTGCCGTCACGTCCATCGTTGCCAGCAGTTCCGTGGGTAGCGTTCCTTTGAGGAACAAATCGTCCGTCTCGAAAACCCAAGTCGGTTCCTCCTCCGACCCTTTGGTTGAAACTCGCCAGGTGGTTTCTTGAAAGCTTTCCGTCCGACTGGTCGTTCTTTTTTCGGTTGCATTGGCTTTCAGACTCGGTTCCTTCGCAGACAAAGAACCCCCCAGATTGCTCTGATGCTCTCGTCCCTCTTGAGTTTTAATGTCCTTGGAAACCAAAAGGGTTAAGAGGTCGTTCAAGTTGCGAGCGTCGTAGGGAATGCGAGCGTTAGTCAATCTCAGTCTCAGCTCTCCGCGCTTGAGACCGAACCAAACCGACCCCCACTTAAGTTTCACCTCTTCTTCGTGGAAGTTGAGGGTCAAGTGCAACTCGATTTGACGGTAATCTCTATTGAGGAGATCTGTCCAAATTGGGTTTCCCTCCAGTTTGAGGAACAGACATTCGGGACATCGATTTTCAATTGGTGGCTCAGGGGGGACGGGGTTGGATTGCAACATCAGCGATTTTGTGAATTTGTTTCGTTTTTCAGGTCAACTGGGCGTTGCGTAACGTTGATCGCACAATCCTTTTTAAGTTAGCACTGGTTAATCTCAACTGGGAGAAAACTGAAGAGATCGCCATATCCCGCCCGATCGCGCATTGATATCGTATATATCGTACGTCTGGGGAGATGGGAAAACAGAGCGATTAATATCAAGTCGATCGCATCCTAAGATAAACATTAGCGCAGCTCTGGGAATCGATCGAATTAATCGCACTCTTCTCACAAAAACTCATCTGCCAGAAACACCCCGTCCTATCGATCGCAAAAATCAATAGTCAATATGCGGATCTAGACCCCTCAACCGTGAGGGATAAAGTATGAGTTCCGGACAGTCGCCCCGACTGAGAAATATGGCTATGAAATCTCTCACATTAACAGCATTACTGGTTTCCACGGCGATCGCCCCCGTCGCCCTCGCGGAATCTGCACCCGTACAATACGATGCCAACGGTGACTATCTGAGCACGGACCACTTATATTGGACGGTCACCGATCCCGACGAAAACGGTCTCAACTGCCGCTGGTCTGAAGACATGCCCGAAGCGTGGTACGCTCCTGACGCGCAGTTCCCGCTAATGAACGTTCGCGAGTGGGAAGTGGTACGCAGCTTCGACTACGGGACGGTCTTAATGGCCAATCGCACCCCAGCCGGTTTCGTGACCCTAAACGACGATCGCGGTCTTCCCTGGCTGAAAGTCAGCATCGGCGATAACGATGAAATTTGTCTGGCGCGGGCGAATCGAGACTTCATCCGCCCCCTCGATTGAATTGGAGTGGGGCGGAGGATGATGGAGACAAGGGAGACAAGGCGACAAGGGGGACAAGGGGGATGTAAGCACTCAGCTATCAGCCGTCAGCCGGAGCGCTTGTGAGAGCTAGTCAAGCTGGAATTTCAATGGGTTGAGCGACCAATGAATCCTAATTCCGCTCCCATAGCTGAATGCTGAATGCTGAATGCTGAGTGCGCGTGGGCTTACAGGAGGACAAGGAAGAATGCGCGTATCTTGCATTTTTCTTCCCCATCTCCCTCACCTCCCTCATCTCCTCTATCTCCCTCACCTCCCCCATCTCCCTCACCTCCCCCATCCCCCCATCTCCGCGTCTCCGTGTCCCCGCGTCTCCCCCTCCCCGCGCCTTCGGGCCAGACAAAACCGATCGCGACCTCGATCTTTTGCCCGATATAGGGCGTTATCGGCTCGGGCAATGAGGGTGGCAGGACGCTCGTTGGGGTGGAAAATTTGGCTGGCAATACCGAAGCTGAGGGTCAGTCGATCGGCGATCGCCGAATCCGAACGAACGATGTTGAGGTTTCGCACTTCCTGCTGCATTCGCCGCACCACGAACACCGCACCCTCCGAAGTCGTATTCGGCAAAATAGCGGCAAACTCTTCACCTCCGTATCGGGCGATAACATCCCCCGGACGCTTGATCCCACGCTCTAAGGCCTGAGCCACTCGCGTCAAACAGGCATCCCCCGCCAGATGACCGTAGGTATCGTTGTAGCGCTTGAAATAATCGATATCCATCAACACCAAAGTCAGCGGCACTCGTTCTCGGGCGCACCGCCGCCATTCTCGCTCTAGCCGTTCGTCAAAACAGCGGCGGTTCGGCACTTTCGTCAAGCTATCGAAACAAGCTAAATTCTCTAACTGTTGGTTGTTCTGTTTGAGAGTGCTTTCGGCTTTCATCGCTTGAGCGACGGCTTCTTGCAATTGGAGGTTTTGAGATTCGAGTTGTTGTTTGCGCGCTTGCAACTGATTCTGCCAACTCCGATGGTTGAGGTGATTTTCAATTCTCGCCACCACTTCGAGCAATGGCAGGGGTTGGGGAAGATAATCGACTCCTCCGGTGGCAAAGGCTCGTGCGATTTCTCCACTGTCTTTGACCTGACCGAGGAAGAGGATGGGAATGTGGCGCGTACGATCGCCTGCTTTGAGGACAGAACATACCTCATAGCCATCCATATCCGGCATGTGCGCGTCGAGCAAAATCGCATCGGGTTGAACGGTTTGGGCAAGGGTGAGTGCCATTTGCCCGCTGATGGCCTGACAGACTCGATATCCCTGGGCTTCGAGTAGGGTGGATAGTATTTCCAAGTTCGTGTGTCGATCGTCTACAACCAAAATTACCTTGGTCGCTTCAATTCGATCGGATTTCATATTCACGTCTCCGGCGCGATCGTTAAGTCGATCGGGTTGGACGATTGGCAGTACGTCCTCACCCGCAAGAATCTGATGCATCTCGTATCGCGAGTCTGACCCGATATCGAACATCAAGCCAGACTCAGTTCTTCGACCCAAAAACCAAACCCGAGATTTTGAGAGAGCTAGGGGAGATGGGAGGACGCGGTGACGCGGTGACGCGGTGACGCGGTGAGAAGAAGGACAAGGGAGACAGGAAGAATGCGCGTATCTTGCATTTTTCGCCCTCACCTTCCTCACCTCCCCCATCTCCCTCACCTTCCCCAGCTTCCCCAGCCTCTCTTCCTCACTCCCACTCGATCGTTCCAGGAGGCTTGGAGGTGATGTCGTAAACCACCCGATTGACCCCCTCGACTTCATTGACGATCCGGTTGGAAATCAATTCGAGTAAGTCGTAAGGAACGCGAGACCAATCGGCAGTCATCCCATCTTCGCTGGAAATAAAGCGCAGGACAACGGGGAAAGCATAAGTACGACGATCGCCCATCACGCCAACGCTGCGCACGGGAAGCAGCACCGCAAACGCCTGCCAGAAATCGTGATAGATATCGTGGCGGTTAATTTCCTGACGCACGATTAAGTCGGCATCCCGGAGAATGTTCAACCGTTCGGCGGTCACTTCGCCCACGATCCGAATCGCCAGTCCCGGTCCGGGGAAGGGATGGCGGCGGACGATTTCTTCAGGTAATCCGATCGCCCGACCGACTTTGCGCACTTCATCTTTAAAGAGTTTGCGCAGGGGTTCGACGAGTTTAAAACGCAGGTCTTTGGGGAGTCCGCCGACGTTGTGGTGACTCTTGATTTTCACCGCTACCCGTTCTCCGGTTTTGGGATCGACATTGGTATCGGCCGATTCGATCACGTCGGGGTAGAGGGTTCCTTGGGCCAGGTAATCGAAAGGTCCGAGGCGTTTGGACTCTTCCTCGAACACCTGGATGAACTCGTGTCCGATCCGGCGGCGTTTTTCCTCGGGATCGGTGACACCATCGAGTTGTTTCAAGAAGCGCTCGCGAGCGTTGATATACTCGACGTTAATGTGAAATTTCTCCGAAAAGAGCTTCACCAATCGTTCTGGTTCGTACTTGCGCATGAACCCTTGATCGATGAACATGCAAGTGACCCGATCGCCGATCGCCTTGTGAAGTAAAAACGCCAGGGTTGAAGAGTCTACACCTCCCGAAAGAGCTAGCAATACCCGCTTTTCACCCACTTTAGCCCGAATTTCTCGGATCGATTCTTCGACAAATGCTTCCGTCGTCCAAGTCGGATCGCAATCGCAAATGTGGTAGACGAAGTTGCGAATCATCGCCAAGCCACCCACGGAATGTACGACTTCTGGGTGGAACTGCACGCCGTAGAGTTGTTTCTCATGGTCGGCGATCGCCGCGTTGGGTGTATTATCGGTGTGGGCGAGAATCTCGAAGCCCTCGGGAAGGTTCACCACCGAATCCCCGTGACTCATCCACATCGTCGTGGCATCGTCAACGTTGGTGAGTAAATCCGTCGGATCGTCGATGTGCAAGGCCGCTTTACCGTATTCGCCGCGCTCGGCTCGTTCTACTTTCCCCCCAAGCTGCTGCACCATTAATTGCATTCCGTAGCAAACCCCGAGAATGGGAATTCCCAGTTGCCAAATACCCGGATCGCATTCGGGCGCGCCCAGATCGTAAACGGAATTGGGACCGCCCGAGAGGATAATACCTTTGGGATCGAGTTGGCGCAGTTGTTCGACGGTGGTGCGATAGGAGAGAACTTCTGAATAAACTTGGGTTTCTCGTATTCGGCGGGCAATCAGTTCGGAATATTGAGAACCGAAATCTAAGATGATAATCAGTTGGCGTTGGGTTTCTAAGATCGACTTGCTTTCGCTCGCGGGGGGATCGGGGAGCGTCTGGGGAGTGTGAGTTTTTACGGTCATGGGATGCGTAGATTTTAGGGTTAAAGATACAAGAAGTTTGGTGTCGAGATCGAGTTATATTCCTTGAATCTCGAAACGAGATACTATCTGAAACAGAACCCGGAACGATCTCTGGCCAATAAGAAAACTGAAGAGACTAGGTAGAACTCGCCCTCGGGGACGATCGTTCTGGTAACGAGGTCGGCAACGTCTTGGATCGAAAACTTCGCTGTGAAGACAACAACTTCAAAAACACGTCCGAGAAACGACGGATAAGCCTATTTAAACTATCAGTTTAGAGCGATTTGGACCTAGGAACAAATTCGATCGAGTATATCCGCACCGATTTCACTTTTGACAATAATTTGACGCTGGCGATCGAATAAAATTGACCCAACTTCAACCTCGGCTTGGCTGTGCTTTTGAATGTAATCCCGAGCGCGTCGGTCGATGGTTGCCGAGATCGAGCTGTATACTCTCATTACTGAGTTACTGTGGGTTTGGGCATCCAACTTTTGCAAACACTCGAGCGCGTCTTCAGCGGTCGCACTCTCGAAAATTTCTCGCAGGACAGACGAGGGTAGTCCGAGGTTAGCACAATGAGCGGTTAAAATTTCCGCCCGACCATCGGCTAGGTGATGGTGCGTGTGAAAAATTCCACCGGCTAACTTGATCGACTTGCCATGATAGCCAAATAATAAGATGGATTGGAGCTTTTGTAACCCAGCTTCGACCAAAAGCGGACCAATCCAGTTGGCAACTTTGATGAGTCGATCGGGGGGAACGCCCAAATTTCGCGCTAGATTCAAGCCACTTTCCCCAATGCAGAAGACCAAATCGTCAAACTGACGGGATTTGGCGCGGAGTTCTTCCCGGTAAGCTTCAAGTTGTCCCGGCGCGCTGAGGGGTTGGGAAATTCCTGTGGTTCCGAGCAGTGACAGTCCTTCGACAATTCCAAAAGCGGCATTCGAGGTGCGCAACGCCAGCGATCGCCCTTCAGGTAAAATAATGGTCGCTCGAATTCGATCGCCTGCCTCTAGATATCGCATCAGATTCGATCGCAGCAAGCGCCGCGCGTAGGCATAAACCGCCGCCTCCCCAGTTTGCGTATTGCGCCCCAATCCTTCCCCCCCAACTATTTCGATCGCCTCTTCGGGATTGCCATCGCGTTTGTCATCAGTGCTAGCCAGGATTTCAACCAGCGCCCAAATTGGCGTATTTCGAGTCAAATCCAGATTATCCCCCGGATCGCTGCGAGAAACGGCCAGTGCCGTTCCCGGTTTGAGCGCGGCAACGCTTTCAATGGGAATTTTCACCGTTTCAGGGGGGTCGAGTAAATCGATCGCCACACTGGGTTGAGTTGCCTTATCTTGCCGCGTTTCATATTGTTGGAGATGGCGCAATGCAGCAACGGCAGCGGCACTGGCAAAAACGGGAAGGGTATAACCGGGACGGGGCATAGATTTGGGGAGCTGGGGGAGCTGGGGAGGCTGGGGGAGGTGAGGAAGAATGAATGCAAGATACAATACTCTTCCTTGTCCACCTTGTCCACCTTGTCCCCGCATCCCCGCGTCCCCGCGTCATCGCGTCACCGCGTCCCCGTTTCCACCAGCTCTCTCCCCAAACCTCCGTTTCGCCTATAATGCAAAAGCCAATGCTCGAGTCGATCCCTACAAGACATCTACGTTATGCCTCTTAAAAAAGTTCTCGTTACTGGAGCCACAGGACGCACGGGTTCTCTCGTCTTACAAAAACTCCGTCAGCGTCCGGATGAATTTGACGCTGTTGGGTTTGCCCGTTCCCCCCAAAAAGCCCAAGAACTTTTCGGTTCCCAAGACGGGTTTTACTTCGGGGACGTGAAAGACAAATCCAGCCTCGAATCCGCGCTCGATGGGTGTGATGCCCTCGTCATTTTAACCAGCGCCGCTCCCCAAATGAAAGCCCCTCCCCAACCGGGAGAGCGACCGGAATTTTTCTATCCAGATGGTGAAATGCCCGAAGCGATCGACTATCAGGGGCAAGTCAATCAAATCGATACAGCCAAAGCGGCCGGAGTCAAACAGATCGTGCTGGTGGGTTCGATGGGGGGAACCAACGAAAATCACCCCTTGAACGGTATGGGAAACGGTAATATTCTAATCTGGAAGCGCAAAGCCGAAGAGTACCTGATGGGTTCGGGGATCGATTATACGATCGTCCGGGCTGGAGGACTGCTCGATCGCGCGGGAGGTCAGCGAGAACTCCTCGTCGGTCAAAATGACGAAATGCTCGAAAATCCTCCCAATGGCATTCCTACCTCCATTCCCCGCGCCGATGTGGCCGAAGTTGTGGTGCAGGCCTTGAAAGCAGCTAACGCCCGCAATCGGGCCTTCGATCTGATTTCCAAACCCGAAGACGATTCATCTGCGATCGTCACAACTGATTTCGCTGCTTTATTCGATCGCGCCTAATACCCGAATCCAAAGAAGCAGGGAACAGACGAACGGGGAACGGGGAACGGGGAATGAAAAGCCGCCAGCATCAAAAACCGATTGCCGTTCCCAGTCATGCTTCCATCCGCAATTCACGAACGACTAACCATTTGCCATCCATATGAAATCTCATCTCACGTCCAAGTCTCTCAATCCCCGCAAAAAGATAACCTCCTGGAGATGGGGGTTATTTTTGTGTCTGTTGGTGCTACTTCCGGTTCCGGCAACGGCCCAGAACTTTGACGACGATTTTCGAGATGATTTTCGAGATGATTTTGAAGAAGAAGAAGCCCAAGACGAGGACGACGAGGTCGCGCCCGAACCGATTTCCATCTCCCCCAATCGCCTCATCGTTCGAGGGACGCGCGGTGCGAGCGAAACTCGCAATTTACTGTTGGAATCCGAGGGCGATTTAGACAACTTGCAAGTGGTTCCCCTGGCATTGGAAACCTGGGGTGGGGAAGCGACGTTCCCGGATGCGGCGATTGTTGCGGGGGAACCGGAAACGAAAATCAACGCCGATTCGATTCTCACGTTACCCGTAGAGTTCAATTTCAATCGCATCAGCAGTAGCGGCGAGTATAACGGGCAATTGCTGCTGACCTCCGATAGCGGTCAGCAAACCGTTCCCCTCACCGTCCAGCTCAAAGACGCACCGATCGTTCCCTTAATCGTTCTCCTGACGGGAGTCGGATTGGGGGTGGGACTATCAACTTACCGCGCCCAAGGGAAACCCCGCGATCGGGTGTTGGTGCGCATGGGTCAACTCCACGCCCAGATGAGTGCCGACCCCAAACTCGCCCGCGCCACCTCCTTCCAGACACAAATCGACGCGCACTTGTTGGATATGGAAATGGCGCTGCAAGGGGAACAGTGGGATGTGGCCAGCGAAGCGATCGATCGCGCCGAAGCTATTTGGGTGAGATGGCGCAGACATCGAGAGGACTGGATCGCTCAAATTGATTACGGCGATCGCCTGGTACAGCGGATTCAGGAAGAAGGCAACCTCTCTCCGGAGCGATCGTACCTTCAGTCGGTGTGCCGTCGCATCAATCGGGCGATTCAAGATGCCCCGAACGGTACGCCCCAAGCCCTGCAACAGCAACTCGACGAGTGCGGCGAATATCTCAATCGCTACTTGCTCTTGGAAGAAGATTTGAAGCTGCTCAACGGGTTATGCTCTCGCATTCCGCCGGGGGAAGCGGAAGAACCTTGGCGAGTGGAAACGCAAAATTTGGCGCTTCAGCTCAATACGATGGTTCCCAACGATGGAGAAGCCTATCAAATCCTGTCTAAGGATCTGAAAACCGCGATCTCCAAACTCGAACCCCTCACGGCTGGAGGAGGTCGGGATGTGGTGCTTTCGATTCCGCGCTTGGTCTTTGCCCCTCCCTCCGTCCACCCGACAACAGAAGCGTCCACCTCGAAAGCCTCCGTGCAACTGCAAATTTTTTCAGTCACCAGTTACGCGATCGCCACAATTTTGTTATCGGGGTTGGGTTTCATTCAGCTATACGTCAAACAACCCACCTTTGGCGCAAATCTCTGGAGCGATTATCTCACCTTACTCGCTTGGGGATTCGGGGCGGAAGTCACCCGCGAGTCGGTAACCAAAGTGGTGCGGGATTGGGGAAAACTCAACTCGAATAGTTAGAAGGCTTGGGAGATGGGGAGATGGGGAGATGGGGAGACGCGGAGAGAAGAGGGACAAGGGAGACAACAGATATCAGATATCTGAGCCTTCCCCATCTCCCTCACCTCCCCATATCTTTCTCAAATCCGGATAAACTAATTGTGGTGTTTTCACCGTTTGAGGATGATTCGAAGCAATCGCTGGATCGGGTGCTGGCTGAGTATTGGTGTTGTGGGAGCAACGATCGCCCCATGCCACCGCGTTCTCCCTCAAATTCTCCCCGATGGCACGCTACCCCAAAATTCGATCGTCACTCCAGAAGGCAACTTGCAACGCATCACTGGAGGTACTCAGGCGGGGGAAAATCTGTTTCACAGCTTCGGCGAATTTAACGTCCGTACCGGAGAAACCGCCCATTTTGATACTCATTTTGACAATGCTGGGGCGATCGAGAATATCATCACCCGCGTCACGGGGGGGCAACTCTCCAACATTGACGGTTTAATTCGTACCAACGGCAGCGCCAACCTATTTCTAGTCAACCCCAACGGCATTCTGTTCGGGGCTAACGCGCAACTCGATGTGGGAGGGTCTTTCATTGCCAGTACTGCCAGTGGAGTGCGGTTTGCCGATGGCAGCGAGTTCGTGGCAGACCCGAGCGATAGGCCTTTACTCACCGTGAGCGTTCCCGTGGGGTTGCAATTTCATGGGTCTGAGGTGGGGTCTAAGGTGGGAGGCATTACCACCAATGGGGCAAATCTAGCAGTTTCCGCGCGGCAAACGCTAGCTTTAGTGGGAGGAGATGTGACGGTTTCTGACGGGACTCTCGTGGCTGGCGGTCGTCCTTTTATCGATGTTGATGGGATTCCTACCGCGACAACTCTCGGGGGACGCATCGAACTGGGCAGCGTGCGGGAGGGTGAAGTGGGAATTGCGATCGACGATCGAGGATTGAGTTTCGATTATGGCAACGTCGCCGACTTCGGCAATATTCAAATTGAAGGGGACGCGAATATCGATACCACTGGGACGGGAGGTGGCGATATCCAAATTATGGCGCGGAATTTGCAGGTGAGCGATCGAGCGCGGGTGTTTTCAATTACTCAGGGTTCTCAGCCAGGAGGCGATGTCACGGTTAATGCGACTGAATCGATCGAAATCTCGGGTGTCGGCGACTTTCCGGAAACGATACGACAATTTACATCGACAGATGTGAATCAATTCAACATCCGTGTCGCGGGTTTGTACAATTTGACCTTTGGCACGGGGAATGGCGGCGCGTTAATCGTCAAAACCCCTCAATTGCTCGTTCGCCATAATGCTGCGATCCTCGGTGGTGCCCAGGGAGTCAGTGCGGGAGATGCGGGTGCGTTAAGCATCGAGGTTTCAGAGCGTATCGAAGTTACCACAGCTTTGATTGGCACTTCTAATGGGGCGAATGTCTCCGGAGATGGCGGCGACTTAGCCATTTCGACTCCTCAGTTACGGCTACAGGATAACGGACTGGTGCTGACGACGACATTAGGGCCGAGTCGAGGAGGAGATCTCACCGTCGAAGCCGATAACATCGAGCTTTCTCGCGCCCAACCCTTTCCATTCAATCCCATTCTCACCTTTGGTACGGCGATCGCCACGGGAACCCTTGCCAGTGGAGATGCGGGGGATTTGACAATCGATGCGCGTACCCTCAGTTTACAGGGTGGTGCTCAGATCAATTCTGGGACGATCGGTTCTGGAAGTGGGGGCAACTTGAGGATTGATGCTTCGGAGTCTGTGACGTTAACGGGTGGTCAGACGGTGCAGGCCACGGCAGTTACGGATAACTTTATCAATACCTCGATTACAACGGGAACGGTCACCACCGGTGCGGCAGGCGATTTAATTTTGACAACCCCTCAGCTCACCCTGGACGATGGCGCTTTTATTGCGGCGGAAACCTTTGGTACCGGTCGGGGTGGCAGTGTGAAAATCGATGCCGAGACGATCGAATTGAGCGGTGTTTCGAGAGATGGGATTTTACCCACCTCCATCTCCGCTCGCAGTATCAGTTTTTTGGGTGGGGGAGATGCGGGGAATGTAGAAATTGACGCGCGCCAAATTGAAGTGCGAGATGGCGCAACTCTAACGGCGAGCAGTCGCAGTAGTGGCAGTGCTGGCAATTTGGAGATTCTTGCCGAAGAAATAGTACTCGATCGCGGCGGAGAAATCACGGCAACCACGGCACGGGGAGAACAAGGCAACATTACCCTCAATACCGATGGACTGTTCCTGCGCAATGGCAGCCGCATCACCACCAATTCTACGGAGTCTGCTACCGGAGGCAATATTACCATCGACACCGATACGTTGGTGGCTCTCGAAAATAGCGATATCACCGCCAATGCCGAAGAAAGCTTTGGCGGTCGGGTGGCAATTGTCGCCGATGGGATTTTCGGTACGGAATTGCGAGAGCAACTCACCCCCAACAGCGACATCACCGCCACCTCCCAACTCGGAGGGGAATTTAGCGGTACGGTGACGATTACCACTCCAGAGGTAGACCCAAGTTCGGGTTTGGTGGAACTCTCCTCGGTACTATTAAATGCCGAAGATGCGATCGCCCAAAGTTGTTTAGTCCCGAGTTCCCGCCGACAGGGGCGGTTTACGATTGTTGGGACTGGGGGATTGCCGATCGATCCCGATACTCCGATCTCCTCTCCCTTCGAGACCTTTGCTATTCCCTCCGTATCGTCCCAGGAGCGAGAGGAAATGATATCTTCTGGCGCGCTGGTGGAAGCGGAGGGCATTTTTCGCCTCGAAGACGATCGCTTTGTTTTGGGTCGTCCCTGTTCTTCATCTCTCGAAGGATAAACATCCCAATAATCGTTATAGACTGAGTATGGCGATCGCTTGAAAATCATGCAATTCGAGCGCTGGATGAATGTTGGGTGTTGGTTGAGTATGGGTGTGAGTTTTGCCGGAGTGGCGATCGCCCCATGCGATCGCGTCGCGGCTCAAATTATTCCCGACGGAACGCTACCCCAAAATTCGATCGTCACCCCCCAAGGTAATCTGCAACGCATCACTGGAGGCACTCAGGCAGGGGAAAATCTCTTTCACAGCTTCAGCGAATTTAACGTCCGTACCGGAGAAACCGCCCATTTTGAGAATATTGGGGCGATCGACAATATCATCACTCGCGTCACCGGAGGGCAATTCTCCAACATCGATGGTTTAATTCGTACCAACGGCAGCGCCAACCTATTTCTGGTCAACCCCAACGGAATTTTGTTTGGTGCCAACGCGCAATTGGATGTGGGCGGGTCTTTCGTCGCCAGTACGGCCAGTGGAGTGCGGTTTGCCGACGGTAGCGAGTTCGCTACCACCAGCAGCGATACGCCATTACTCACTGTCAGCGTTCCCGTGGGGTTGCAATTCAACTCAGAGACTTCTGGCAGAATTGATGTTTCCGGTTCCGAGTTGTTCGTCCCCACCGGGCAAACGTTAGCCTTAATCGGGTCGGATATCTCAATTTCTGGAGGGCAACTGGTTGCTGGAGGTCTTCCGAGAGTTGAGATTGAAGGCGTTTCCCCATTCACCACACCGGGAGGACGCATCGAACTCGGCGGCATTCGAGAAGGAGAGGTGAATTTTACCCGGAGCGATCGGGGTTTGAGTTTCGAGTACGGCATTGGGGCTGACTTTAGCAACATTCAACTCACACAGGCCGCTTTTCTGGATGTTTCGGGGATTGGCAGCGGTGACATTCAAGTTGTGGCGCGGAATTTAGAGATTATCGATGGCTCTGGGATATTTGCCTACACCCTGGGTTCCCTACCGGGAGGAGATATTACCGTTCGCGCGTCCGAGTCTGTGGAAATTGTCGGGACGGGTGATTTTTCCCAAGCGCTGCCAGATTTGACAGCCGATCCGGGCAGCCCCAATACTCCCATTACCGGTTTGTTTAATATCACCTTCGACATGGGGGATGCCGGGACGATTTTCGTCGAAACTCCCGAACTCATCGCTCGCAACAATGCCTCGATTTTCACCGGGGTGCTGGGAACCGGTGCGGGGAATGTGGGAGTCTTGAGTATCGATGCTTCAGAGCGCATTGAAGTGACGGCCGCTTTAGTGGCCAGTACGACGGGGTCTGAGACTACCGGAGATGGAGGCGATATCGCCCTTTCGACACCGGAGTTACTCGTCCGGGATAACGGACTGATTGCAACGACTGCATTTAGTGAAGGTCGAGGGGGAGATTTAACCATCACAGCGGATGAAATTCGGCTCGTGCGCGCCCAACCCGTTCCCATCAATCAGTTTGTGACCATTGGCACGGCAATTTCGGCATCGACCCTCGACAGTGGAGATGGGGGAAACTTAACCATCGACACCCGCACTCTGGAGTTGAGAGATAGCGCCCAAATTACGACGGGTGCGATTGGCTCGGGTCGAGCGGGAAATTTGACCGTTAATGCCTCCGAGTCGATCGAGTTACGCGGAGGGCAAACGGTCACAGCGATGGCTGCCTCGAATATTGGTTTTAACACGGGGATGATTATCGGTAGCGTGACTGGCGGGGATTCGGGAAATTTGAGTTTAACGACACCTCGGCTGACGTTGCGAGATGGCGCATTTATTGCCGCCAATACTTTCGGTGCGGGAGCGGGTGGAACCCTAGAAATCGATGCCGATGTCATCGAACTGAGTGGGATGGCTGCCGACAGTGGGATTCCGACGGACATATCTGCGGGTAGTGTTGGATTTTTTGGGGCGGGCGATGCGGGGAATGTGGAAATCGAAACCCGCCAACTAGTCGTTCGAGAGGGAGCGCAGATTGTCGTCAGCAGTCAAGGAAACGGTCGAGCGGGAAATTTGGAGGTTATTGCTGAAGAAATTTTACTCGATCGTAGCGGAGAACTCTCTGCCACGACGACTGCCGGAGAACGCGGTAACATCACCCTCAATGCCGGCAGCGTGCAACTGCTCGAAGGTAGTCTAATCACCACCGATGCCACGGGAGAAGCCACCGGAGGCAACATCACCATTAACTCCGATACTCTTGTAGCCCTCGAAAATAGCGATATTACTGCCAATGCTGAAGAAAGTTTTGGCGGTCGAGTGACGATCGAGACCCAAGGCCTTTTCGGCACGGAATTTCGAGAAGAACTGACCCCCAACAGCGACATCACCGCGACTTCCGAACTTGGTGGGGAATTTAGCGGTACGGTGACGATTATTACCCCGGATATCGACCCGAGTTCCGGTTTGGTAGAACTGTCTTCGGCAACCCTCGATGCCGGAAATACGATCGCCCGCAGTTGTTTGACCCCGAGTTCGCGCCAGCAGGGACGGTTTACCGTGGTTGGGGCCGGAGGGTTGCCGACGAATCCCGACAATCCGATCGCCTCTCCCTTCGAGACCTTTGCCATTCCATCCGTATCGTCCCAAGAGCGAGAGAAAATAGTATCTTCTGGGGCGCTGGTGGAAGCTCAGGGCATTTTTCACCTCGAGGACGATCGCTTTGTTTTGGGGCGTTTGTGTGGTGCTGGGAGACCGGATCGATCTTAGGAGATGTGGGGCATCTGTCGCGATTTGTATCGGTAGGGGCAAAGCATTTGAGGGATAAATCTTGGGAAAAACGAAACCTTACAAATCCAAATGCTTCGCCCATCCGTATCAGGGATAAACGCAGCCATTGTCAAGTACACCCAATTTGGAAAACCCTGGCACGGTAATAGGGATACAGAGACAGGAAGATATCGCGGGGGGTGGGCGAAGCATTCGGTTACACAATCCCGGTGAAATTCATAAATATTCGCCCGAATGCTTTGCCCCTACAAGTCCCTACGAATGTTCGTCGTCCAGCCAGCCAACCACACCGGATCGGCGATGCCGCACAGGATGGCACGGATAATCGGGGCTTCTATCCCAGTCAATGGATCGCACAGTACCGCCTCATCCCGTTCCCCCGCCCAAATCTGACGGATTGCCGCCACCAGATTTTTCTGGAAATCGTCCGCCCCGTCCAAAACGACTTCTAACTGTTGTCTCACCGAAGTATCCTCCACAGCCGCCACTACCCCAGCAATCAACGATGCGTGTCGCCGCAACTCGTACTGCGTTCCGGCAAATGCCATCCGCGCCTCCCGCGATAGGCGGCGATAGTGACGGGCGGTATCCGGTTCGTTTTGCTTCTGGGCAATCTGGGCCAAGATATTGTAAGTTTTCCAAATCTCGGCCGCAGCCGGATCGAGGGTTTCCTGAATTGCCAGGGCATCTTCAGCCAGTTGCCGCGCTTCGGGGAGTTGGTGGGGTTGGGTTTGCAGTAAGTTGGCGAGGTTATTGAGGACTTTGGATTCACTAATTCGATCGCCCTCTTTCTCCTCTTGAAAAACTGCGATCGCCTTTCGATACCAAGCCTCCGCCGCCTCCGGTTTTCCAATCAGTGCATTCACTCTCGCCAACTGATTCCAAGTCGTTGCCGCACCTTGCAAGTTCCCCAGACTCTCGTCAATCTGCGCCGCCTGCCGACAGGCCTCTTCTGCCGCCTCCCACTGTCTGGCTTCTTGGTAGACTATCCCCAAATTATGCCAAACTTGGGCTTTCCGAGCCGGTTCGTTCAGTTGCCCGAAAGTTTTCAGGGCAGCTTGGTAGCGTCGTTCCGCTTCGGCAAGGTTGTTTTGCACTAAGGCGAGGGTTCCCAGTTGCAACTGCACCACTGCTTCTCCTCGGGTATCGCCCAGTTCTCGTTTCATTTCCAGGGAGGCCTCGTAGGCTTGCCTCGCCCCGTCGTACTCTCCCATTTGCATTAGCACATCTGCTAAATCGGTCAGTGTCACCCCCTGTTGTCGCTTCACGCCGTCGGAGGGGTCGAGTCGATCGAGTTCTGCCAATCCCCGACGGCAGAGGGTAGCTGCTTCGGCTGGCATTCCACGATTCCTCAAGCAGCGTCCCAGGCGAGTTAACGTCAGGCATCGGTTGTAACTGGGGGTTTCCCCCAACCCTGCCAGAATCTCTGCAAACACCCGCGCCGCCTCCTCGCAGCGTCCCACACTGAAAAGTTGTTCCCCGCTACTGCTCTGGGCAAGAAACCAGATCTGGGAACCCACGTCTCCGCCTAATTCTGCAGCAAGTTGGGTGAGTTGAGCGCGATCGCTCTGGAGTCTAAATACGTAGAGAAATCGGTTGACTTTCTCGACAAAATCTACCGCATCCGCATCTTCTACCACCAGCGCCCCCCGGACGGCAAACATCAGGTTGGGCAGTTCCCGTTGCGTCATTGCCCGGACGGCGTGGGGATGTTTGTCATCCTGCTGGTACAAGTAGCGCGACACTTGGTAGTAGTGCTGGCGGTGGCGCTGTTGGAGTGCATTCCATTGCTCTACCGATAGCTGTTTCCACAATGTTGGAGCGAGGGTGGGGTGAAATTTGATGTAGGGAAAATTCACGTCCAGTAAGGGTTCCACTTGTATCAATCCCGTAGCTTCCAACCCCTCCCGTAGAATCTGCCACTGCGCCTTCTCGAATTGCGTCACTGACAGCAACATGATTTCCCATGCCCCACCCTGAAACACCCCCAACCGAGGCAACCACTGCCGCGACTGGGCATCTAACCGTTCCAGGGACAGATTCAACGAAGCCACCAAACTCCGATCCTTGTCCCCCACCGACGTATCCGCCAGCAACCCTTCCAACTTCTCCCCCACTTCGGCAATCCGCCGATCTTTCAACTCCCGCGCCAACAGCTTTATCGACAGGGGATGAAACCCCACCAACTCGAACAAATTTAGCAATGCTTCCCGTTTGGGTAAATCGAATTTCGGGGCGGGAGGCAGTTGCATCAAACTCTGGAAATAGGCCAGGGCATCGGTTCGCCCCAATCCCGCCAAGGGCATGGCTAAATGGCGATAACTGCCTTCGGTAGGATAGTCGGGGTGGTGGAAGTTGGCGGCGCGAGTGGTGAGCAATACTCGCGAGTTCCCCGCTTCCGACCAGTTTTTCGCCACATCCAGCAATGCCCGCAACGGTTCGGCTTCCAGGATTTCCAGATTGTCTAAAATCAACAGCGTCGGTTCCCGGTGCAGCACTGCCGTTGCCGCCTCGGCATCGATTAAACTCTCCTCCACCACCGTCGCTAGGGTACTGACGGCATACCCCACGGGATCGGCCCCTTGGTAGCGGTAGAAGTCCACGAAACAGGCGCGACGGAACATCCCGGTACGACACAGCCACCGCCCCGCTTCTAGGGCTAACTCGGTTTTCCCCTGTCCGCCGAATCCGGAGAGGGTGACACAACGTTTCCCTCGTACAAATGCTTGTTCGATGTCCCAAAGTTCCCAACTGCGCCCGAAAAATCCAGTTTTCTGGGGTGGGGGAAAATTCCCCCATTTAGGCTTTGTATCTTCTGAGGGTGAAGAAGTGGCGAGAGGTTGAGGCGTTAATAATGGGGTATTTTCTTCAGTCTGATACAGGGCAGGTAAGAACCAATCGTACAGCTTGAGGGGAATCTGGTGTTTGCCCCGTTGCCGCAATCCTCGATCGGGATTTTGCAGTAGGAACTCCCGTGCGTTATCCAGTGCCGTCCCCACATCCTGACCGCGACTGAGATTTTGGTAGAGTGTTGAAAAGAGCGATCGAGCCATTTCAACCAGTACCGAATACGTCATCGAGACAACCGTCGGTATGCCCGCATGATTGAGTCCAACTGCCACCGTTCCGATCGCATCTTCACCATCCCCCACTGCTGCGGATTGACATGCAGAGAGAAGAACTAGGGGTACGTTGGCAGCACTCAAATGCTTTCCCAAGAGTTCCGCCGATACCTGGTGTTGCGTCCAGCTTCCCTGGCGGGTAAACAGCAGGTATCCGACTTGTTCTTTACGATTGAATACGCCATGTCCGTCAAAATGTAGGATATCGATGGGAGGTTTCTGCTTGTCTTCCAACCGTGTGACCAAATTGCGGAAGGTTGCAGGGCGCAAAAACTCCACCTCCACCCGTCCGGCAGCTTCACATTCGATCGCCTCTAACACCCCCCGCGATTCGGCACGCGGATCGATAAATCCCGCATCGCTGGGGCGACTCACCACGTACAGCAACCGCAACCGTTCCTTCGCCTTCACCTGATACGACTCGCGGCCCTCATCCGTTTCACCAAGCTTGCGGCGAATGGAAATCCGGGGATTGTCGTGTAGCAAATACGTCCCCTCGGAATCCCGCAGCAACTCCCACGGCAGCGCCAAAATCTCCGGATGTCGGGCGGCGATCGTCAGCAGCTTCCCCGGTTCGTCCTCATCGAGAAAATCATCGCACAATCGCTGCGCCGCCCGGTGACGGAACACCGCATCGAACAGCGCCTCGCCCCACTGCGGCAGCTTTTGCGCGATTTGCGTGGCGCGTCGATCGTCCACATCCGTCGCATAGCTGGCGGCGTAGGTTTCCAAATACCAGCGAATGTCATCGCGATCGGCTTGAGTAATCGGCGAGACGAACTCCAGCGTATCGGTTGTGTCACCATCAAAGCTGACAATAACCCGAGCGACTTCCGGAAACCACAAATTTAATTCCATGTACACAAATTGGGTAAACAGTCAAGAGGCAGATACAACCCAATTTATCTCAATTCTCAAAAACGTAGCATCGCCAAAGGTTCTGTAGGGGCAGGTTCTGTAGGGGCGGGTTTAGCTAGACTTTGGGAGACCGACTCGAAATCTGAATACAAAACCCGCCCTAGGGTCACGATTGACTTGGGGAGACCGACTCGAAATCTGAATACAAAACCCGCCCTAGGGTCACGATTGACATTGGGGAGACCGACTCGAAACCTGAATACAAAACCCGCCCTAGGGTCACGATTGACATTGGGGAGACCGACTCGAAACCTGAATACAAAACCCGCCCCGACCCCATTGCGATCCCAGGGCGGGTTTTGAGAATCATCATTCCGCAAATCCAAGTGAGTTATCGCTAAACCCGCCCCTACACAAATATAAAAATATCTTACGCCTCTTCCGATTTCTCGCCGTATTCTTCGCAAAAGGTTTTCACTGTCAGATGAAGGACGATCACTGCTAACGATACTGCTAATGTTTCCACTGCCGCTACAGGAATTCCCATTGCAACTAAAATGATACCGAACCTCTCGAGAACATCCTCATTACTCAAATCTCCCCACTTTTTCCACTGCTGGTTCAGCACTCCATCTTCTTCACATAAATCTTTTTTCGCAGCCGTACCAAATCTTCTTAAGAAACTTTCTGGTCTTTCTTTCGTAACTTTTTCGATCGCCCGACTCTGTTTTTCGGGCAAATCGTTAAACAATCCGGAAATGGGGAACATACTCGGGTCTTTTTGCAAACTTTCGCGATTTGTTTGCCCGTTGAGTTCTTGCAATTGGGTATCGATTTCTTGAGACAGTCGATCGATTTGTTCGGTGGTAAAAATTTTGGACATTGCTCGGTCGATCTCGATAGTTATTTCGGTAATTAAATAGAGTCGATCGCTCTTTTGCCGATAATTAAGTGAGATTATGCGAACATAGTATAACGCACTTATTTTCTACACCGCCACTTACTTGA